>NZ_JBEEAB010000098.1:0-399 GCF_040120725.1 Actinopolymorpha sp. B9G3 | reverse complement strand
AGAGCCTGTTCCTGAACCTGGTTCTCTGGTGTGAGCTTCGTCTCTGTTGATCTTGGTGGCCGTGTCTTCGCTGGTAATGGAAGGAACTCCTGGTAGATCGAGCGGTGCTTGAAGTCGCCGATATACCAGGAGTTCCGTTGCTAGTCTGCCGTGTCGATGCTGTAGTTGCCACCCTGGATGAGGGTCGGATCAAGCGGTGCTGCCGTCTGTCGGGGTTCCACCGTCGCCGGCAGACGCGGGTGAGCCGGTATCCGTCGGATATGAGCGATGCCGAGTGGGCGCAGATCGATCCGCTGCTCCCCGAACCTGCGTCACTGCTCCTGGGGGTGGGGCGCCCGGAGGAGCACTGCCGTCGCGACATTGTCAACGGGATCTACTACGTGCTCGACAACGGCATCA
>NZ_JBEEAB010000097.1:0-446 GCF_040120725.1 Actinopolymorpha sp. B9G3 | reverse complement strand
TCGTCAAGGACATGGGCCTCGTCACTGACGCGGCACGGGCGGCCGACTACCCGACACCGCTCGCCACCACGGCCGAACAGCTCTACCTCGCGGGCCGTCGGGCAGGGCTCGGCCGACTCGACGACTCAGCGGTGATCGAACTGCTGCGCGGCCGACGGTAGGTCAGGCGCGTAGGCCAGACGGTAGGCCCGGCGCGCTGCAGGCGTGCGATCCACCCCCGTCGGGGAGAAAACCTGGCATGACCGAACGGAGTGAGGACGCCAATCAGCACAGCACTTTGGTCATGGAGCCGACGAAGGAGATCCCATGACTCGGCAGGTGACCGAACCCCCGGGTGCACCCGCGGGGCCGACCGGCAGGGTCGCCCCGGTCGCCGCGGCGGCGGCGCTCGGCGGCTTTCTCTTCGGTTATGACACAGCTGTCATCAACGGTGCGGTCGGTGCGGT
>NZ_JBEEAB010000096.1:0-480 GCF_040120725.1 Actinopolymorpha sp. B9G3 | reverse complement strand
GCAGCCACTTGTCCAACCAGTCCTGTCCAGAGATCTCAACCGGCTCCATTCCGGCGTATGCCGGAACGTTGGCGATGATCTTCTCGGCACGGCTCCGCTTCGACCAGAAGGGCATGGCACGCGCGCCATCAGGGTTGCGCGGAGCCGGGAAACCGGCGTCGTCTCTCACGGCGAAGACTTGGCCGTTGCTGAGGAACTCTTCGTAGAAGGCGCTTGCCTGTGCGGAGGCTACGGACATGTCGACGATGGTGCGGCTTTCGGTCACGAAGCGTCAAGCATCCGCCGGTGTCTGCGCAACGCTCCCGCGCTGCCCGGCGCGACCGGGCCGAGCTACGCATTACGAGTGGGTTCTTGGGTTCTGTCTCAAATTTCGTGAGGCGGTGGGCCGGTCGGTGACTGTTGGTGGTGGTGTCATGTGAGTAGTACTCGTTTCCGGAGGAGGTCGAAGTTTGCGCGGCCGAACATTTGACGTTTGAGGTA
>NZ_JBEEAB010000095.1:0-528 GCF_040120725.1 Actinopolymorpha sp. B9G3 | reverse complement strand
ACATCCTCGACACGCTCAGGGACCGAGTACGCATCCGTCAAGGGCGCGCGGCGAGTCCGTCTGCGGGTGTGGTGGACTCGGCTTCGGTCAAGGGTGCCGAGACCGTCGGTGCGAACACTCGAGGGTTCGACGCGGGCAAGAAGATCAATGGTCGCAAGCGTCACATCGTGGTCGACACGCTCGGTCTGCTGCTGATGGTCATGGTGACCGCCGCATCGGTGCAAGACCGCGACGCCGCCAAACCGCTGCTCCAACGGGTGGCCGGGTCCTTCTGCCGGATGAAGCTGGTGTTTGCCGACTCCGGCTATGCCGGCAAACTCGTCGACTGGGCCCTGCAGCAGCTGAAGTTGACCTTGCAGATCGTCAAACGCACCGACAAGCACAGCTTCCAAGTCCTTCCACGCCGCTGGGTCGTCGAACGAACCCTCGCCTGGATCGTCCGGCACCGCCGCTGCGCCCGCGACTACGAACGCCAACCCGAACACCACGAATCGATGGTCAGATGGGCTGCTATCCGGCTCCTCAGCC
>NZ_JBEEAB010000094.1:0-537 GCF_040120725.1 Actinopolymorpha sp. B9G3 | reverse complement strand
GGGATAGCGGGCGGTGATCGTGGCTGGTCTGCGGTTCACCTCGCCGTCGGGGTCGAGGTCGCGGCGGCGGTTGATGCCCAGCCGGACGAACCAGCGGCCCACCGTCGCGGCCGAGACCCGGTGCCCGTGGGCGGCCAGTTCGGTGGCGATCGTGCGGGCGGACCACTTGCGCTTGCGGCGCCAGGACTCGATCAGCTCCACCACCTCCGGCGCCAGCTGCGACGGCGAGGCGTGTGGCACGCTCGACCGGTCGAGCAGACCCACCTCACCACACCGGCGGTACCGGCCGACCCACTTGGACAGGCACTGCCGAGACACACCAGCCTCGGCAGCCACATGAGCGATCGGACGGGCCTGACACCGCTGAACAAGACGCAGACGGCCAGCAGGAGTCAACGGAGCATTACGGTGGGACACGCGGGTCTCCTTCGGAACAGGACGTGTGGTCAGCGCTTCACATCCTGCCGACGGAGACCCGCCTCAGCTCCTCACAACCCCCACCACCGCGTCACCAACCTCATGAACCGCAACAGCTAG
>NZ_JBEEAB010000093.1:0-592 GCF_040120725.1 Actinopolymorpha sp. B9G3 | reverse complement strand
TCCAACTACCTGACATCGGTGGTCCCTGGCCGGTGTACGCCGACCCGGTGGGTCATCCATTCTGCCTGTGTTCGCCAAGCCAGTGACTACCTCGGCCAAACGGACTCCGGTCACTGGTGTAGTCCGCCACGAGCGACCTCCCGCCCGACGTACCTACAAGCGAGCGTCACCTACGCATGAGACGTTGGCGTCGCGCCGCCATCGTCCTACCTGTTCGTAAGCGGATCGACTTCTGTACGTACCAGGACGCGTGTAGAACTCACGGCGGGGGCACCCTCAGCCGACCACCGACGGAGATGTCATGAACCCCGTTCCCACGCCGCCGTTCACCGCATCCATCGAACGAGCGAGTCCGAACCGCCTGGCCGGTGAGCGCGAGATGCTGACCGGGCAGCTCGACTACCACCGGGCGACGCTGCTGCACAAGCTGGACGGCCTTGACGACGTGCAGCTACGCCGGCAGATGACTAGGGCGTGTCCCGTAGATCTTGGGTTGGTGGGTCGCGGAGCCAGATTCTGATCGATGCGATGTCGATTGTGCCGCGCCAGATGTAGTCGCGTTTGTCGTATCGGGTGGCAACGGCGCGATAGC
>NZ_JBEEAB010000092.1:0-597 GCF_040120725.1 Actinopolymorpha sp. B9G3 | reverse complement strand
TGATGTCGACTCTGCCGTCGTTCGTCCAAGGCTCGGGTAGCAGTTTGTGCAGTCGTGCTACTTCCTGCGGATCGGTGACTGGTTCGGCATGTCCGCTGAGGGTGACAGTCCATCCCCGTCCGTGTTCGGGGTCGATGTAGTCGACCTCGAATGCGGCGAGGTCGTGTTTGGTGGCTGCGTCGAGCTTGGCGCCGCCGTTGGTCTGGAAGACGACGCTTCCGCCATCGAAGGCGTATGCCACTGGATGGACGGCGAGCAGCATGTGGTCGACGAAGACGAACCGCCCGACCTTGTTCTGACTGAGCAGCGCCAGGCACGCAGCCTGGTCAAGTACCTCAAGCCCATATGCGTCGTACATGTCGTGATACCACCCCTGGAGGTTCACCCGTTGCGTCTACCACGCTGCACACCGATTCGAACAGATGGTCGGGCCGTTAGTCCCGACCTAAGTGGTCGGCGTCGTAAGTTCGTCGGAGGTCTACTCGGAGGTCTACTCGGTGGTCCAGGCGGTGGGGTCGGCGAGGTAGAGGCCGCAGGCGCAGTCGAGGGCCTCTTCGGGGGTGCCGATCGGGCTGCCGTTGGGTAGGTAGGAGTCTT
>NZ_JBEEAB010000091.1:0-713 GCF_040120725.1 Actinopolymorpha sp. B9G3 | reverse complement strand
ATGTTCGAAGGCATCGTCAACAAAATCAAATACCTCAAACGTCAAATGTTCGGCCGCGCAAACTTCGACCTCCTCCGGAAACGAGTACTACTCACATGACACCACCACCAACAGTCACCGACCGGCCCACCGCCTCACGAAATTTGAGACAGAACCGGTTCTCGTGCGCAGGCCACTCCGTCGTCCTGGTGCCTCTGAGCCTGGCCTGGTGCTGGTGAGCGTTGATCATTGACGGCTGGTGAGGGCTGTTCGGGGGACGTGAGGGGCACGGCTAGCGGCTCTCCTGGCATCGTTCGTCCCAGAGAAATCCTGTGGCGCCACAATCGCAGCACAACTACGGTCGCCGGCTATGGCCCCTGCAGGGATCTACCTGGAGATGACCGATCCAAGCCATCTGCGCCCCTCGCCCAGAGTTCCGGAACTCGTCGTTGACGAGGTGTCCCCCTCGGCTGCCCCCACGATCTGCCGGCTGTACCGGGAGATCTGGAACAACAGCGGCCGCAGCGCGTGGTCGCCCGAACGATGGGCCGAAGAGCTGAGCCCTCCACACATCCGCACCTGGATAGTCAGGATCGGAGAAGATCCAGTTGGGTTCGCCGAGATCGGCTGGCAGACCAACGGCCACGTCGCCATCGTCGTCATCGGCATCGTCCCTCCCTTCCAAGGCCGTGGCATCGGCGGCGACTTCGTGTCCCGCATGACCCACATGGCCT
>NZ_JBEEAB010000090.1:0-689 GCF_040120725.1 Actinopolymorpha sp. B9G3 | reverse complement strand
ACCTACGGAGTGCCTTTCCGCTCGGACGACTTCGACCTTCGACAAGCCGAATTCTTCCAAGCCGGACAGGCACTTCCGTACATTTACGCGCCGAACTCACCCACAGCCCACGAAAGATCGAGGCTAGGTGGTCCACCGCCGAGGTCAGGGAGCGAGATCACCGCGCTCGTGGTCCTCGCCCTACAACGGCACGGCAAGGTCACGGGCAGAAGGAACGATCACGGGCGCCCCCCTGGGGCGATGGCCGGCCGGTGCGCCGCATCAGCGCGCCTTGATCCCGTATCGAGGGGCACTTCGGCAAACGGCTGCCGGGGTGTCCGGTAGGGAACGACAACCGGACACGCCGGCCGGACAGGCGCGGGAGGACTGCGGTCGCGGCCGGCACGTCTCAGAAAGGTGGTCCGGTGACAATCTCACTTGTCGGGGGGTGGATTCCAGCGGTCGAAGCAACGCGGGCCGTGTTTCGGGGTGTTGGGCAGAGCCTATTGTGTGGCAGTTCCGCCGAGCCGTCGGTGCCGATAGACCGGTGGAACGAGGCGGAGAGCGCGGCATGGTCTGCGAGCCACTAGTGTCCTCCGCCTGAAATTCGTCGGGTAAGTGTAGGTTTGGTGGATGGCGAGGACTGGGCGGCCGAAGGCTGAGCTTGTGTTGAGCGATGAGGAGTGCCAGACGTTGACGCGGTGGTCGCG
>NZ_JBEEAB010000009.1:0-287824 GCF_040120725.1 Actinopolymorpha sp. B9G3 | reverse complement strand
CGCTCGACTTGCATGTGTTAAGCACGCCGCCAGCGTTCGTCCTGAGCCAGGATCAAACTCTCCGTCGAAAACCAACAGAAAGCCCAAAACAGGCCCCAAAAAAACACAAACCCACAACACACAAAAATGCGCCATGAGCCAAAACAACACAAAACCATCGACTATCGGCACGCTGTTGAGTTCTCAAAGATCAGGCACTCCAAGCCGCAGAAACCCTCGGGTTCGCCGCCTGGGTGACTAGGGTTTGTGGACTCCATCTCACCGACGAGTCGATGCGTTGGAACCCGATCCCCACCGTCGCCATCCGTAGGGCGCACGAAGCACCCCTGCAGATCGCATCTGGTGGGATCCTCGCCTGGCCGGCCGCCTTTCAGCGTCCCGCTCCTCGGCGAGGACCTTGAAGCTACCGTTTCCCTGGCAACCCGGTCAAATCGGGAGGCCCTTGGATCCGGCTCCTGTCCGCCGACCAGACCAGGGCGCGCAGAACGCGCCGGTCTGAGTAGGTTTCGAAGGATTCCTCGCGGGTTCGGCCGCCCGATGGGCGTCCCGCACTTCCCTGCGAGGCGAATAGGAACCTTACGTACGCAGCGATCCAGAGTCAAGTCCAGGTCGTCCCGTGGACCAGGAAGGATCGGAGCAGGTCACGCCCCAGGTCTCCCTGAGCCACGGGACCCCGGTCCCACGGCTGCCGATTGCTGCCACTAACGGGCCTGGCGCTTCGCCTACTCCGGCCGGATCATGTGGTCCGGATCACCTCGACGCCGGCAACGTTGCGTCGTCCGCGACGAAGCACCAGCCACCGCCCGTGAAGGAGATCCGTGCCGGTCGGCACCACGTCGACGTCCTCGATCCGGACGTTGTTGAGGTAGGCGCCACCCTCGCTGATCGTGCGGCGCGCCGCACCGCGGCTCTGCGCCAGGCCGGACTCGGCCAGCAGATCGACCACAGCCGGGAGCGTCTCGCCCGTTTCGACACGGATGTTTGGTGCTTCCCGCAGTGCCGCGTCGAGGGTGCGTTCGTCGACGTCCGCGAGTTCGCCACGGCCGAAGAGTGCCCGGGAAGCGGCGACCACTCGGGCGCACTCGTCCGCGCCGTGCACGAGCGTTGTCAGTTCCTCGGCCAGTGCGCGTTGCCCTTCCCGCGCGGCGGGCCGCTCAGCGGTCGCCTTCTCCAGTTCCTCGATCTCCTCACGCGACCTGAAGCTCATGAACCTCAGGTGACTGCTGACATCAGCGTCCTCGATGTTGATCCAGAACTGGTAGAAGGCGTACGGCGACATCATCGACGGCGACAACCAGATCGCGTTGCCTTCGGACTTGCCGTACTTCGTTCCGTCTGCCTTCGTGAGCAGCGGCGTCGCGAGGGCGTGGACAGTCGCCCCTTCGGAGCGCCGGAGCAGGTCGACACCCGCGGTGATGTTGCCCCACTGGTCGCTGCCGCCGTACTGCAGCGTGCAGCCGTACCGCAGGAACAGCTCGCGGTAGTCCAGAGCCTGCAGGATCTGGTAGCTGAACTCGGTGTAACTGATCCCGATATCGCGTTCCATCCGGGCCCTGACCGCCTCCTTGGCCAGCATCCGGCTGATTCGGAAGTGCTTGCCGACGTCGCGAAGGAAGTCGATCGCCCTCAGCTCCGCCGTCCAGTCGAGGTTGTTGACCAGCCGGGCGGCGTGGGGGCCTTCGAAGGCCAGGATCGGCTCGATCTGACGCTTGATCTCCTCGACCCAACTCGCGACCACCTCGGGCGGATGCAGCGTCCGCTCGGCGTCCGGCTTCGGATCGCCGATCAGGCCGGTGCAGCCACCGACCAGCGCCAGCGGGTCGTGGCCTGCGAGCTGCAGGCGGCGCATCGTGATGAGCTGCACGAGGTGACCGTGGTGCAGGCTGGGCGCGGTCGGGTCGAAACCGCAGTAATAGGTGACCGGTCCCGACTGGAGTGCCTCCCGGAGCGCGGCTTCGTCGGTCGACTCAGCGACCAGGCCACGCCAGTGCAACTCGTCGAGAATGTCTTCGGTCACCGTTGTTCCTTCCGTGATTTCCGTGAGCGTCCGGCCGGTTGGCCGGAAGGTCCGCCTCCAAGAGTGCCCGAGGGGTCGGGCGCTTGTGAAACCGATTCGCCGGTACGACGGCGTTTGGGGGTGTGTGGCCGGTAGACCGAGACGGTCGGCTCCCCCACCGTGTGGAACCGCCAGGGACGCTCGGCGGCCCCGGCGAGGCCGACCCGCGGCCCACGGCGGATGCGCGACCGGGGGACCCGTGGCGCCTGCCGGATCCGCAGCGGGGATGTGGGGTCACAGACGTCCAGGCCGTTGCAGGCCTTGTCGACGCCGAGTGCCTGGGCAAGCCGCGCCGGCCCGCGGGCGAGATCGCGCGCCGACCGCGCCGCGGCTCGCCGGCTCAAGGCGAGGTCCTGCCCGTCGACCACCTCTCCGGCGCGAAGAAGCACCGCGGAAGGGCTGCCATCCGGACCGCAGACGAGGTTCATGCACCAGTGCATGCCGTAGGTGAAGTAGACGTAGACGTGTCCAGGCGGGCCGAACATCACGGTGTTGCGCGCGGTCTGGCCGCGATAGGCGTGCGATCCGGGGTCGTTGTGACCGTCGTACGCCTCGACCTCGGTGAGACGGACCGCGACCAAGCCCTCGTCGGTCTCGTGCTCGACGATCTGGTTGAGCAGCATGGGAGCTGCCTGGAGCACGGGCCGGTCGAAGAGGACACGCAGATCGTCGGTCATGCCGGCGACTGTCCGGCCCAGCCCACGTCCGCCGCCACCCGCTCCCTCAGGTCGGCGAGCTGCTCTCGGACCCGGGCAGGCGCCGTGCCACCGGTGGCTGACCGGGCGTCCAGGCTGCCTTGGACGCTCAGGACGGTACGCACCTCAGGGGTGAGATGGCGCGAGATACCGGCCAGGTCCTCGTCGCCGAGGTCGGTGAGGTCGATGCCGCGCTTCTCACACTCCTGAACGCACGCACCGGCGATCTCGTGCGCGTCCCGGAACGCGACGCCCTGTCGTACCAGCCATTCGGCAATGTCCGTGGCGAGCGCGAACCCGAGGGGTGCGGCGGCGGCCATGCGTTCGGCGTCGAATCTCGAGGTCGCCACCATGCCAGTCATTGCCGGCAGCACGAGGAGGAGCTGCTCGACCGCGTCGAAGACCGGCTCCTTGTCCTCCTGCAGGTCCCGGTTGTACGCGAACGGCAGGCCCTTGAGGGTCGCGAGCAGGCCCGTGAGGTGGCCGATGAGACGGCCCGACTTGCCCCGGACGAGCTCGGCGATGTCGGGGTTCTTCTTCTGCGGCATGATCGACGACCCGGTGGCGAACGCGTCGTCGAGCCGGACCCAGGCGAACTCCGTCGACGCCCACAGGCAGTACTCCTCTCCGAGCCGGGACAGGTGCACGCCCAGCATCGCCGTACAGAAGAGGAACTCGGCCACGAAGTCCCGGTCGGACACGGCGTCGAGGGAGTTCTCGGCGGCGCGGGTGAAGCCCAGCTCGGCGGCCACCGCCTCGGGATCCAGCGGCAGAGAGGACCCGGCGAGCGCACCGGAGCCGAGCGGTGAGACCGCGGCGCGGGTGTCCCAGTCGCGGAGACGGTCGACGTCGCGGGCGAGGGCATGGACGTGCTTGGCGAGCTCGTGACCGAACGACACCGGCTGGGCGTGCTGGAGGTGGGTGAACCCGGGCGCGGGGGTGGCCGCATGGTGCTCGGCCTGGTCGAGCAGGGCCCGCTGGAGGTCGCCGATCGCGGCCGCGAGGTGACGTGCCTGGTCGCGGAGGTAGAGCCGGAAGTCGGTCGCCACCTGGTCGTTGCGGCTGCGGCCGGCGCGGAGCTTGCCGCCGAGAGGGCCGAGCCGGGCGACGAGCTCGCGTTCGACCGCCGTGTGGACGTCCTCGTCGTCGGGCTGGGGCAGGAGATCACCCTGGCGTACGGCGGTGTCGAGCTCGTCGAGGGCGACGGTCACCCTGTCGAGCTCGTCGGCGGTGAGCAGGCCCGCGCGGTGCAGTACGCGGGCGTGTGCTCCGGTCTGGCGGATGTCGTACGGCGCGAGTCGCCAGTCGAACTGCACCGACCTCGACAGGGCGGCCAGCGCCTCAGCGGGCCCGCCGGTGAAGCGGCCGCCCCACAGTCTCGTGGCCTGGGCGTCGGATACCGGCTGACCCGGTGGCTGTTCGTTGCTCACACTCGTCCCTTAGCTCCCGGACCTGAAAGTAGCGCCCGGACCTGAAATCGCCAGTCCTCCATGATCATGAAGGGAAAGGGGCGTATGGACCCCGAAAACCCTCATGATCACGATCATGATCACCGGAGGGGTCTCCTCCCGCGGACCGCCGTCGTCAGCGCCGCGCGGGGGAAAGGCCCCCTCCGATTCTGTCGGTCGTTCCGTCAGGGGTGGGCCTGGTCGCGCTTGGCGGCGATCTTGCTCGGGAGTCCCCACAGCTCGACGAAGCCCCGCGCGAGCGACTGGTCGAACGCGTCGCCCTCGTCGTAGGTCGCGAGGTTGAAGTCGTAGAGCGAGGAGTCCGAACGCCGGCCGTTGACCACCGCGCGGCCGCCGTGCAGCACCATCCGGACCTCGCCTGAGACGTACGTCTGCGAGTCGACGACAAAGGCATCCAGCGCCTGCTTGAGCGGCGAGAACCACAGACCGTCGTAGACCAGCTCGGTCCAGCGCTGCTCGACCTGCCGCTTGAACCGGGCGAGATCCCGCTCGACGGTGACGTTCTCCAGTTCCTGGTGTGCGGCGATGAGTGCGATCGCGCCGGGCGCTTCGTACACCTCCCGGCTCTTGATCCCGACCAGCCGGTCCTCCACCATGTCGAGCCGGCCGACCCCCTGGGCACCTGCCCGGGCGTTGAGCTGCTGGATCGCCTGGAGCGGTGTCACCGGTATGCCGTCGATCGCCACCGGCCGACCCGCCACGAACGACACCACGACCTCGTCCGGCTCCCGTGCCACCGACGGGTCCTGGGTGTAGTCGTAGACCTCCTCGGTGGGCGCGTTCCACAGGTCCTCGAGGAAGCCCGTCTCGACCGCGCGACCCCAGACGTTCTGGTCGATGGAGAACGGCGACTTCTTCGAGACGTCGATCGGCAGGCCGTGCTGCTCGGCGTAGGAGATCGCCTGCTCGCGCGTCCACGCGAAATCGCGGACCGGGGCGAGCACCTTCAGGTCCGGCGCCAGCGCGCCCACGCCCACCTCGAACCGCACCTGGTCGTTGCCCTTGCCGGTGCAGCCGTGTGCGACGACGGATGCGCCGTGGTCCTTCGCGGCAGCGACGAGGTGCCGCACGATGAGGGGACGTGACAGGGCCGACACCAGCGGGTAGCGATCCATGTAGAGGGCGTTGGCCGCCAACGCCGGCATGCAGAACTCCTCGGCGTACTCGTCCTTCGCGTCGACGACGACCGCCTCGACCGCTCCGCATTCCAGCGCCCGCTTGCGTACGGTCTCGAGATCTTCGCCGCCCTGGCCGACGTCGATCGCGCATGCGACCACCTCGGCGCCGGTCTGGTCGGCGATCCATCCGATCGCCACGGAGGTGTCGAGGCCCCCGGAGTAGGCGAGAACTACCCGCTCGGTCATGGTGTTACTCCTTCGAAGCTTTCTCAGGTCCAGTAGGGGTCGGCGGTCGCCCGCCGGGGCGGTGCTGGCGGGCCAGCACGAGCAGCTGGTCGGCAATGGCGTCACCGCCCGCCGGATCTCGCGCGACGACGAGCACGGTGTCGTCGCCGGCGATCGTGCCGAGGATGTCGGCGATCTCCGCGTGGTCGAGCGCGGACGCGAAGAACTGCGCGGCACCCGGCGGCGTCCGCAGCACCACCAGGTTGGCCGACGCCACTGCCGACACCAGCAGCTCACCACAGACCCGGGCGAGCCGGCTCTCCGCTGCCGCCGGCGCGTCCGGGGCCGCCCGCGGGGTCCGGTCGCCGCCTTCACCCGGCAGGGCGTAGACGAGGGCGCCGGCGGGGCTGCGGACGCGGACCGCGCCGAGGTCGTCGAGGTCTCGGGACAGGGTGGCCTGCGTCACCGCGATCCCCGCCTCGGCAAGCCGGTCGACGAGTTCGGACTGCGAACGCACGGCTGAGCGGGACAGGACCTCGACGATGTACTGCTGGCGGGCCGTCTTCGTCGCCGGCCACTTCGGCGTCAGCTGCTGCTCCCGGGTCATCGTGAACGTACCTCCGTCGCCGCCACAGACGGATCCAGCAGGAACGTCAGCAGGGCCTTCTGTGCGTGCAGGCGGTTCTCCGCCTCGTCCCAGACCACGCTCCGCGGGCCGTCGATCACGCTGGCGGCGATCTCCTTGCCCCGGTACGCCGGCAGACAGTGCAGCACGATCGCGTCCGGTGCCGCGTGGGCCATCGCGTCCTCGGTGACGGCGTACGGCACGAACGGCGCGCTGCGGTCGTCCGCCTCGTCCTCCCGGCCCATCGAGACCCACGTGTCGGTCGCCACGACGTCGGTGCCCTCCAGCGCCTTGCGCGGGTCGTGCAGGACCGCGACCGAACCGCCGGTCTCGCGGGCGATCGCCGCCGCCCGATCGAGGATGCCGGGATGGGGTTGGTAGGCGTCCGGGGTGCCGATACGGACGTGCATGCCCGCGACCGCACCGCCCAGGAGGTACGAATGCGCCATGTTGTTCGCACCGTCGCCGAGGTAGGTCAGGCGAAGGCCCGCCAGCCGGCCCTTCTGCTCACGGATCGTCTGCAGGTCGGCGAGCACCTGGCACGGGTGGAAGTCGTCGGTGAGCGCATTGACCACGGGCACGCCGGCATGGGCCGCCATCTCCTCGATCCGGTCCTGGCCGTACGTCCGCCACACGACCGCCGCGACCTGCCGACCGAGCACGCGCGCGGTGTCGGCGATCGACTCGCGTACGCCCACCTGTGCCAGGCGGGCGTCGACGACCATCGGATGGCCGCCGAGTTCGGCGACACCTACCGTGAACGACGTCTGAGTACGCAGGGTCGGCTTGTCGAAGAGGATCGCGACCGCCTGCGGTCCCGCCAGCGGACGCGCGGCGAACCGGTCCTTCTTCATCGCGTCGGCGAGATCGAGGACCCGGGTCTGTTCTTCGGGAGACAGGTCGTCGTCGCGCAGGAAGTGCCGCACCATCTACGCCTCCCTCTCCAGGCCGGCGTCGAGGATCGCCGGGAACGCGTCAAGGAGAGCTTGCACCTCGGTGGTGGTGACGACGAGCGGCGGGGCCAGGCGTACGGCGTCCGGCTGGACGGCGTTGACCAGGAATCCCGCGTCCTGCGCGGCCGCCTGCACCGCGGCGGCCCTCGGCCGGGTGAGGACGGCGGCGAGCCACAGACCACGACCGCGGACGCCTCCCAGCAGGGGATGGCTCAGCGCGGCGATGCCGTCAGCGAGCTCTCCCCCGGTCGTCGCGGCGTTCCCGAGCAGGTCGTCCCGCTCGATCGTCTCGAGGACCGCGAGCGCGGCCGCACACGCGACCGGGTTACCGCCGAACGTCGAGCCGTGCTCACTCTTGTCGAAGGTCGTGCCGAACTCACCCACGCCAATGCACGCCCCGATCGGCAGCCCGCCGCCGAGACCCTTGGCGAGCGTAAGGACGTCGGGCCGCACGCCGTCGCGTGCATGGGCGAACCACCAGCCGGTACGCCCGATGCCGCTCTGGATCTCGTCGAGGACGAACACCGCACCCGTCGCGTCACAGATCTCCCGGGCCGCCGCGAGGTACCCGTCCGGCGCCGGGACCACCCCGCCCTCCCCCAACGCCGGTTCCAGGAACAGCCCCGCGCACTCGTCGGTGACGGCCTCCTTCAGCGCCGCGGCATCGCCGTACGGCACGAACCGCACATCGACACCGAACGGTGCGAAAGGCTCGCGTATGGCCGCCTTGCCGGTGAGTGCGAGTGCGCCCATCGTCCTGCCGTGGAAGCCGTCCAGCGCGGCGACGACGAACCCTCGACCGGTGCCGGCGGCATGCCGGCGGACGAGCTTGAACGCCGCTTCGTTGGCTTCGGTCCCGCTGTTGGTGAAGAAGACGCGCCCCTCGTGCCCCAGCAGTGCGAGCAGCTTCTCGGCAAGCAGGACCTCCGGCTGGTGCAGGAAGAGGTTGGACGTGTGCGCGATAGTCGCCACCTGCCGCGACACAGCCTCGACGAGGGCAGGGTGGGCGTGTCCCAGTGACGACACGGCGATGCCGGCGATGAAGTCGAAGTATCGCTTGCCGTCGACGTCCCACACCGCGCACCCCTCGCCGCGCGCCAGCGCCACCGGGGGACGACCGTAGGTCGGCATCAGGGCCCCTTCGAACCGGTCGGCCCATGCGTCGTACTGCGGCGCGAGACTCACGTCTCCTCCTTCGTCGTCGGCACGACCATCGTGCCGATCCCCTCGTTGGTGAACACTTCCAACAGCAGCGAATGCGCCACCCTGCCGTCGATCACGTGCGCCTGGGGCACGCCACCCTGAACCGCCCGGAGGCACGCCTCCATCTTCGGGACCATGCCCGACGCCAGGGTGGGCAGGAGATCGGTCAGCTCGTCGGCGTCGAGCTCGCTGATCACCTCGCCGTTCGTACCGCCGGCCGACCAGTCGCGGTAGAGACCCTCGACGTCGGTGAGGACGACGAGCTTCCGGGCGCCCAACGCGACCGCGAGAGCGCCGGCGGCCGTGTCGGCGTTGACGTTGTGGACCAGGCCATCGATGTCGGGCGCCACGCTCGAGACCACCGGAATACGGCCCGCGTCGATCAGATCCCGCACCGCCTCGGGCCGCACCGAGACGACGTCACCGACCAGACCGATGTCGACCTCCTCGCCGTCGACGGTCGCCATCCGTCGTTCGGCGGTGAAGAGGCCCGCGTCCTCTCCCGACAGCCCCACCGCGAACGGGCCGTGCGAGTTGACCAGTCCGACGAGCTCACGGCCCACCTGGCCGACGAGCACCATCCGGACGACCTCCATCGCCTCCGGCGTGGTGACCCGCAGCCCGCCGCGGAACTCGCTGGTGATGTCGAGCCGGCCGAGCATCTCGCTGATCTGTGGACCGCCGCCGTGGACGACGACGGGACGCAGACCGGCATAACGCAGGAACACGATGTCCTCGGCGAAAGCTCGCTTGAGCGTGTCGTCGGTCATCGCGTTGCCGCCGTACTTGATGACGACGATCGAGCCGTGGAACTCCTCCAACCAGGGCAACGCCTCGATCAGTGTTCCGGCCTTCGTCTGCGCCTCGGTCTGGTCGCGCTTCTTCACCGTGCTCATGGGCTCTTCAAGGGGTTCATGATCTCGTCCGGCCGCCCGTTCTCAGGTGGTGTCCAGGTGGTGTTCAGGTGGAGTACGCCGAGTTCTCGTGGACGTACGCATGAGTCAGATCGTTGGTCCAGATGGTGGCGGACTCGCTGCCTGCCTTGAGATCGACGCTCACCTTCACCTGACGGGCCGACAGGTCCACCAGGTCGCGGGACTCGCCGATGCCGCCGTCGCGGCAGACCCACACGCCATTGAACGCCACGTCGAGGGTCGCCGGGTCGAACGCCGCGTCCGTCGTACCCACAGCGGCCAGAATCCTGCCCCAGTTGGCGTCCTTGCCGAAGACCGCGCACTTGAACAGGTTGTTCCGCGCGATCGACCGGCCGACCTCGAGCGCATCGGCCTCACTGGCGGCGTTCACCACCTCGATCGCGATGTCGTGCTCGGCGCCCTCCGCGTCACTGATGAGCTGTTGGGCGAGGTCGTGGCAGACCTCGCGCACCGCGGTGGCGAACTCGTCGTACGCGGGCGCGACTTCGGCGGCGCCGCTCGCCATCAACAGGACAGTGTCGTTGGTCGACATGCAGCCGTCGGAGTCGAGCCGGTCGAAGGTCGCGGCCGTCGCCTCGCGCAGGGCGCGGTTGACAGTCGCCGCCTCGACGTCGGCATCGGTGGTGAGCACCACAAGCATCGTGGCGAGCGACGGTGCCAGCATGCCCGCACCCTTCGCCATGCCGCCCACGCTCCAGCCGGTCCCCGCATACACCGCCTGCTTCGATCGCGTGTCGGTCGTCATGATCGCCGTGGCGGCGTCATCACCACCGTCAACCGCAAGTTGCGCGGCGGCGTCGGCGATGCCGGCGAGCAGCTTCTCCCGCTGCAACTGCTCGCCGATGAGGCCCGTCGAGCAGACGGCGACATCGATCGCGCCGATGCCCAGCTTGGCGGCGACGAGCTCCGCCGACGCATGGGTGTTCTGGAAACCCTCGGTGCCGGTGTAGCAGTTGGCGCCGCCGGAGTTGATGACGACGGCACGGACCTGCCCGTCCTTGCAGGCCTGCTCGCTCCACAACACGGGATTCGCCTTACAGCGGTTGGCCGTGAAGACCGCCGCGGCGGCGAAGCTTGGCCCGTCGTTGACGACGAGGGCGATGTCGGGCTTGCCGCTCGGCTTCAGTCCGGCCGTCACGCCGGTGGCGCGGAATCCCTGGGGCGTGGTGACGCTCATGGTGCCAGTCCGATCGTGGTGAGGCCTGTCGTCTCCGGCAGGCCGAGAGCGAGGTTCATGCACTGGACGCCACCACCGGCGGTGCCCTTGGTCAGGTTGTCGATCGCGGCGACCGCGACGAGCCGGCCGGCACGTTCGTCGACGGTGACCTGCGCATGCACGGCATTGGCGCCGAGGGTCGCCGCCGTCGTGGGCCAGGACCCCTCCGGCAGCAGGTGGAGGAACGGCTCGCCTGTCCACGCTTCGGCGTACGCCTCCCGCGCCCGGGCGGTGTCAACCTCGCCTTGCACCTGGGCCGTGCACGTCGCGAGGATCCCGCGCGGCATGGGCACCAGGACCGGCGTGAACGACACCGAGACCTTCTGGTCAGGTCCCGCCGCCGGGCGCAGGTTCTGCTCGATCTCGGGCGTGTGCCGGTGCGTGCCGCCAACGGAGTACGCCGAGGTGGAACCCATGACCTCGCTCCCGAGCAGGTGCGGCTTCGGCGTACGACCGGCACCGGACGTGCCCGACGCCGCCACGATCACCACGTCCTCCGGTCGGACGAGTCCGGCAGCCACCGCCGGGTACAACGCGAGGCTCGACACGGTCGGATAGCACCCCGGGACCGCGATCCGCCGTGCCGTACGCAGCTTCTCGCGCTGGCCGGGCAACTCGGGCAGGCCGTAGGGCCAGGTCCCCGCGTGCTTCCCGCCGTACCACCGCTCCCAGTCGGCCGCGTCGGCCAGCCGGAAGTCGGCGCCGCAGTCGATCACCAGCGTGTCGTCGGGAAGGCTCGCCGCCACCGCGCCGGACTGCCCGTGCGGCAACGCCAGGAACACGACGTCATGTCCTGCAAGCTGCTCCGTCGTGGTCTCGCCGAGCACCTCATCGGCGAGCCCCACCAGGTGGGGATGATGCTGGCCGAGGCGGGTGCCGGCACTCGCGGCCGCCGTCAGCGCCCCGATCTCGATCTCGGGATGTCCGAGGAGGAGGCGTAAGACCTCGCCACCGGCATACCCGCTCGCGCCGGCGACCGCCACCGTGAAACCCATGCGCTCGACTCCTCGATCCCGCTCCACCACGACCAGTGCATGAGTATGCCGTACAGCGCAATCTCATGCAACCGGCCCGTTGGGGCGGGGTCGGAGTCAGCGCCGGGTGCCCGCGGCCCCCGCGAGGGTGAGGTTCTCGGAGTAGTGGCAGGCGGCGACGTGGCCGTCGCCTGTTGTCCGCAGCTCGGGGATCTCGGAGTTGCAGCGTTCGGCTTGGACGTGCGGGCAGCGGGTGTGGAACAGGCACCCCGGGGGTGGGTTCGACGGGTCGGGAAGGTCGTCGGGAAGGGCGTGCTCGTGCCGGCCCCGCCGCTTCTGCGGGTCAGGCAGGGGTACGGCGTTGAGGAGCGCTTCGGTGTAGGGGTGGTCCGGCTTGGAGTACAGCGCCGACGTCTCCGCGGTCTCGACGATCTTGCCGAGGTACATCACCGTCACCCGGTCGCAGAGGTGCTCGATGACCGACAGGTCGTGGGAGATGAACAGATAGGTCAGGTTGAACTCGTCCTGCAGGTCCGCGAGCAGGTTGAGAATCTGCGCGCGTACGGACACGTCGAGCGCCGAGACCGCCTCGTCGCAGATCACCAGCCGGGGCTCGGTGATCAGGGCACGGGCGATGTTGATCCGCTGCCGCTCACCCCCGGAGAACGCGTGCGGGTAGCGGTGCATGTACTCCGGCCGCAGGCCCACCCGGCGCAGCATCTCCGCCACTCGGTCCTGGATCGCCGAACCCGTGGCCAGTTCATTCGTCTTCAACGGCTCACCGACAAGCTGGAGCAGCGTCATCCGCGGGTTGAGCGAGGAGAAGGGGTCCTGGAAGACGACCCGGATCTCCCGGCGGTACGCCTTGAGCTCCCGCGTGCCCAGCCCGGCCAGGTCCACCGTCTGACCCGAGGATGTCTGGTAGTTGATCTGCCCGCCGGTCGGCGTGAGAACCCGTGCCAGGCAACGCCCCACGGTCGTCTTGCCGCAGCCGGACTCCCCCACCAGACCGAGGGTTTCGCCCGGCTGGATGGTGAGGTCGACGCCGTCGACCGCGCGGATCGCCCCGGCAGAACGGCCGAACATCCCGCGCTTGATCGGGAAGTGCATGGCCAGGTCGCGAATGTCGACCAGCGCCTTGGTCTGGGCACTTGCCGCCTCAGCCAGCCGCCGCGACCGGGTGGTGGTCGACGACGCGGCGTGGGCGCCCCCGCCGCCGTCACCACCATGGGCGGCCGTCTTGGCAGCGGCGACCTTCGGCGCCTCTGAGTCCTTGAGCTGGCCGTCCGGTTCGTACAGGTGGCACTGCGCGATCTGGCCGGAGTCGAACCGGATCAACGGCGGATCGGTCGTGTCGCACAGCCCCGCGATCGCGTGCTCGCACCGGGTGTGGAACGGGCACCCGGACGGACGGTTCTGCGGGTGCGGGACCATCCCACGGATGGTGGCGAGCCGCTGCCGGTCCGACGTGCCCCGCATCGTCGGGATCGACCGCAGCAACGCCTGGGTGTACGGATGCTTGGGCGCCTCGAAGATCTCCGTCACGGTACCGTGCTCGGCGACCTTGCCGAGGTACATCACCGTCACCTCGTCGGCGATCTCGGCGACCACTCCCAGGTCGTGGGTGATGAACACCATCGCCATGCCGGTCTGGTCCTGCAGATCACCCAGCAGGTCGAGGATCCGAGCCTGCGTCGTCACGTCCAGCGCCGTGGTGGGTTCGTCCGCGATCAGCAGGGCCGGGTCGCACGACAACGCAACCGCGATCATCACCCGCTGGCACATACCGCCGGAGAGCTGGAACGGGAAGGCGTCCACCCGCCGCTCCGGCTGCGGGATACCCACCCGGCGCAGCTGGCTGATCGCCCGCTCACGTGCCTCGGCCTTCGGCAGGTCCTCGTGCAGCAGGATCGCCTCGATGAGCTGGTCGCCGACCGTGTACATCGGCGACAGGGACGCCATCGGCTCCTGGAAGACCATCCCGATCTCGGCGCCGCGGACCCGCCTGATGTCCTCGCCGCGGGTGTCCAGCGCCGCCAGATCGGACCACTCCGCGGTGACGTCCGGACGCCAGTTGATGGTGCCGTTGACGATCTGGCCCGGGCGCTCGACCAACTGCAGGATCGACCGGGCCGTCACCGACTTGCCGCACCCGGACTCGCCGACCACGCAGAGCGTCTTGCCCCGCGGGACCGCCAGGTCCACCCCGTCGACGGCGCGTACGACACCTTCGCTCGTGTGGAAGTGCGTCTTCAGATCCGTGATCTGGAGCAGCGGCTCCTCGCCGTTGCCGGTCGAGGCACCCGGTGAGGTGGCAATCGTCCCGGTTGCGGCGGGTGTGGGGCTCCCGCCTTCGACGATCTCCCGGGTCTCGCGGGTCTGGCTCATCACGTCTCCTCGCGTGCGGCTGAGGCTCTGGCCGGCCCAAACTGCATCGGCCGCGGGTTGGCGCTCGGGCTTGCGGCGGTGCCGCTAGTGCTTGTACGGGTCGGCCGCATCGCGGAGTCCGTCACCCAGGAAGTTCAACGCAAGGACGGTGACCACGACGAGGCAACCGGGCAACAACAGCCACGGCGCGGTCGCCACTGCGCGGATGTTCTGGGCCTGCTGGAGCAGGACGCCCCAGCTCACGACCGGCTCCTGCAGTCCGAGACCGAGGAACGACAGTGAGGTCTCCGCCAGGATCATCCCGGGGATCGACAGGGTGAGGGAGGCGATGAGGTAGCTGGAGAACGACGGAAGCATGTGACGGAAGATGATCCGCGGCTGGCTCGCGCCGTCGACCTGGGCAGCTGTCACGAAGTCCTCCTCCCGCAGCGAGAGGAACCGGCTTCGCACCACCCGTGCGAGGTGCGTCCACGCGATCATCGAAAGGATCACGGTGACGGCGAAGTATCTCTTCAACGGCCCCCACCCAGGTGGTACCGCGGCCGCCAGACCGAGCCACAACGGCAGCGTCGGGATCGACATGAAGAACTCCACCCCGCGCTGGATGACCGTGTCGACGACGCCGCCGAAGAACCCCGACACGCCGCCCAGCACGATGCCCAGGACGAACGCCACACCGACGCCGACCAGGCCGATCGACATCGAGACCCGCGCCCCGTGGATGATCCGCGACAGCAGGTCGTGGCCGTTACGGTCCGCACCCAACAGGTACATCGGCGTGTTCTTGGTCTCGACCGACGGTCCGATGAGATGCCGGTCGCCGGGGATCAGCCCGAAGAGCTTGTACTCCTCGCCCTTGGCGAAGAAGCTCACCGGGATCTTCTTCGACTCATCCGTCGTCCAGGTCAGCTCGAGCGTCTCCGGATCCTGGGAGGACTTGTAGCCGTAGACGTACAACCCGACGTCGCCCCCGTCGAGCACGTGCAGCTTCTGCGGCGGCGCGTACGCATAGTCAGGGTTGTAGTGGCTGCTGGAATACGGCGCCAGGAACTCCGCGAAGATCGCCAACAGGTAGATCACCGCGGTGACGACCATGCCCACCATGGCCAGGCGGTGCCGCTTGAAGCCCCACCACACGAGCTTCCACTGTGGCGCAACCGCGACCGCGGCCTCGTCAGCGGTCGTGACGGCACCGGATGACTGCGGGTCCAGTTGTTGCCCAGGTGCCACTATCTGCGTCATGGTCTGCTCCCACCAGTCGGGTCGCCCGTCGCCACCACGTCAACTCTCACCGGTACCTCAACCGAACCCGCGGATCCAGCCAGGCGAGGGCGATGTCGGAGATCAGCGTGCCGATCACGGTCAACACGCTCACGATCAGGATCACCGAGCCCGCGAGGTACATGTCCTGGCTCTTCAGCGAGTCCAGCAGCAACGGCCCGGTCGTCGGCAGGGACAGCACCTGCGCCACGATGACCTCACCGGACACCAGTCCCGGCAACACCCAACCGACCGTCGAGACGAACGGGTTCAGTGCCACCCGAAGCGGATACTTCACCGTCAGTCGCCGCTCGGGCATCCCACGTGCCCGGGCGGCGATGACGTACGGCTTGTGCAACTCATCCAGCAGGTTGGCCCGCAGCACCCGGATCAGACCGGCCGTGCCCGCCATGCCCAACACCACCACCGGGACCCACAAGTGAGACAACAGGTCGATCAGCTTGCCGAGGTTCCACGGCTCGTCCTGCCACTCCGGGGAGAACAACCCGCCCACACTCTGGCCGAAGTAGTTCAACCCGATCCACATCAGGACCAGCGCGATCAGGAACTCCGGGATCGCGAGCCCCAGGAAGCCCAGCGTCGTCGCCGCGTAGTCACCGGCGGAGTACTGCCGGACGGCGGAGTAGACGCCGATCGGGAACGCGACGACCCAGGTGAACAGCAGGGTCGTCACGGCCAGAACGATCGTCAACGGAAGCCGCTCGGCCAGGAGCGACGACACCGGCTTGTTCCACGCGAACGACGTACCGAAGTCGCCGTGGAACAGGATGTTCGTGATCCACTTCAGGTACTGAACGAACACCGGATCGTCGAGCCCGTACCGCGCCGACAGCTGCGCCAGCTGGGCCTGGTCCACCGTGTCGCCCTGCGCCTGCAGCTGCGACACCAACGTCGTCAGGTAGTCGCCAGGCGGCAGCTGGATGATCACGAACGCCACGACCGAGATGGCGAACAACACGGGCACCATCAACAGGACCCGGCGCCCAATATAGGTCAACACAACTGCCGCCTTCCTGCTACGCAGCGAAGCCTTGCGGACATGCCCCTAGGAGAAGTACCACTGCTCCGGGTTGGTGTTGGCCGGGCAGGCCCAGATGTGTGACTCCGGGAAGATCTCGGGGAGGTTGTGCAGGTTGTTCTTCGCGATGCCGTACGCCTCAGGGATCCGCACTGTCCCGATAGCGTAGAACTGCTCCTTGGCAATTTGGAGAATCTGCCGGAACAGGTCTTTCTGACCGGCCTCGTCGGGAGTCTGCACCATCTCCCAGTACAGCTCCATCTGCTTCAACGTCTCCGGCGGCGGCTTCTCACCGTCGGCGCCGCGGGAGTTGAAGTACAGCTGCCACATCGGGGCGTAGTTGGACTCGTTGGTGAAGGGGAACCACCACCGGCACTCGATCATCTCGCACTTGAGGCCGCCGTCGCCGGTCCACACCGTGCAGTCCGCCTCGTTGGCGTCCTTGCGTTCGTAGAACAGCGAACGGTCCTCGTTCTTGACCGCCGTGTCGACGCCGACCGCCTTCCAGAACTGCGCGACCTGCGTCGCACCGTCGACCCAGAACGGAACGAGCGCCGGGCTCGCGACCTCGATCTGGATGAACAGCCGCTTGCCGTCCGGACGCAGCCGGAAACCGTCGCCGTCCTTCTCGGTGAGGCCGGCCTTGTCCAGGGACTCGTTGGCGAGGGCGACGTCGTACTCGGTGTACTGCTTCCCGAACTCCTCGTCGTAGAACTCCGAGCGGGGGTCCGGCGCCGCCTGGAAGGGCTCACCCTGACGCTGCCAGGTCGCCGTGATCATCTCCGGCCGGTTGATGGCGTGGGAGAGACCGATGCGGAAGTCCTTGTTCTGGAAGATCTTGCGCTTGACCGGATCCTTGTGGGTCAGGTTCAGCGAGATCACCATGTCGTTGATGACGGTGTTCTCGAGGCGTAGGAAGCGGTAGTCGCCCTCCGTGCGGCCCTTGGCGAGCACCGGTTTGTTCGGCAGCGTGTTGATGTGCCGCGTGCTCATCGACAGCTCACCGTTGGTCGCCTTGAGCAGGATCACCTGGGCGTCGGTGTTGAGGTCGTAGACGACCTCGTCGATGTAGGGCAGCTGGCTGCCGTCGGGGTCGGTCTTCCAGTAGTAGGGGTTGCGTTCCAGGGTGACCCGGGTTCCCTTACCCAACGGGTTGAGGACCTTCCAGGCGTGCAGCCGTGGCACGTCGGGGTTTGCCCACACGTCGGCCTTCGCGAAGAAGAGGTCGGTCCAGGCCGCCATGTCCTCCTGCTCGGCGAGCGCCTCGACGTCGGGGTTGAACTTCTTGTGGAACTGCTCCATGTAGTGCTTCGGCCAGGCGATCAGCTGCCCCTGGTTGCCGAGCTTCTTGTAGAAGAGACCGTTCGGCGCCGGGAAGACGATCTTGACGGTGACGTCGTCGATCTTCTCGAGCTTCGCCGGCTTGCCGTCGCTCGTGAGGACCTCGGGAATCACCGGGGTGAGCTCCTCGTTGAGGATGACCTCATCGAACGCGAACACCAGGTCGTCGGCGGTGAAGGGCTCACCGTCGGACCACTTCATGCCCTCCCGCAGCGTGATGGTGTACTCCATCGCGTCGCTGGAGGGTTCGATCGACTCGGCGACGTTCGGCTCCACCGCGGTGGCGTCGGTGTTCCACCGGGCAAGGGGCTCGTGGCCCACGATGCGGCCGAGCCAAGGCGTGTCGGTGGCGTTGAGCAGCACCGTCTGGATCTTCCCGCCGTATGCGCCCACCTTGTCGACGGGCTGCACGACGAGCGGATTCTTCGGGAGCCGCTCGGCAACTTTCGGCAGCTCCCCGCTCTTGACGAGCTTCGCGAGGCTCGGAGCCTCCTTGCCCTTCTTGGCGGCAGCGGGCCCGCCGCCCTTCCCCGAAGGATCAGTCGAGAGAAATGAACAACTCGTGAGCGATGCGGCCGCGAGGGCGCCCCCGCCCCAGAGCAACAGGTCTCGTCGCGTCACGCGCACGTGGTTGTCGTGCGATGTGGTCATCGTGCGACCCCTTCCGTCGGGGCTCCGTCGTAGCTTTCGGACACGTGGTAAGCGCTCTCCCATTGTCAAAAACAGGTCAGCGCGTCAGTAGTCGGACACACGTCACCGACCACGTCCACGGAGCGGTTCCCCGGACCCGCTCCCGCCCCCGTCATCGTGATTGGTTGACGTGACGATAAGGCCCGAGCCATGCCCGGACAACAGCCCAGACGCCCCCATCCCTTCACAGGTCCGTAACCGGACATTCACAGGTGACAGCGCGAAACGTTTCGAACTCAGAGGGGCCCGAGGATCCTGAGTGCTGGGTAATGCATCTCCGCGGACCGTGGCGTTTCACCAGCGGTACGCGGATGGACACCGAGGCCAGGGGAACCTAACCTGAGCAGGGGAATGGGTCGGGCGTCGCGATGATCGTGGGGCGTCCGGGGTTCTCTCACACGGATGCTCCGCGATCTCGCACGCCCCCTTTCATCTCACCGCCTCGTCTGCCGCACCGGAGGCGGCACCTTCCTGCCCGATCTACGATGGCTTTTCCTGTCCGAGGCATGGAAGGTCCTCATGGGAGCAGCGGCCGTCAGCAACCGGCAGGTCGACTACGGGCTGGGCGAGTGCCTCGACATCTATCGACCTGGCATCTCCCCGGACTCGACCGAGCGCCTTCCCGTCGTCCTTCTGTGGCACGGCGTCGGCGTTGCCGAACGCGGCGTTCTCGCACCACTCGCGCGCGCGGTCGCCCGTGGCGGCTCTCTTGTGGTCGTACCCGACTGGCGTTCCTCGGCGGCGGACCGTGGGCGCGCGCATCTGCTTGCCTCGTTGGAGTTCGCACGTACCCGAATGGATGCGTACGGTGGCGACTCTTCACGGTTCGTGCTCGCCGGGTGGTCCCGTGGTGCTCGTGCCGGAATGGGACTCGTCCTGCGCCCGGAGGTCGTGAACGGCTGGCGACCGGGTGCGTTCGTCGGGATCGCCGGTGGCTATGGTCCGCGCCCGCACGGGCAGAACTCCGACGCGCCCACCACCGGATCGATTCCCCTCGAGGACGCACGATCCTCCACCGCGGCTCCCCTGCCCGTCACCCTGGTGCACGGCACGTCCGATCCGGTCGTCGACATCGAGCAGTCCCGAAGTGTGGCCGGCGTACTCAGGAACCGTGGATGGGACGTGACGCTCACCGAGGTCCCGGACGCCGATCATTCCTCCATCGTCTGGGCCGACGACGACCACGTAACGAAACGTTCCCGCCCCGGCAACAGCGCGCAGTCACTCCGTGACGGCTCGATGACAGCAGGTTCCGTACTGGAAGCGTTGGATCGCGTCTAGACCCTGGTGATCTGGCTGCACCTAGCCGGCTGCCGGGTCGAGCGTCGGGGCGAGGTCGGTCCAGCTGACGAGCAGGCTGGCACCCATCACCAGCGCGCCAACGGCGACCAGTCCGAAGAACGTCACCCACACCAGCCCCGGCACGCCGGTCAACCTGGCCAGCTGGTCGGCGTCGGAATCGCGCGCCGCCCGGCGGGCTCGCTTCTGCTGGAGTTCGCCGATCGGCCGGACTCCCGCGAAGAGCAGAAACCACGTGAAGGAGTACGCGAGTGCGGCCTGAGCCCGCTCGGGCGCGAACCACGAGACGGCGAAGATGGCCAACCCGGTGGTGAGGATGGAAAGGACGCCGTAGGCGTTGCGGACCAGCAGGAGCATGGCGGCGAGGGCGGCGATGCTGAGCCACAACAGTGCCGTGATCCGGCCCACCGTGAGCATCGCCGCGAAGCCCAGCCCGAGCAGCGACGGAGCGACGTAGCCGGCGAGTGCGGTCGCCACCATGCCGGGGCCGGTCGGTCGGCCACGCGAGATCGTGACGCCGGAGGTGTCGGAGTGCAGCCGGATGCCGCTCAGCCGCCGCCCCACCAGTAACGCGACCAGCGCATGGCCGCCTTCGTGCGCGATCGTGACGACGTTGCGCGCCCAGCGCCAGAGGTTCCCGAGCATGACGGCCGCGAGTGCCGGCAGGCTGCACAGGAGGACCTCGATGGCAGGCGACTCCTGCTGAACACCGGTCACGTCCTTCCACAGTTCGTCAAGGGAGGACATCGGGCAAAACTACTGCACTTTCCCCGGTCAATGCTTACGGTCGTCGGCGTGAGCGAGCCGACCGCATCGAAGACCGCCGCCCGGTCCCGCTCGTGGACTGGTGTCCGCGCGTACATCGAGCGAGCGACCAGCCGGGTGCTCCCCGTCGACACCGCTGGCAGGGTGCTCCTGTTGTACGGATTCGACCCCGTGCGCCCGGAGGAGCCCTTCTGGTTCACGGTCGGTGGCGCCATCGACCGCGGCGAGACACCGCGCGAGGCAGCGCGCCGGGAGCTGCGCGAGGAGACCGGAATCGTCGTCGACGCGTCCGTCTTCGGGGAGCCGCTGGCGTCGTACATGGTCGAGTTCTCCTGGGGTGGGTACTTCGTCGTCCAGTCCCAGGCGTTCTTCGCCGTGCGGGTCGGCGAGGTCGCGGTCTCGTTCGACGGGTTGGATGCCCTGGAGAGGGCCACGACCGTCTCGTACCGCTGGTGGTACGCCGACGAACTCGCCGCCAGCGGGGAGCGCTACCCCGACGGGCTTCCCGCGCTCATCCGCCGGGCCGCCCGCGCGTGAGGGCGTCAGTCCTCGGGCACCTCGTGGGTGGGAACGGGCACGGAGTCCGCCGCCGTGACCTTGCGGGCCTTGATCGGCCGGTCGCTCGCGTTGAGGCAACGCCCCGTCGACAGGTCGAACTCGTACCCGTGCATGGAGCACCGCAACCGGTCGCCCGTGACCTCGCCGAAGTAGCTCAGGTCGGCCTGCCGATGTGGGCACTTGCGTTGGACCATCCAGTCACCGAGCTGGATCTCCTCCACCTCGTCCTCCTGCTGGGCGTACCAGCGCTCGGCGTAGGTCATGCGTTCCGGTGAGAGGCACTTGAAGAAGGTGTAGACGAACTCGTTGTACGGACCGATCCGCGAGGCGCCGAACCGCAGGCTCAGGAAGAGGCTGTTGACCCAGTCTCCCTCGTCGTCGGCGATCAGCCGCTCGATGAGGGTGCGGTCGAACCGGAAGCGGTACCTGCACTTCTCGCCGTTCCACGGGCGCACCTCGCGGTCGATGAAGTCGACGACGATCTGGTCAGTATCGCCGATCTCCATGAGCAGTTGGGCGCCTACTCCGGTGCTGATGTGGTCGGCGATCTTCAGCAACGGTTCGAACCGCTTCTTGATCTCGGGCAGGATGTTGACCTGCGGGGCGGGCCACGCCGCCTTCTCCTTTTCCAGCCGCTGGCGCACACGTTCGGCGTAGGACTGGAGGTAGAGCGCCTTGTCCTGGTAGGGCGCCATCGGGTGATCGTCCGGGTGGGTTACCTCAGCCGCGTTTCCGGTGGTGATGGCCAGCACGCTGCCAGGCACCATGAGCAAACCGTTGTTCCGTTCCTTCTCCCGCAGATAGTCGAGAAAGACCGGGTGGTCGGGAAACGGGTTCGATGGGGAGTTGTCGATATCGTTGTACTGCATCAGGTCATCATCGAGAAACGCCGCCGGCCCAGCCGAGGGAACCACATAACGGGCGTTGATCTCCTCGACATAGCGGTACGCCCGCGCCAGGCCGTTCTCCCGCTTACTCCGGCCGAACGCAACCTTCGCCGACTCGGGAAGGTCATAGACAAGTGGCCACCAGTTGGCGCCGGAGAACTGCAGGAACTGCACGTCGTAATCACCGAACGAACGCACGACGTCGAGATCGATCGGTTTCGCGTCGTTCTGGTTGAGAAGACGGGCGGTCCCGTCGTCGATCGCGAGTGCGGAATCACCGATGGGCCCGTCGCTGGGCGAGACAAGCGCAACGATCATGATGCGCAGCCCGCCGTCGAGCGTGACCGGCTCCGAGTTCGGTACGGTGATGAAGTTGGTGAAACCCAACTCTCGCAGGGAATTCTCCAGCTCCGGTGTCTGATAGTCGGGCAGGAGGACCGTGGTGGTGTGCGACACGCCCGTACGCAGGAACTCAGGGTCGAAATGGTCGTGATGCAGGTGCGACACATACAGATAGTCGGGATCTCGATACGCGTCCCAGTCCAGCTTGCTGTTGTCCGGGAACGGGAACCATGACGCGAAATACGCGGGATTGACCCACGGGTCACACAGTATGGTTCCGGCGGCTGTCTCGATAAAGAAACCGGCATGACCGATCGACGTTACCCGCATGTCGCAATCAAACTTTCTCTACGCCTGATGAATTGAATCCGGCACGACATTCCCGGCGCCTCTTTTCAGGCGGCCGAGTACGTTCACATTCAACTCGTCGAGGGCGCGGGCAACCGGAGTTTGCGACAACTCCAATGCGCGGGCGAAAAGTGTGGAGAGGTCAGTGCAAATGTGTTTGTCAGGCCAGTGGGTCGTCGCCGCCGTAGGGGCGAAGCCGCAGTGTGCGGGCATCGTCTCGCGCGATCGCGTCGGCGCGCTCCAGCAGGTCTGACACCTCGTCGGTTCCCGCCCGCAGATAGCGGCCCGACAGTGGGTCCAGACGGCCCGACGCGATCGCCTCGATCATGCTGGTCACGGCTTCCACCGGAGTCCACGCCGTGCGTTCCCGGTGGGTCGGCATCGCGCCGGTCATGTCCGTCCGGACGACGCCGGGTGCGACGTCGAACGCCCGAACGCCGGCAGGACCGGCTCCGGCGACGATCGAACCGGTCAGCCGGAGCAAGGCCGTCTTCGCGACGCCGTAGGCGCTGTAGATCGCGCTGTCCTTGAGCGCTGCCCCGCTGGTGATGTTGACGATCCGACCGGCCCTCCGGTCGACCATCGCCGGCAGCATTGCCCGGCAGAAGAGATACGGCCCGCGAAGGTCCGTTTCGACGACCGCCCACCACTCGTCAGGGTCGGACTCCCACAACGGGACCTCACTGGTCTCGATCCGGCCGGCATTGTTGACCAGCAGGTCGACCGAACCAAGGGCCGATCGCACGGTGTCGACTGCGGACCGCACCTCGTCGTACCGGGTGACGTCGGCCGTCGCCGTCGCTGCCCGCGCGCCGGTGGCCTCGCATTCCCGGCGTACGCGCTCGAGTGCGTCGGAGTCGCGGGCGGTCAGACCGACGGCGACACCGGACCGGGCAAGCGTCAGCGCGATCTCCCGGCCGATGCCACGGCTCGCACCCGTCACCAGGGCGACCTTGCTCGCGTTGTCCGCCATTGGTTTCCTACGCCTCCCCCGCGTTGTTACCCGTTTCAGGCGCCCCGCTGGACCGCTCCGGTACGCCGGGCCGCTTCGTCGACCGCGGCCTGCTTCGCGGCGCCGACCTCGGCATCGGTCAGTGTCCGGTCGGGCGCCCGGAAGCGCAGCGCGAACGCCAGGGACTTCGTACCTTCCGCGATCTGCGCGCCGGTGTAGACGTCGAAGAGGCGTACGGACTCGAGCAGCTCGCCGGCGCCCTCGCGGAGAGCGGCCTCGACGTCGGCCACCGGAACACCAGCGTCGACGGTCAGCGCGACGTCCTCCTTGGCCGGCGGATACGGGGAGACCGTGGGCGCCGCCACCGGCCCGGTCCGCGCGCCCAGCAGCGACAGGTCCAGCTCCATCGCGCACGCGCGCGCCGGCAGGCCGTACGCCTCGACGACCTTGGGGTGCAGCTCACCGGCATGGCCCACGAGACGCCCATCGACGCGCAGGATCGCGCACCGGCCAGGATGCCACGGGGCATGCTCGTCGGCGCGTACCTCCAGGTCCACGCCGGCCGCGCCCGCGACCAACCGGGCCGCCTGGATCGCGTCGGCCCATCCCGCCTGCCGACCGGCGCCCCACCAGCCGGACCGCTCCCGCTCGCCGCACAGGACGACACCCACCCGGCGGGGCTGCCGCGGGAGGGCGGCATCGAGGGCCGCGATCTCCTCGTCGGTCGGGCGGTCGTCGACCGGGAGCCGCGGCGCTGGTGGCGTGTCTGACTCCGGTCGGAAGACCAGGCCAACCTCGAAGAGCGCCAGGTCGGTCATGCCGCGTCCGACGTTGCGCCGAGCCGTGTCGAGCAGGCCAGGAAGCAGGGTCGTACGCAGCAACGGCTGCTCCTCCGACAGCGGGTTGGCGAGCCGGAGCGCCCGGCGGCGGACGTCGTCGGCGGGAAGCTGGAGCCGGTCGAAGTCGGCCACCCCGACGAAGGGGTACGCCAGGACCTCGACATAACCCGCACCCGCCAACGTCTGGCCGATCAGGCGACGCAGCCGCTGGTCGGCCGTGAGGCCGCGCCCGGGTGGTGCGACCGGCAGCACACTGGGCACGGCGTCGTAGCCTTCGAGGCGGATGACCTCTTCGGCCAGGTCGTTGGGGTCGGTGAGGTCGGGACGCCACGACGGCGGGGTGACGGTCAGCGCGCCGCCGGCAGCCGTGACCTCGCAGCCAACCTCCTGCAGCCGGCGTACGGTCGGCTCCGCGGCGATGTCGTAGCCGGCGACCCGGGACGGGTGGTCGGCCGGGATCGTGAGCGGCTCCCGCGGCGGAACCACGCCGACGAGCGTCGTACCTTCCTCGATCCGCCCACCGCCGATCTCGACGAGCAGTTCCGCCACCCGCCGCGCCGCGAACGCCTGAAGCTGGGAGTCGACGCCGCGTTCGAACCGCTTGGACGCCTCACTCGACAGTTTGTGCCGCCGGGACGTACGCGCGATCGTGACCGGATCCCAGTACGCCGCCTCGACCACGATGTCGGTCGTCTGCTCCGACAGTTCCGTGGTCGCACCGCCCATGACCCCACCGAGCCCGACGGGGCCGGAGTCGTCGGTGACCACGAGATCCTCGGGATCGAGCACCCGGGTCACACCGTCGAGGGTCTGCAGCTTCTCCCCGGGCTCGGCCCGACGGACCACGATCGGGCCACGCAGTAGCGCACGGTCCCAGCCGTGGATCGGCTGGCCCAGGTCGAGCATGACGTAGTTGGTGACGTCGACACCGAGTGAGATCGGCCGCATTCCGGCCAACTGGATCCGCCGCTGCAACCACCGCGGGCTTGGCGTGGCCGGGTTGAACCCGACCACGGTGACCGCCGCGAACGACGGGCAGCCCACCGGGTCGTCGACCCGCACCGGATAGCCGGCATCGGAAGGCTCGATCAGGCCACTCTTGCCAGATGTCAGCGGAGCCTCGACAGGATCGGTGAACGCCAGACCGAACGCCGTCGCCGCCTCGCGTGCCACGCCACGTATCGACATGGTGTAGCCGCGGTCGGGCGTGGTGGCGATGTCGAGCACGTCGTCACGCAACCGCAGCAGCGCGACGGCATCCGCGCCGGGCTCGACCGTCTCGCCGGGGTCCAGCACGATGATGCCGGTGTGGTCGTCACCGAGGCCGAGTTCCAGAGCCGAGCAGATCATGCCGTCGGACACGTGGCCGTAGGTCCTGCGGGCGCCGATGGTGAACCCACCGGGCAGCACCGTGCCGGGCAGCGCCACGACGACGAGATCGTCCTCGGCGAAGTTGCGGGCACCACAGACGACACCGCGTGGCTCGGCCTCGCCGACGTCGACGCTGCACCAGCGAATGGTCTTGCCGTTCTTGTGCGTCTCCTCGGCGTAGGACAGAACCCTGCCGACCACCAGCGAGCCGCTGACGTCGGCACCCACCTCGTCGACCGCCTCGACCTCGAGCCCGGAGCGGATCAGCCGATCGGCCACCTCGCGGGCACTGATGTCGGGGGGCAGGTCGACGTACTCCCGCAGCCACGAGATCGGGACCCGCATCAGCTCTCCCATCCGAACGCCTGGGTGAACCGCACATCACCCTCGACCATGTCGCGCATGTCGGCGATGCCGTGCCGGAACATCAGGGTGCGTTCGATTCCCATCCCGAACGCGAAACCGGAGTAGCGGTCGGTGTCGATGCCGCAGGCGGTGAGGACGCGGGGGTTGACCACTCCGCAGCCGCCCCACTCGATCCAGCCCTCGCTCGCGCACGTGCGACACGGCCGGTCCGGGTTGCCGACGGAGGCGCCGCGACACACGAAGCACTGCAGGTCGAGCTCGGCACTCGGCTCGGTGAACGGGAAGTAGTACGGACGCAGCCGGGTCCTGATGCCCTCGCCGAACATCGCCTGCGCGAAGTGGTCGAGGGTTCCCTTGAGGTGCGCCATCGTGATGCCCTCGTCGACGACGAGCCCCTCGACCTGGTGGAAGACCGGCGTGTGGGTCGCGTCGAGCTCGTCCGTGCGGTAGGTCCGACCCGGACACACGACGTAGATGGGCGGTTTGCGGGCCAGCATCGTGCGTGCCTGGGCGGGTGAGGTGTGGGTACGCAGGACGACGCCGGCTTCCTCCGGGTCGACGAAGAACGTGTCCATCGTCGTACGTGCCGGGTGGTCCGGTGGGATGTTGAGGGCGTCGAAGTTCAGCCACTCGGCCTCGACCTCCGGCCCTTCGGCGACCTCCCAGCCCATCGCCACGAAGACGTCGGCGATGCGTTCGGAGACCGTGGTCAGCGGATGCCGGGCGCCGCGAGGCTCGACGTCCCACGGCTGGGTGACGTCGACGGCCTCCTCGACGAGGATCCGGGCCTCGCGCTTCTGCTCGAGAGCGGCCTGGCACGCCGCGAGGGCCTCGTTGACGGCCTTGCGGGCGGCGCCGATCCGCATACCGGCGTCCTTGCGGGCCTGCGGTGGGAGTGAACCGATCTCGCGGTTGGCGAGCGCGAGCGGGCTGCGGTCGCCGGCGTGGGCGAGGCGCGCCTCGCGGAGGGCGTCGAGATCTTCCGCCGCCTCGATCGCGGCCAGCGCCTCGTCGCGCATCCGCGCCACCTCGTCGGGGTGCAGTGGCGTGACCTCGACCGGATCGTAGTTCGTGTTCGGGCCGGACATGTTCAGTCGGAGGGTCCCCTCATCAAGTCGTACGCCTGGCAAAGTCTAGGGAGACGCCCGGCGGTGGCCAGCCCAGCCCTCCCGGCGCCGGCCAAGGCCGGCAAATGACCACGCTGAGCAGGTCTGCAGCACCCGAGCCATGCATCGACGCCTGGTCCGATGCGGCATACCTGCTCAGCGTGGTCATTTGCCGCGAACCACCGGGGCACCCGGGTCGGATCGGCAGCCGCCAGGCGCACGCTGGGCCCGGGCAGAGGCGTAGAGGCAGACGGCGGCCGCAGTAGCGAGGTTGAGGCTCTCGGCGCGACCGTAGACAGGCACGCGGACCACGGCATCGACCAACCCACGTGTCGCCGACGGCAGGCCCCAGGCCTCGTTGCCGAAGATCCAGGCCGTCGGCCCGGCGAGCAGGCCCCGCTCACCCGCGACTTCCAGGTCGATCTCGCCCGCGCCGTCGGCGGCGAGCACCCTCACCCCTCCCGCCCGCAGCGAGGCGACCCCCTCGGCCGCCGGCATGCCCACCGCGACCGGGAGGTGGAACAGGCTGCCCGCGGATGCGCGGACACATTTCGGGTTGTAGACATCGACCGAGGCGTCCGTGAACACCACCCCGTCAGCGCCCGCAGCGTCCGCGCACCGCAGGACCGTGCCGGCATTGCCCGGATCACGAACCTGCGCCAGGACCGCGACCAACGAGGGCGCCGCGTCTACCACCTCGGAATAGGCCACGTCGACAAAGCAGCACACCGCCAGGACACCTTGCGGGGTCACCGTCTGCGCGAGGCTGTCGAAGACCTCACCGGACACCAGGCGTACGGGGACGTCGCCTCGCTCGGCGGCGGCGATCAACTCGGGATAACGCTGCGTCGCCGGAGCCGTCGCGAAGAGCTCCCGCACTATGCCGGGAACCGCGAGCGCCTCGCAGACGGCCTGCGGGCCCTCAGCCAGGAACTGTCGGCCCCGCGACCGGAACGCCCGCTTCACGAGGCGCCGTGCAGCGACCACACGGCTGGCGCGCAGGTCGGTGAGCTCCGGGCCGGCCACGGACATCAACGTCGGTCGCGAATCGTCGGTGTCGTACGAATCTGCCGTCAGGCCGCGGCGTCGGTCTCGGCGGGCAGTGCCTTCCTGGCCACTTCGACCAGTGCGGCGAACGCCGGGGCGTCGGTGACGGCGAGATCAGCGAGGATCTTCCGGTCCACCTCGACGCCGGCGGCCTTCAGACCCTGGACGAACCGGTTGTAGGTCATGCCGTTCTGCCGGGCCGCGGCGTTGATCCGGGTGATCCACAGCCGCCGGAAGTCGCCCTTGCGCGCCCTGCGGTCGCGGTAGGAGTAGACGAGGGAGTGGGTGACCTGCTCCTTTGCCTTGCGGTAGAGGCGCGAGCGCTGGCCGCGGTACCCCTTGGCCCTCTCGAGGATTTCGCGACGCTTCTTGTGGGCGTTGACCGCCCGCTTCACGCGTGCCACTGGCGTACTCCTTGCTCGGGTGTGCCGCGCACAGCTGGAACGCGGCGTGGTTCATGGTCGGGTCTGGTGGGACGGCCCTGGGAGTCGGTGGTGGTACGACCGCCGTCAAGGGCCTGAGGCCGTGCGGCCGCGTCAGCGCGCGAGAAGCCTTTTGATCTTCTTCTTGTCAGGGGAGGCCGCCTCGACGGCCGGCGCGAGTCGCCGCGAAACCTTGGCCGCCTTCTTCTCCATCTTGGCGCTCCGGCTCGCCCGGTTGTGCATGAGCTTCCCGCTGGCGGTCACCCGGAAGCGCTTCTTGGCCCCGCTGTGGGTCTTCATCTTCGGCATGGTCGTCCCTTGGCTGGAGGCGTCGAGGGCACAATGCGCACCCGACGTGATGCTTGGTCGTACGTGGCCGCCGGTCAGGGACCAGATCCCCGGCCGGGCGACCCGGTGGTGGTGTTACTCGACGTCCGCCGTCTGTGGCGTGCGCTCGGCCCGCTCCTGCGGTGCGGTCCGCTCGGCGCGTTCGGCCACCCGGTCCGCCTCGCGTTCGGCGGCCCGGCGGGCCTTGTCGGCCTCGATGTCTGCCCGCGCCTCCGACTTCCGCTTGTGCGGCGTGACGACCATGATCATGTTCCGGCCGTCCTGTCGGGGCTGGGATTCGACATACCCGAGATCGTCGATGTCTTCGGCCAGTCGCTGCAGGAGCCGGAAGCCCAGTTCGGGCCGGCTCTGCTCGCGTCCACGGAACATGATCGTGATCTTGACCTTGTCCCCCTGGCGAAGGAACCGCACCACGTGACCCTTCTTGGTCTCGTAGTCGTGCGGGTCGATCTTCGGGCGGAGCTTCATCTCCTTGATGACCGTCTGGGCCTGGTTACGTCGAGCTTCCCGGGCCTTTTGAGCGGTTTCGTACTTGAACTTCCCGAAGTCCATCAGTTTGCAGACCGGCGGCCTGGCCGTCGGGGCGACCTCGACAAGGTCGAGATCCGCCTCCTGCGCCAGGCGCAACGCATCGTCGATACGTACGATGCCGACCTGCTCCCCTGCAGGTCCGACGAGTCGGACCTCGGGAACCCGGATCCGCTCATTGACGCGAAGCTCTGTGGCGATGAGGACCCTCCTGGGTGGTAGACGATGGCTGGCGGCCGCCGGTCCGGACACCTCGCAAATGGTGAGAACACGAAAAAGGCTCCCGTGCTCTCGTCACGGAAGCCATCACCCGGTGCATGCGGTGGGCACCAGCCCGAAGGCTGGAGTGCCGCACGGGCCGCCTGGTAGCACTCGCGAGGAGCGCCTGGCGACCGGCCGGACCCGACGATCATTGCTGATCGCTGCGGGTGGGAGATGACCTCCGCTTTGGGATCTGGTCGGGCACGCGGAACGCACCTGGCCAGATCGGCCGGCTGTAAGCCTACCAAAGCTCTCAGCGTCTGCTCGTCCACGCCTTCTCGCCGGTCGCGCAGTAGGGCGCCGACGCTTCGGCCGAGAACCGCCGGACGAACGCCACGCCCACCTTGGCGCCGTCGACACTGGTGCGGCAGGGCGAGACGATAACCGGTCCGAGGAATCGCGAGCATCGGTCATCTACGCTTGCCGGCCGTGGCTGAGTCCCGCGACCGCACGAGCCCCGACCCGGCGGTAGGTATGTCACCGGAGACCTCCGCCGGCGTGGTGCATCCACTTGCCGCGGTGGCCCGACACATCCTGGTCGAGGCGCCGCGTCTCGGTCCGGTGCGGCTGGTCTGCGTCGACGGTCCGACCTGTTCCGGCAAGACAACCCTCGCCGGCAAGCTGGCGAAGGTACTCGGCGACGTCCCGGTGGTCCACATGGACGACCTGTACGAAGGATGGGACGGGCTGCCTGGTGTGGCGGCCCGGCTCGAGACGTGGTTGCTCGGCCCGCTGCGTACCGGCGCGCCGGCGCGCTACCGGCGCTACGACTGGACCGCCGGCACGTTCGCCGAATGGCATGCCGTCCCCGCCTGCCCGGCGCTGGTCGTCGAGGGCGTTGGCTCCGCCGCGCGAGTCGTCGACGGCCATGCCGTCTGCAAGATCTGGGTGGAGGCACCGACCGAGACCAGGTATGCCCGCGGCATGGTCCGCGACGACGGCGGCTTCGGGCCATACTGGGACACCTGGGCAGCGGCGGAACGCCGACATTTCACCATGGAGCAGACCAGGGACCGGGCGGACCTCATCGTCGACGGCGCGCCGACGGTGGCGTACGACCCGGAGGCCGAGGTCGTCGTCACGGCCTGGCGCCGGTGACCACCCCCTCCCGACCCGCCACTGCAGGGCCACACCTCAGAGCGGGTCGGCTCGTCGGTACGGATCAGCGCATCAGGACAGACCAGCGCATCAGGACAGACCAGCGCATCAGGACAGACCAGCGCATCAGGACAGATCAGCGCATCAGGACAGATCAGCGCATCAGGTGGACGGATCAGCGCCCCGGGCCGGGTCGGCGGCTGAGAACGGGTCGTGGTCGGCGGTAGCCTCCGCCGCCTCAACCTCGTCGAGCCATTCGAGGACCGCGTCCGTGTGTTGGCCCAGTGTCGGCGGCGCGAGGTTGGCTTCCTGCCCACCGGCATAGGCGTTGTCGTCCAGCCGGATCGCCGGTCCGGGAATCGCGATCCGGCCCAGCGATGCGTGCTCCACGTCGACCACCAGACCCTGGGAGCGCGTCTGATCCCATGCGTACACCTGGTCGAGCGTCTTGACCTCACCGGCAGGCACCCCGACCTCCGCAAGCTTGGGCAGCAGACGGTCGGTCGGCCACTGTGCGAACGCGGCCTCGACGGCGGCGATCACCGCGTCCCGGTTGCCGACGCGGTCGGCGTTGGATGCGTACCCCTCGGCGTCCGCCGGGAGGTCGAACGCGGCCGCGAACCGTCGCCACAACCCTTCGCTGCCCACGGAGATCTGGACGATGCCGTCGGCCGCGTGGAACAACCCGTAGGGACAGATGGACGGGTGGTGGTTGCCCTGGGCGTGGGCGACCTCGCCCGCCACGGTGTAGCGAGTTCCTTGGTAGGCGTGCACACCGACGATCGCGGCGAGCAGGGACGTACGCACGATCCGCCCGCGCCCGGTGCGGGCCCGTTCGTGCAGGGCCGCGACGACACCGTAGGCGCCGTACATCCCCGCCAGCAGGTCGGCGATCGGCACCCCGACCCGGATCGGCTCTTCCGGACTCGGCCCGGTGATGGACATCAGCCCGCCCTCCCCCTGGGCGATCTGGTCGTAGCCGGCGCGCATACCTTCCGGCCCGTCATGGCCGAACCCGGTGATGGAAAGGACGACGAGCCGCGGGTTGAGCCTCGTCAGCTCGTCCTCAGCAAAGCCGAGTCGGGTGAGTACGCCGGGCCGGAAGTTCTCCACGAGCACGTCGGCCTGGCGTAGCAGGCGGCGCAGCTGCCGACGGCCGTCATCGGACTTGAGGTCGAGGGTGATGGACTCCTTGTTCCGGTTGCAGGACAGGAAGTATGTTGCCTCGGGTGCGGCCTCCGGTCCGACGAACGGTGGACCCCAGCCGCGAGAATCGTCACCTCCGTCTGGGTTTTCGACCTTGATCACGCGCGCGCCGAGGTCGCCGAGCATCATGGCGGCGTGCGGACCGGCGAGGGCCCGGGACAGGTCGATGACAAGAACGTCCGACAACGGTCCGGGCACGAACGCACCTCTTTCCCTCGGCTTCACATGTCATCACAGCTGGATCGCCACCAAGGCCATGGCCTCCACCACCACATCTACACCGTCGGTTCGGAGCTCGTCGAGGACGCCGCCCTCGCGCTCGTGTCCGCGACGACCTGCGTCGGGCTTGTCGACCTTTCCACACAGCGCGCCGATGACTACAGTGCGGGGCCGTACAGCTACCAATGGAGGTGTCACCGCTGTCCTGGTTCAGGGGTCTCAAGGCACTTGGCCTACTTCTCTGGCGAGCAGACCGGTCTCTCATGGTCTGGATGGCGATCCTCACCCTCGTGCTCGGCCTGCTGCCCAACGCGACCGTCCTCGCGACCGGCATGCTCGTGGGCGCACTTCCGGCGGCCGTCGACGAGGGAATCGCCTCCACCGCCGGACGCCACGCCCTGGTCGCCCTCGGTCTGGTGACGGCCGGCTTCTTCGCCAGTGGCCTCGGCCTCGCGTTCGCGCGACTGCTCTGCGAGGTCATGAACACCAGGCTCATGCAGGTGGTGTCCCACACCGCCGGAACTGCGTACCTCGCGCCGAAGAACATCGCCGAACTCGAGAGCCCCGAGGTGGCCGGAGATCTCGACGCCATCCGCGACTTCGAACGCACCGGCCTCTACGTCCAGACCGCCTGGGCGCTCCGCATCCTCGTCTCCATGCGCATCGCCGGTATCGGGGCCGCTGCCATCCTCGTCACCTTCGCCTGGTGGGCTCCCGTCGTCCTGATCGCCGGCTGGTTCGTCGCCAACCGGGGCGCGAGCCGGTGGATGGAACGCGGTTTCGCCGCCACCAGAACGGAGGGTGGTGGCCAGCTCCGACGGTCGGAGTACCTTCGCGGGCTGGCCACGGGACCCTCTGCCGCCAAGGAGGTACGCGTCTTCGGGCTGTCCGAGTGGGTCGTCGCCGAATACACGAGGACCTGGCTGGAGGCGATGTCGGCGATCTGGCGGGCACGACGTACCAACGTGCGGGGCATCGCCCTCGGTACCACCGCTGTCGTCGGTGCGTATGGCGTCGTGTTCGCGGCACTGGGCTGGCAGGCCAGCCAGGGAGACCTGAGCGTCGGCGCTCTGACGGTGTACGGCCTGGCGGCACTCGGCATGGGCGAGTTGGGATTTCTGGGTGAGCCGCAGTGGCGGGTGGGGCGGGCGGCGGCACTCGCCCGCCAACTCCTCGATCTGGAGAAGCGCCTCGGTGTCGATGACAGGGCCAGTTTCTACGACAGGGCCAGTTTCTACGACAGGGCCAGTTTCTACGACAGGGCCAGTTTCTACGACATGGCCGGTGTCGACGGGCCCGCTCCGCGGCGGGACGGCGATCCCCCACTTCGTCCGTCCACGGCAGGCGGGCCGGCTGACATCCGTCTCGAAGGGGTCCGCTTCAGCTACCGCGGCGGGAGCCGGCCGGTGCTCGCAGGTCTCGACCTCCACGTCCCCGCGGGTCAGTCCCTCGCCATTGTCGGCCTCAACGGTGCCGGCAAGACCACGCTGACCAAGCTGATCTGCGGACTGTACGCGCCAGACGCTGGACGCGTCAGCGTCGACGGCAGGGATCTGCGTACGTTCGATCCCGCCGAGCTCCGGACCCGTCTGGGTGTCATCTTCCAGAGCTTCATCCGGTACGAACTGTCGCTCCGCGAGAACGTCGGGTTCGGCAGTCTCGACCTTCTCGACAAGCCGCACGAGCTGGAGTCGGCTCTCCGCGACGCGGGTGGCCTCGACCTGCTCGCGGAGTTGCCGGCCGGATGGGACACGATTCTCGCCCGTGGCTACCCCGATGGCGTGGACCTGTCCGGTGGACAGTGGCAGAAGGTCGCGCTGGCCAGGGCGCTCGCGGCCATCCGGGGCGGAGCCGGGCTGCTGATCCTCGACGAGCCGACGGCCAATCTCGACGTACGCGCCGAGGCCGAGCTCTTCGACCGGTTCCTCGCCCTGACCCGCGACACCACGACGATCCTGGTCTCGCACCGGCTCTCCAGCGTGCGCCATGTCGACCGGATCGTGGTTCTCGACGGCGGCAGGGTTGTCGAGGACGGGAGTCACGACGAGCTCATGGCGACGGGTGAGACCTACGCGACGATGTTCACTCTGCAGGCCCAGCGCTTCGACGATGAGCCGAAGGACCGGGAAGCTGCCGTGGAGGGGACCGCACATGCGTGAGCGTTGGCGGGAGATCTCCCTGCTGGTGCGTACGGCCGTCCGTACGGATCCGTGGCGGTCGCTGGGCACGACGTTGGAACCGCTCGGCGCGTTGATGTACCCCTTGTTCGGTTGGTTTCTCGGCGTCCTCGCAGACGGCGTACTCGACCGTGACGGCGCCCAACTGGTGGCTGGCTCGATCGGTCTGCTCGTCACCATCGGACTGCGGTATGTCTCCTCCTACGTCGCGACGGGCATCCGGGTGCGGCTGTCCGAGCGGGTGGGTTTCGCGTTCGACCGCGAGATCAGCCGGCTCTCGAGCGAGCTGCCAGGGATCGAGCACCACGAACGCGGCGACTACCAGGACCGGATCGAGCTGCTACGCCAGAGCCAGGGCGTACTCGGCCAGTCGCTGAACAGCCTCGTCACCACGACGACGGCGCTGGTCGGTGCCTTGGGGACTGGCGTGGTGCTGCTGATGCTCCACCCGTTCATCCTGCTGCTGGTGCTGTTCGCGCTTCCGGCGTTCCCGATCGCGAGCCTCCAGCAGCGTTGGCATGCCGCGGCGGAGGCGGAGTCGGCCACACCTGGGCGGTTGGCCCGCCACCTGCGTGGTCTCGCCGTCGACCAGGCCGCCGCGCCGGAGCTGCGGGTGTTCGGCCTGCAGCGTGAAGTGCTGGGACGGATGAACTCAGCGTGGGCCGACGCCCGTCGTCCCATCCACCGGGCACAGGTGAAGGAGACCTTCACCGGCGGCCTCCGTTCGTTGCTCTTCGCGGTCGGGTTCGCCCTCGCGGTCGGGTTCGTGTTGTGGCAGGCCAGCCGCGGCGCGGCAAGGCCCGGTGAAGTGATCACCGCTGTGATCGTCTGCGAACGCGTGCAGAACCAGGTGCTCGGCCCGGCGTACAGCGTGGCCGGGCTCGGCCGGGTGCTCCGTGCGGCAGGCCGACTGCTGTGGCTCCAGGACTACGCGGCGAAGGTCATGGCAGGTGGCACCGGCACACTGCCCGCACCGGCGCGGCTGGACGAGGGAATCCGGTTCGAGCACGTGTCCTTCCGGTATCCCGGCACCGACACCTGGATCCTGCGGGACGTGTCGATCCACCTGCCGGCCGGCAGTGTGGTGGCACTGGTCGGCGAGAACGGTGCCGGCAAGACGACGCTGGTCAAGCTGCTCTCACGGATGTACGAACCCACCGAGGGCAGGATTCTCGTCGAGGGCCTGGACCTCGCGCGGATCGACCTCGCGCAGTGGCGGGCCAGGCTGTCCGCGGCGTTCCAGGACTTCGCCCGCTTCGAACTGCTCGCACGTCACGCTGTCGGTGTGGGTGACCTCCCGCGTTATGACGATGCCGGGGCCGTCCACGACGCCCTGGAACGCGCCGGCGCGAGCGATGTCCTCGAGCGCCTGGACAACGGAGCGGACACCCAGCTGGGCTCGAGCTGGCCCGGCGGAACCGACCTGTCGACCGGGCAGTGGCAGAAAGTTGCTCTGGGGCGGTCGTCGATGCGCTCCGAACCCCTGGTCCTGTTCCTCGACGAGCCGACGGCGAGCCTGGACGCACCGACCGAACACGCCCTGTTCGGGCGGTTCTCGGCGGCGAGCCAGGCCGGGACGGCGCACGGCGCGATCACCGTCCTCGTCTCGCACCGGTTTTCGACCGTGCGCTCGGCGGACCTGATTCTCGTCGTCGACGACGCCAGGGTCAGCGAGTGGGGCAGCCACGACGAGCTCATGAAGCGCTCCGGCCTCTACGCCGAGCTCTACACCCTGCAGGCCGACGCCTACCGCTGAGCACCGCAACCGGCCGCCGAGACCTGGAGCACGCCGGGGCCTTCCTCGCGGCCGGTGCTGACGGCATGCAGTGCCGAGGAGGTGCTCTCAACCGGGACCTATGCCGCGCTAAAGGGCGGACTCGACTACTCCGCACTCAACGCCCGCGCCGGCACACCGTAATCTGTACCGCACGTCTGGCCGGTGCAACGACGCACAGCTCGCTTCAGGCGTACTCATCAGATGAGGAAACGCTTACGCGGCGGCGATGCCGCGTGGCACGATGACCTGCACTACCGGCCAGGCGACGGGCACTTCCGGTTCCACCGCGGGCTCCGGCTGCGCCGACCCTGGCCGATGCAGGTGACGTGACTGGAGGATGCTCATGCGTTTCGCGTACTCCGCAGAGAGCGACCTCGGTCATGTGCGCGACAACAACGAAGACGCCGCCTTCGCCGCACCACACCTGCTGGTCGTCGCCGACGGCGTGGGAGGTCAGGCGGCCGGGGAAGTCGCGTCGGCCACGGTCGCGTCCGTGATGAGCACGATCTCTCTGCGGGCCATCACCTCACCGGGGGATCCGGTGGACCTGCTCGTCGTCCTCCGCCAGACGATCGAACGCGCCCTCCATACCCTCAGCGACGGCGTGGACGCGGACCAGGCACGCGCCGGCATGGCGACCACAATGACCGCGATCCTCACCGACGGTACGAGGTTCGCCCTGGCGCACGTCGGGGACTCCCGCGCGTACCTTCTGCGCGCTGGCGAGCTCACGCAGCTGACGACCGACCACACCTACGTCCAGGTCCTCCTCGACAAGGGATCGATCACCCCGGAGGAAGCAAAGGTCCATCCACACCGGTCGGTCGTCACCCGCTACGTCAACGCCACCGACCGGCACGAACCGCAGCTCACCATGCTCGATCTCCGGGAGGGCGACCGGCTGCTGCTGTGCAGTGACGGGCTCACCGACTTCATCTCCGACGAGCGCCTCGGTGCTGACCTTGGAGGGATGCCAGCCGACGGAGCCGCGGAGTCGCCCCCCACCGCCGCGACCTCGCCCGACGAGGCGGGTGGGTCACCGAAGAAGGTCGGTGGCTCACCGGACAACGCGGTGGAGCGGCTCATTTCGTCCGGTCTCGCCGCGGGTGGGCGGGACAACATCACCTGCGTGGTGGCGGACGTCGAGGCCCATGACCTCGACCTGGAGAACCGGCCGACGGCCCGGCGGATCGGAGCCCTTGCCGACCCGGAGAACGTCATCGACCTCGCGACGGCCGAACGCGCCGGATAAGAACCGCGGCTCCGCCGCGGCCTCCACTCGCCCGCCGGCACACTTCCCCGTGATCATGACGGTAGGACGCGTTCCGGGCATGCTGCGACTGCACCGGCCGTCACCACCGCGTAAGTGAGAGGACGAGCCGACCTGTAAGCCGGATTCTGTGATCGGCGGCCATCCCTCTAGGGACACCGTTGCCGGTGACCTCCAGCGGCCTACCCGCAGGCTCGGGCGGGCAGCCCTCGAACGCCTGCGCGGGCGCGGACACCGAAGCGTCCGTACCCTTCTTGGCCTTGCTCCAGGTGGGGTTTACCGAGCCGTCCGGGTCACCCCGGACGCTGGTGGTCTCTTACACCACCGTTTCACCCTTACCCGCACCCCCGGTCGAGCATCGTCGACCAGGGGCCGCTGGCGGTTTGCTTTCTGTGGCACTGTCCCGCGGGTCGCCCCGGGTGGGTGTTACCCACCACCTTGCCCTACGGAGTCCGGACTTTCCTCGGCGGGACACAGACCGCATGGGTCCCGCATCCCGACGCGACCGCCCGGCCGGCTCGTCCTCCACCAAGCGTAGCGAGCCGGGCGAGCGCCACGATTCCCGACGCCTACTGCACGGCCCCGTGGCCGATGCGGCATCCCATGCGGGGAAGCGGTCAACCGAGCCGGAAGGCCAACCATCTACTCCGCACCAAACGCGGCACGCGGTCGCCACGCCGTTCACGCCAACTCGAAATGCAGCCGACGCCGGACGACGGCCCCATCAACGAGCCGCAGGCCGACCCGGTTGCCGAGCGGGAGATCACGGCCGGCGCCCCGCGCCTCAATCGGTGGGTGCTGCAGCAGCGTCGGGTCGCCGGCGCTCGTGAAACCCGTGCGGCCGAGGGTGGTCAGCTGGGTGCCGAATCGACGACGCCGTACGAACGAAGAGAGGCCATCCCGTCGGCGTACCACCGGACCTCGCTTCGCGAACCCGGCGGCAGCTCCATCCGGAAGACGGCGCGGAGCGGGACGTTCAGGGCGAGGCAGACGAGCAGTTTGATCGGCGTCACGTGCGTCACGACGGCGATCGTCCGACCGGCGTACGAGCTCACCAGCCGCTCGAGCGCGGCCCGCACACGTAGATTCACCGAGTCGAAGGACTCCCCGCCCGGCGGCGCCACCGTTGTCGAGGCCAGCCAGTCCTCGAGCGCCGCGGGCCAGCGCGCCCGCACCTCGGAGAAGGTGAGGCCGTCCCACTCGCCGAACGCCGTCTCGGCCAGCCCGTCCTCAACGGTCGCGGAAATCCCGAGCGCGCCGGCAATGACGCCGGCGGTCTCCCGCGTGCGCCGCAGCGGTGAGGTCACCAGCGCGTCGACGCCACGACCCACGAGCGCGGCGGCGACGTCCTCGGCCTGCTGCCGCCCCCGGTCGGTCAGCGGCACGTCCTCGCCGCCGGATCCGCTGAACCGTTTGGCGAGCGAGCGGGAGGTCTCACCGTGCCGGACGAGAATCAGGGTCGTCGGCGGGCTGGAAGTCTCGCCCCATCCGGTTTCAGGCACGCTCGACCGGTCCCCCGGCGCGGGTTGCGGCACGACCGTGGGTTGCCCACCGTGGTCGGGCGGCGCGACAGCGGTGGTGGTGGCGTCGCCACCGAGCACGGTCCAGATCGGCTCGCCACCGTCGAGCACCCGGTTGAGCAGGGCGTCGGCGGCTGAGTTCCGCTCCCTCGGCACATGGGTCCACGTGACGTGGGCCGGCACCAGGCGCCGCGCCTCCATGGCGAGCTGGCGCATGTCGGCGTGCTTGATCCTCCAACGGCCCGCCATCTGCTCGATGACGAGCTTGCTGTCCATCCGTACCTCGACGCTCGCCTCCGGATCGACCTCGCGGGCGAGTTGGAGGCCGGCGATCAGGCCGCGGTACTCGGCGACGTTGTTGGTGGCCGTCCCGATCTCGTCGGCCGCCTCGGCGAGGACGGCGTGAGACGCGGGATCGCGGACCAGTGCGCCGAAGGCGGCCGGACCTGGGTTGCCGCGCGAGCCACCGTCGGCCTCGACGATGAGTGTGCGACGGCCCGTCGGTGCCGTTGGAGCAGTCATCGGACCGACTCTCTCAGGCGTTCGCGTCGAGGGTCCGGATCAGGATCCGTCCACACTCCTCGCAGCGCATGACCTGCTCGGGCGGTGCCGCCGCGATCTTCGCGAGATAGCTCGCGTCGAGCTCCATCCGGCAGCCCTCGCAGCGCCGCTGCCGCAGGGGTGCCGCGCCGACGCCGCCCCGCTGCGTACGACTCTTCTCGTACGCCGCCAGGAGCTCTGCGGTGATGCCGCCCGCCGCGTCGGCGCGTTCCTTGCGAGCCTGTTCGGCTTCGGCGTCGATCTCGGAGTACGCCTGGTCACGGGCCTGTTCGGTCTCGGCAATCGTGGTGTCGAGGGCGGAACGCCTGGCCTGCAGCTCGGCGTGCCGGGCGGTCGCGGACTCGAGACGTTCCATGATCTCGAGTTCGACGTCTTCGAGATCGGACTGGCGCTTGGTGAGGGACTCGATCTCGTGCTGGAGGCTCTCCAACTCCTTCGGCGAACCGACCTGTCCGGACTGGAGCCGCTTCTCATCGCGCGCCTTGCGGCTGCGGACCTGTTCGACATCGGCGTCGGCCTTGCGCTGCTCGCGGGCGAGGTCGCTGGCCTCGGTCTCGGCGGCGACGGTCGCGGTTTCGAGCTCCCGACGTTCGGTGTGCAGGCGTTCGACCTCGGCGGCCTGCGGGACGGTGCGCCGGCGATGTGCCAGCTGGTCGAGGCGCGAATCGAGTACCTGGACGTCGAGCAGCCGGAGCTGGACGAGAGGGTCGGCGTTCAGTGGATGTTCCCTTCCTGATCGCGGTGGCCGCCCGCGGGGACCGCACTGGGGACGTGGAGGGTCCACGGGTCTGTGCATGTCGTCGAGACGCGGGTCTCCACCGTAGTGCCCCGCTGCGCGAGTGCACGCACGAGCCGGCCGGCCGCGTCGGCCAGCCATGGCCACTCGCTGGCCCAGTGCGCGACGTCGACGAGGGCGGGCGCGCCGGGGTACTGTCCGGCCTCCGACGCCGGGTGGTGGCGCAGGTCGGCGGTGACGTAGGCATCGACACCGACCGCCCGCACGAGATCGAGGTAGGAGTCGCCCGCGCCACCGCAGACCGCCACCGTGGCAATGGTCCGGTCGAGATCGCCGGCCACACGGACGCCGTGCGCCGTCGGGGGCAGCGCGGTGGCCACGCGCTCGCGGAAGGTGTCCAGGCGTTCGGCGCGTGGGAGGGAGCCGATCCGTCCGGTGCCGAGCGCCGCTGCGTCGGGACGCGGATCGAGCGGACGCAGGTTGGTCAGCCCGAGCGCGGCGGCGAGGGCGTCCGACACGCCCGGAGCGGCGGCGTCGGCGTTGGTGTGGCACACGTGGAGCGCGATCCCCCGAGTGACCATCCGGTGTACGAGCGTGCCCTTGGGTGTCGTCGCCGCCACACCGTGGACGCCCCGGAGGAACAGCGGATGGTGTGCGACGATCAGGTCGGCCGACCATGCGATCGCCTCCTCGACCACCTCACCCACCGGGTCGACGGCGAAGAGCACCCGCGCGATCGAGGCGTCCGGATCTCCGCAGACGAGGCCCACCGCGTCCCAGTCGGCCGCCCAGCTCGGGTCGTAGAGCTCGTCGAGCACCTGCACGACCTGGCGCAGCGTCGGCGGTGCGGGTGAGCTCTCGGTCGGCACCGGGCCAGGCTAGTACGCCCCCGTGCCGCGCCCGCGAATGACCACGCTGAGCATGCCAGCGGAACCCCACCATGCATGGACGCATGGTCGTGGTTCCGCTGGCATGCTCAGCGTGGTCATTCGCGGCTCAGCGCGGTCATTCGCGGCTCAGCGTGGTCATTTGCGGCTCAGCGCGGGCGGCGGCGAGTCAGACCCGGGCGGGGAGGTGGCGGTCGGCGGCGTCGGCGAAGCGTTCCCAGTCGTACGCCGTCATGGCGTGGCCGCCGGGCCTGATGTGGTAGCCGATCCGGCTGGGCACAGGCGACGAGACCGGCGGCATCGACGTCGCGCCGATCCCCTCGACGCCGAGCAGCTGGTAGATCGGATCGGCGTAGCGAGCGCCGAGGAACTCGCCGTACGGATCGGCCCAGGTGTCGTCCTCGGCGCTCGCGACGTAGACCGGACGCGGCGCGACGAGCGCCACCAACAGGTGCTGGTCGAACGGCAGTGTCCCCTCCCGCCCTGCGTACCCCGCGAAGTTGCCGCAGAACCAGCGCGGGAACCGCGACGTGATCGCGTCGACGGTCTCTCCGACCAGCCGCCGCGACAGCGCGACGCCGCCGCAGCCGGAGTTGTTGGAGACGGCCATCGCGAAGCGCAGGTCCTGCGCGGCGGCCCACAGCGCTGCCTTGCCGAGCCGCGAGTGTCCGGCGACGATCACCCGCATGGCGTCGACGCGCGGATTGCCGACGAGGTAGTCCATCGCCCGGCTGAGCCCCCAGGCCCAGGCGCCCAACGATCCCCAGCGCTCGCCGGCCCGGCGGGCCGCGTCGGCAGCGAGGAACACCGGATGGCGCAGGATGCCGAGGCGCCCCGACCAGTGCCCGGCGTCGGCGTTGCCAGTTGCCGGTCCGTCGACGTCCGGCTCGATCTCCTCGTAGCACAGGGTCGCGACGCCGTAGCCGCGCTCGACGAGGTGCGCGAAGGGCCACGGCTCGCCCTGCCGGCCGACCTCCACCTCGTGGTTGCCGCGGAAGTTGAGCGCGAGGAACAGCGGCACCGGCCCGGCCGCGCCGTTCGGGAGGTGGACCAGCAGGTTGAGGGTGGGCTCCGCGCCGACCGGCGCGTCGCCAGGCGACCCGAACGCAAGCCGAACCTCGATCCGCGTCGACCGCCCGTCCAGTGCGGTCGCGTCCTCGGATCTCACGTGCGTACGCATGGGCAGCGTCACCTGCGGCGTCACGCCGTACATCTGGCGCGCGAACAGGCCCATCAGCTCTGGTCGGCGGCGTTCGAACCACTCCGCCGCGCTCGTCACCCGGAACCCGTCCAGGCAGACGAAGGGATCCGGTAGCCCGCCCGGCACCGACAGTTCTGCCTCGGGCACCTTCAACCACCCACCTGCGACGCGCGTCATGACGCCACCTTCATCCGGACGACCTTCATCCGGACGACCATCATCCGGACGACCTCAGCCGGAACAGGATCTCGCCGGCGTTGGGCACCACGAGGGTGTCGGGATCGCGCTCCCACTCGGCCGGATCGATGGTCGCCGGGTCGCGGTAGTCGAGCCCGAGCGCGCGGGTCCGGGCCTCGTCGAGCCCGGTCGCGAGCGTCACCCTGACCCGGCAGCGCTCACCGAGGGACGGATCGTAGGAACCATCGCCTCGCAGGTGGGTGGAGTGCGCGAGCACCGAACGCGACACGTCGGCGAACCTCTCCCACTGACCGGTGAAGTAGTCGCGGCAGTGGTAGCCGATCTTCTCGATGAGTGCACCGTGCGTGCGGCTGACCTCGTGGACGTGCGGCGCGTGGACCACGACCTCGCCGCCGTCGGCGACGATCGGCTCGACCTTGTACATCCCCTTGCTGGCGGTCCACAGTTCGTCGTAGCGCTCCGACACGAGCGACAGCACCCGCCGGACCGGCTTCTCCAGATAGCGGACGTGGGTCTGCGCCGACACCTTCGCCGACGCCGCCCACGCGTCCTCTGGCGTGCCGAACGCCAACGAGTGCAAATCCTTCGTGCCGGACGCGACGACCGCCGCGAGGCACAGCCGCTCCGAAGGGATCATCGCGGCGGCCCGGTCGATCACCGCCCGCACAGGCGTCACACCAGGCATCCCGATGATCCCGGTGTTGCCGATCAACGCGCCGAGCCAGTGGGTGAGGTCGATGATCTCCCGGCCGGCGACGCCTGGGAAGAAGTACTTGTTGCCGCCGGAGAAGCCCACCACCTCGTGCGGGAAGACCGGCCCCACGACCAGCACCACATCGTGCTCGACGACGTGCCGGTTGACGGTGACCGTCACCGGCTCCTCGAACCGCCCTTCGGCGAGCGCCGCCACCTCGCGGGCCGGCAGCTCACCGACGGAGACCAGCGCCTCGGGGATCCACCACTCGTGGTTGACGACCGTCGTACGCGGAAAGGTCTCGGCCAGCCGGCCCTCCGCGTACCCGAGGTGCGCGGCCAACTGCGCCTCGTCCATCGGTGGATGCGTTCCCAGTGCGATGAGAACGGTGAGCCGGCTCACCCGCCCGTCCACGGCGTCGTGGACCGCGCGCAGCAGCAGCGGCAGCGGGCACGACCGGGTGGAATCCGGAATCACCACGCACAGGCTCCGCCCGTCGAGCGGGACCGAACGCAAGCGCTCTTTGACGAAGTGTCGGGCCTCCTCGGCCGACACGGAGCGGCCCGGGCCTCCGATCAGCTCAGCGCTCACATGGCTCCGTCTCGTTGGTGCCGGGCTGTTCCCAGGATCGGCCACGACGGCTGGGTCAGCTTGAGATCTCCTTGAGGTACGCCAGATTGTCGCGCACCTTCTCCTCCAGCGGCACCTCGGTCGAGAAGTCCTCGACCGACACCCAGCCGTCGTAGCCGAACTCCTTCAGGTGCTGGAACAGCCGCGGCAGGTTGCCGACCCCGTGTCGCATCGGCGCCCAACCCCACGTCCAGTCGGTCTTGTCGGCGCCGTCGACCTTCGTCGCCACCGGCGCGGCGTTCTTCACGTGGACGTGCGCCAGGTGCTCGCCCAGGATCTCCAGACTCCACGGGTCGTATTCGTACCCCTCCTGGAGCATGTTGCCGATGTCGTGGATGACCCCGACGTGGGCGGGATCGAAGTCCTCGACGAAGCGCTTCGCCGCCGACGCGCTGGACGTCAGGGACTGGTGGTGGAGCTCGACCAGGGCCTTGACGCCGTACTGGGCGGACAACTCGGCGACCTTGGCGTACTCCTTGCGCCGCTGGGTGAACGCGGCGTTGTAGCCCTCGGGTCCGGGCTTGCCGACCGTGACCCGCATCTGCTTCACCCCGAGAGCGGACACGCCGCGCATGAGGCGTTCGACGTCGGCGATCTCGTCGCAGCGGGCGTACGCACCGACCGACGGCATGCCGAGCCCAGCCTTCTCGGTGATCTCTCGGATCCGCGGGACGTCCTCCTCGAACGACGACAGCGGCCAGGTGCACTTGTTGCCCGACCAGAATCCGCCGCCCGAGCCCGACGCCGGGGGCTTCTGGTCGACGACCCGCCACTCGACACCGTCCCAGCCCTGCTCGGCGAGCCTGGTGACGGCCTCCTCCGGCGTCCACTCGGGCAGGCTCGCGGTGAAGACGGCAAACTTCATGAAGTCAGCTCCTTGATCTTGACCGGGCTCTGCGTCCGTGCGGACTCGTAGATACCGCGGATGAGGGCGAGGGTGCGGATTCCCTGCTCGACAGTCACGAGCGGCCGCCGGCCCTGCTCGACCGCATCGAGGAAGTCCGCGAACTGGGTCGAGTGCGACGTCGCGGTGAGCCCGGCGACGGTCGGCTCGTCGTCGTCGGACTTCTCCGCGCCGTAGCCGTGCTCGGCAAGGACGGCCTCGGCCTGGTTGGCCCGGCCACCAGCGCCGTAGGCGTAGGCGTCGCTCTGTTCGTCGGCCGCGTGGTAGTAGGTGAGCTTGTTCTGGTCGATCACGGCCGAGCCGCGGTCGCCGTGCACCCGCACATGGGTGCTCAGGCCGGGGTAGGCGGCTGTGGTGCCGTGAACGACACCGAGTGCGCCGTTCGCGAACCGCACTGTCGCGACCGCGGTGTCCTCCACCTCGATCCGCTCGTGGGCAAGCAACCCGGCCACGGCGTAGACCTCGACGGGCTCCCCCAGGAACCAGGTGAACAGGTCGATCGTGTGGATGCCCTGGTTCATCAGGGCGCCGCCGCCGTCGAGGGCCCAGGTACCGCGCCAGTCGCCGGAGTCGTAGTAGCCCTGGCTGCGCCACCACGACATGACGGCGTTGCCCGAGGTGAGGGTGCCGAACTTCCCTGCCTCGAGGGCTTCGTGGACGATCAGGCTCGCCGGGTCGTGGCGGTGCTGGCTCACGACCATCACCGTCCGGTCCGAACGTTGCTCGGCCTCCTGGATCCGGCGGGCGGCGTCGAGGCGAATCTCGATCGGTTTCTCGACGATGACGTGCTTGCCGGCGTCGATCGCGGCGACGGCCGCGTCGGCGTGCAGGCCGCTCGGCGTCCCGATGGTCACCGCGTCGACGTCCGAGCGCGCGAGCGCCTCGTCGACGGAGGTCAACGCGTCGACCCCGAGCTCACCGGCAAGCTTCTGTGCCCGCTCGGGGACGACGTCCACGACGGCGGCGAGCTCGGCACGTGGGCCCAACGCCTGAATCGTCTGTGCGTGGGTGCGACCGATCACTCCAGCGCCGATCACCGCGAATCGCATGCAAAGCCCCTTCTGCGTCGGAGGACCCCGTCGATCAGTTGTACGGACTCAGCCGGACGGACCGAGGAGGAACGAATTCAGTTGTACGGACCCAGTTGTACGGATCCAGGTGTCCGAACCCCAGCGGTACGGACTCAGTTGTACGGGATGCCGTCGGCGGCAAGCAGACCTGTGAATGCCTTCGTCGCCTTCGCGAACAGCTCAGGACCGGAGAAGCCGCCGGACTCCCCCATGTAGGCCAGGTGCGGCTCCATCGAGAAGTACCTGTCCTGGGAGTGTCCGCCGGCGCCGAAGCTGTCGTCGCGAAGGGCACGGATGGTCTCGGGGATCTGGCCGTCGCCCTCCCCCGCCGGGACGACCCGCCCCTCGGCCCGGACGGCGTCCTTGATCTGGAGGTACTCGATGTAGGGCCGCAGGCTCGCGAACCCGTCGGTGAACGGCGCGACGTCACAGAGGACGAAGTTCGCGGGATCCCAGACCAGCTGCAGCTTGTCCGACCCGACCGACTCCACGAGGTCGAGGCAGCGGGACGGGATGTCGCCGTAGATCTTGCGTTCGTTCTCGTGGGCGAGGATCACGTCGTGGCCCTCGGCCCGGGCCGCGAGCGCGGACATCCGGCGAAGCACCTCGTCGCGGTGCTTGCCCGGGTCGTCGCCGTCCGGCATCCAGAACGAGAAGATCCGGATGTACGGTGCGGAGAACTCATCAGCCACCCACAGCGCCCGGTCGAATCGCGCGAGGTGCTCGTCGAAGTCGTCGTGGATGCCGACCTTGCCGATGGGCGATCCGACCGCCGACATCGAAATGCCGTGCTGGGACATGAGCTTCTTCAGCTCGGCAATCTGGTCGTCGGAGAGGTCGAGGACGTTGACGCCCCATGCGCTGCGGAACTCGACGTACCTGATCCCCAGCTCGTTCAAGGTCCGGAACTGGGTGGTCGGGTCAGGGTCGATCTCGTCGGCGAATCCGGAGAGGGTCCACATCGTTGGCGTTCGGCTCCTCGTATGCAGGTCGATGGTCAGGCGGTGTGCGGTGGAAATGATCACGAATGCGTGATCATTCCCCACGATGCGCGGCCAAGTCGCCGTGCATCGTCGGGACATGCCGTGCAAGTCGGCGCGGCCATCCCCCCGGGCAGGAGGCACACCGGCGGTTATGGCAACTATGGCAACCGGTTGCCAAAGGTTGTCAAGGGGGGCAAGACTATGCCGTCCGACAACGGCTCCCGCGCACCGGGAGCTGACGGCGCCTGGGAGGAACCTGGGAGGTGGAACTGTGGTGTCCGCACGCGACTCGGTACCCGTGAACCCGTCAGGTCGCGCGCCGACGATCCACGACGTCGCGGCCCGCTGCGGTGTCGCCGCCTCCACAGTGTCGCGGGCGTTCTCCCGGCCCGAGCGGGTCAATCTCGCCACCAGGCAACGGATTCTCGCCACCGCCGAGGAGATGGGCTACCGGCCGAACCCCATCGCCAGGGCCCTGCCGTCCGGCCGGACCAGGACGCTGGGCCTGCTGGTACCCGACATCACCAACCCGTTCTTCCTCGACCTCATCCGGGGCGCCGAGCGGGCGGCCGCCGCCGCCGGTTACACGCTGGTGCTGGCCGATACCGACGAGTCGAGTGAGACCGAGCTCACGGCGGTCAGGAGGCTGACGCGGGCTGTCGACGGGTACGTCCTCGCATCCTCCCGCCTGTCAGACGCCCGTTTGCGGGAGGCATACGCGACCTCGCCGCTCGTCGTCGTCAACCGCCGGGTGGCGCCGCTGCCGGGCGTACTCATCGACAGCGCCCACGGGACACGGGCCGCCGCCGAACACCTCGCCTCCCTCGGCCACGAGCGGATCGCCTATCTCGCCGGGCCACGCGCATCGTGGTCGGACCAGCGGCGGTGGCGGGCGCTGCAGTCGGTGGCGCGGCGGCGCGGCCTCAGCACCGTCCGCATCGGTCCGCTGTCGCCGACGGTCGACGCCGGCGTCGCTGCCGCGGACGCGATCGTCCTCGAGGACGTCACCGCCGCGGTGACGTTCAACGACCTGCTCGCGATCGGGGTGCTGCGCCGCCTGCGTGCCCGCGGGATCGGAGTGCCGGACCAGATCAGCGTCGTCGGGTGCGACGACATCTTCGGCGCCGACTTCTGCCACCCGCCGCTGACCACGCTCACCGCACCGATCGAGACCGCGGGACGGGCGGCCGTCGACCTGCTGCTCGGCCTCCTCGACACCGACCGGCAGGGGTCTGGCCGCGACGTCGTACTCCCCACGCGACTGACGATCCGAGACTCCACCGGAACGGCACCGACGACCACCAGCCGGCCTGTCCCCCTGACCGCCGAACCCTCCAGTTGACCATGCATCCCCTCGACCTGACGATGCATCCCCTCGAACTGACCGCCGTACTGCCGCACCGCCGCACCGCCTGTGCACACCGCAGGACCATCCACGAGCGGAGATGATCGCGATGAAACTGAGCTTCAGCACCCTCGGCTGCCCGAAGTACACCCTCGACGAGGTGGTGTCCACCGCGAAGGACAACGGCTACGAGGGCGTCGAGATCCGGTTCCTGCGGGGTGAGGTCGCGCTGGAGAACCTCGAGGAGTTCTCACCGTCCGGCATCAGGAAGACGAAGGCGGCGCTGGACGCGGCCGGGGTCACGGTCGCCTGCCTGGACACGAGTGTCCGCTTCACCTCGCCCGACCCGGCCGAGCGCGCGAAGCAGCAGAACGCGGCACTGACCTACGCTCGGATGGCGGCCGAGCTCGGCACGTCCTATATCCGGGTCTTCGGCGGAGCCGTCCCCGAATCGCCACCTGAACGCGAGGAGACGACCAAGCGCATCGCCGAAGGACTCGCGGAGGCCGCGGCCGCGGTCAAGGCCGAAGGAATCACCGCGGTCCTGGAGACTCACGACAGCTTCTGCACCTCGACCCAGGTCGCCGAGCTGCTGTCCTACGCACCGAACGACGACCTCGCGATCCTGTGGGACGTCCTCCACTCCTATCGCACCGGCGAGTCTCTCGAGGACACCTGGCGCGCGCTCGGTGACCGGATCAGGCACGTCCACCTGAAGGACTCCTCGCGCTACTCCCCCACCGAGTTCAACTTCGAGCTGACCGGTGCGGGCACCATGCCGATCAGGGAGTTCGCCGGCCTGCTCCAGCGGGAGGGCTACGACGGTTACCTCAGCTTCGAGTGGGAGAAGGCCTGGCACCCCGAGATCGAGGAGCCCGAGGTCGCGATTCCGCAGTACGCGGCGTACATGCGTCCGTTGCTCGCCGAGGTCGCGGCGCGGTAGGCGTTCTCGATGGAACGCGTACGGGTCGGGATCATCGGCAGCGGTTTCTCAGCGGCGTTGCATGCCGAGGCGTTGCGTCAGGTTCACGGGCTCGACGTCACCCTCGCCGCCGTCGCGGGCCGTGACCACGACAAGGCGAAGAAGTTCGCGGCCCGGCACGGGATCGCCACCGCCCATGCCCATTCCTACGATCTGCTGGCCGACGATGACGTCGACGTCGTGTGTCTCTGCGTACCGAATGCCGCGCACGCACCCCTCGCGATCGAGGCCGCTCAGGCGGGCAAGCACGTCATCTGCGAGAAGCCACTCACCGGTGCGTTCACGGCACCGTCAGGTCTGGACGACGGCGACGACGGCGACGGCGACGGCGGGGCCTTCGCCCGCACGGCGCTGGAGGAGGCGCTCACCTCCGCCGACGCGGTCCTTGACGCGATGACAGCCGCGGGGCGCCGACTGATGTACGCCGAGAACTGGGTGTACGCACCCGCCGTCACCAAGGCGAAGCGCCTCCTCGGAGCGGCCGGCGGCTCGATCCTCGACATCCGCGCCGAGGAGAGCCACAGCGGCTCGCACGCGCAGGCGTCGAAGTACCGCGCCCGTGCCGGCGGCGGCGCGCTGCTGATGCTCGGCTCACACCCGATCGGCGCGGCGCTGCACCTGAAGGCCGTCGAGGGCCGGCGCAAGACGGGCCAGCCGGTCCGCGTGCGCTCCGTGGTCGCCGACACGGCGCCGCTGTGGGACGCACCGGCCTATGACGACCACGCCCGCCGCTGGCTGGTTTCCGACTGGGTCGACGTCGAGACCTGGGCGAGCGCGATCCTCACCTTCACCGACGGGACGAAGGCGGTGATCAACGCGTCGTTCGGCCAGCTCGGCGGTGTCCGCAACACGCTCGAACTCGCCACCACCAACGCCGTCCTCAGGGCCAACATGACACCGAACGACGCGTTGCTCGCCTACGCCCCACACGCGGAGGTCTTCGGCGCGGAGTACCTGAGCGAGAAGCTCGAGACCAAGGCCGGATGGAGTACGCCGGCGCCCGACGAGGACTGGGTACGCGGGTATCCGCAGGAGATGCAGGACTTCTGCGAATGCGTGACGTACGACCGCGAGCCACTGTCCGACGCCACCCTGGCCCGGGACGTCGTCGAGGTCATCTACGCCGCCTACCTGTCGGCCGAGACAGGTCGCCGGATCAATCTTCCCGTATCCACCGAGAGCGCAGGAGACAGTCGATGATCTACGAGCTCAACCACGTGGGTGTCCGGATCAGGGACCTGGACGAGAGCCTCGCGTTCTGGGTCGGGATCCTCGGCGCGAAGGTGGTGAGCGAGGCGTTCATCCCGAGCTCGCGGACCGACTGCGTCTACCTGCAGATCGCCGACGGGATGGTCGAGTTGCTGCGTCCGGCCGACCCACCGGCGGGCACGACGTTCGGGCTCGACCACATCGCGTTCATGACCGACGACCTCGACGGTGACCACCAGCGCCTGGTGGGGGCCGGGTTCGCGTCGCTGCTGGACCCCAAGGTCGCCGGAACGGGCCGCGGCAGGCTGGCGTTCGTGTCCGACCCGAGCAAGGTGAGGGTGGAGCTGCTCCAGCGCGAGGAGGACTTCCGGGTCGCTCCGCTCGAGGGGTTCGTCCGGAGCCTGGACCACTACTCTGTCGCGGCGGACGACCTCGACGCGTCGGTCGCCTTCTACGGCGGACAGCTCGGCCTGCGACCAATCACGACGCTGAGCGACGGCGCCGGCGGCACGGACGCGTACTTCCACCTCCGCGACGACGCCGTAGGACTGCACCACCCGGCCACGCCGGCGCCGGATGCTCCGCGGATCCGGCATGTCGGGTTACGGGTCGACGACGTGGAGGCGGCGACCGACCGGCTGCGTACCCACGGCGTCCCTGTCGCGGCCGAGCCCGCACCTGCCGGCCACGGGCACGGGCGGGTAGCCGAGGTCCACGACCCGGACGGCGTACCTGTGCTTCTCCTCGACCGCGACGACCTGCGCGAGCGCGCGTCGAACGCCTGAGACCACCAGCCCGACGCACACACGCGACCCAGGAGAGGGAACGGATGAGCCAGATCGAGCTGCACCCCGACCGGCTGCTGCCGACCGAGCCGAACCTGCGCGGGATCGCCCGCCGGCTGTACGACGAGATAGCGGGGCTGCCGATCATCTCGCCCCACGGGCACGTCGACCCGGCGATCCTGGCCAACGACGAACCGTTCGGCGACCCCGCCAACCTCCTCGTCGTGCCCGACCACTACGTCACCCGGCTGCTGCACGCGCACGGCGTACGACTCGACGACCTGGGCGTTCCGCCCGGCAACCCGGTCGGCGACACGTCGGCCCGGGAGATCTGGCGGACGTTCTGTGCGCACTTCTGGGCGTTCCGGGGCACGCCGTCGCGGTACTGGCTCGAGTCGGAGCTGGTGGACGTCTTCGGCGTCAGCCTGCGACCGTCGGCCGAGACCGCCGACGAGCTCTTCGACCAGCTCACCGAGCGGCTCGCCGACCCTGGCTTTCGGCCGCGGGCCCTGTACGAACGCTTCGGGCTCGAGGTCCTCGCCACCACCGACGACCCGGCGTCCGACCTCGCCGACCACCAGCGGCTGACCGAGGACCCGGCGTGGAAGGGCCGCGTCGTCCCGACGTTCCGGCCGGACGCCTACCTCGACCCGTCGCGATCCGACTGGGCCCAACAGGTGGCGAGGCTGGGCGAGGCGGCCGGGATCGACACGAAGACGTACGACGGCTACATCGCCGCACTGGAACAGCGCCGGGCGTACTTCGCCCAGCACGGCGCCACCGCGAGCGACCACGGTCACGCCGACGCGGGCAGTGCGCCCCTGGACCCCGCCGACGCCAGCCGGATCTTCTCCGCCGGCCTGGCGGGTGCGGCGACGGCCGACGAGCAGACCGCGTTCCGTCGGCACATGCTGAGCGAGATGGCGCGGATGGCCTGCGATGACGGTCTCGTGATGCAGCTGCATCCCGGCGTGTTCCGCAACCACCATTCGGCGACGTTCGAGCGGTTCGGCGCCGACGTGGGATGCGACATCCCGGTGGTCGCTGAGTACACCCGGGCGCTGCGGCCGCTGCTGGAGCGGTACGGCACGCACCCCAACTTCCGGATGGTGCTCTTCACCACCGACGAGGACGTGTTCTCGCGCGAGATCGCGCCACTGGCCGGCTTCTACCCGTCGGTGTTCGTCGGGGCGCCGTGGTGGTTCATCGACACTCCTGACGCGATCCTGCGGTTCAGGGCGGCCGTGACCGACACAGTGGGGTTCCACAAGACGGCCGGATTCGTCGACGACACGCGGGCGTACTGCTCGATCCCGGTACGCCACGACATGGCCCGACGGCTCGACGCCGGATTCCTCGCCCGTCTCGTCGCCGAGCATCGGCTTCCCGAGGACGAGGCGGCGGAGACCGCACGCGACCTTGCATACCAGCTGCCGGCGTCGACTTTCCGGCTCACATGAGGAGGGCAGGGCTCGTGAACGAGCTGAACCGGCGGTCCGCGCCCGGGGCCGGACCTGCCGCACCCATTCGTACCGTCCATCTCGGGCTCGGCGCGTTCTTCCGCGCGCACCAGGCGTGGTACACGCACGTGGCCAACAGCGGGGGCGACGCCGAGCCGTCCGGGATCGCCGCGTTCACCGGGCGCCGGCCGGACGCCGCGCTGCCACTGCGGGCGCAGGATGGGCTCTACCACCTGCTGGTCCGCGACGCCGGTGGTGACCGGACCGAGCTGATCGCGAGCATCTCGGCCGCGTACGACGGGGCGGACGCCGAGACCTGGCGACGGACGCTCGCCGATCCGCTCGTCGGGACCCTCACCCTCACGGTGACGGAAGCGGGCTATCGCCGCGGACCGGACGGAGGTCCGGACCTCGACAACCCGGCGGTGGCATCCGACGTCGAACGCCTACGGGCCGGCCACACCGACGTGACCACCGCGCCGGGACGCATCCTCAGCGGACTCGCCGCCCGGCAGGCAGCCGATGCCGGACCGCTCGCGATCGTGCCGTGCGACAACCTGGTCGACAACGGTCCGACCCTCGCCCGCGTGCTCAACGGCCTTGCCGCCGCGGTCGACGACGGCCTGGCGGAGTGGCTGGCCGGTCAGGTGTCGTTCGTCTCCACGACGATCGACCGGATCACACCGGCCACCACGCCGGAGGATCGCGAGGTGGTCGCCAAGCTGACCGGGTTCGCCGACGCCGCGCCGGTGGTGACGGAGCCGTTCAGCGAGTGGGTCCTGGCCGGGGAGTTTCCGGCAGGCCGGCCGGCGTGGGAGCGCGGGGGTGCGCGGTTCGTTCCCGACGTCAGTGTGTTCGAGCAGCGCAAGCTGTGGCTGCTCAACGGCGCACACTCCTTGCTGGCCTACGCCGGACCGACCCGCGGGCACGCGACCGTCGCCGAGGCGATCAACGACCCGGTGTGCCGTGGCTGGGTCGAGACATGGTGGACCGAGGCGGCGCGGCACCTGCCGCTTCCCACCGACGACACCACCCGCTACCGCGAGGACCTGCTGGAGCGGTTCACCAACCCGCGGATCCGGCACAACCTGGCCCAGATCGCGATGGACGGTTCACAGAAACTCCCCATCCGGGTACTCCCGGTGCTCACCCGCGAACGCGCCGACGGGCGGCTGCCCGAAGGCGGCATCCACGCCCTCGCCGGATGGCTGGCGCACCTGCGCGACGGAACAGCGGTCCGTGATCCGAGAGGCGAGGAGTTGACGAACGCAGTGTCGGGGCCAGTTCCCGAGGCCGCCCGGCGGATGCTCCGTGCGCTCGACGCGCCGCTGGCGGACGACCACGACCTCGTGGAGGCAGTCGCGGCCACCTGTCGCGGCCTGGTCCCGTGATCATGATCGTTATCGTGAAGGTTTTCTGGGGCTCTGGACCCACGAACCATTCATGATCACGGTCATGATCACCGGTCGCCGGTCACTGGTCACCGGTCGCCGGTCGCCGGTCATCGGTCGCCGGTCATCGGCGTGGTCACGGTCATGATCACCGGCGGCATAAGTGGCATGAGCATGGGTACTCCTTCATCGACCCCTGCCGGCATTACCCCCGGACCCCGGTGATTCCGCAGCTCCGCGCGACAGACCCGGGAGCCGGTACGATGATCTCTTCACCCGACTTTGCCCCGGAGGCGAACCGCCCGCAGGCATCCCTCGAAGGCGATCTCCACCGAGCCCGGCCGGAACGAGTTCCCGCGCAGGGCCAACGAGTTCCCGCGCAGGGCCAACGAGTTCCCGCGCAGGGACGAAGGGTCAAGGGGCGGGGTGTCGACCTGCCCGGGAGCGACCGGCCTACGGGCCCAACGGGGTACCGACCGGCCGGCCGGCACGTCAGATACACCGAACCGGCGGCGACCGACCCGCCCTCTGCCGGACCGCTCGCCGCCGGGGCCACCCACACGGCGCCCATGGACACCAAGCCGCCGTACGCAGGGGTGACCGAAGCCAGGCTGACCGACGCAGGGGTGACCGACGCAGGGGTGACCGACGCAGGGGTGACCGACGCAGGGGTGACCGAAGCCAGGCTGACCGAAGCCGGGGCGACCAAGAACGATGCCGGCCTCTTCGAGGACGAACTGACGGACGCGGAGTCAGCGGGAAGGCACCGGCTGCCCGTCTCGTCCGTACAACCAGCTGCCGCCGCGCTCGTCTCCGGCCTCATCTACGTCCTCACCGCCGGCAAGGCGGGTAGCCCTGACGCGCGGCGTACGCTCGGCCGTCCACGCTTTCTCCGCCGGGGCGGCGCCGCCTGACCTGACACCGGATCGCCCACGTCCGGCTCGGGCAACGCCGTGATCAGAACGTCGTGGTGAGGTCCAGCGCCTGACCGCTCCGGGACGACTCCGCGACCTTCAGCATGATCTCCAGCGCGTGCCGCCCGTGTTCGGCGGACAGGACCGGCCGCTCACCCGTGCGTACGCAGTCGGCGAGATGCTCGACCAGTACCGCCCGGTGCAGCTTGTCAAGCCAGCCTTGCCGGCCGCGGAGCTGCCCCCATCCGCGCGGTTCGACCCAACCGTCGACGCCGGGCAGAGCATCGGCACGGTAGACCTCGATCGGTCCTTCGCCACTGGCGTTCCCGTCCCGGATGTTCAGCGCACCCTTGCGGCCGAAGATCTCGATCTTGGGGCTCTTCGCCGCGTGGACGTTGTACGTACCGTCGACGACGGCGAAGGTCGCGCCACCGAAGTCGAGCATGAACAACGAGTTGTCGTCGGCGGTGACGTCGATGACCTTGCCGGCGAACGGGCCTGCGCGCACGACCCGGGTCGGCTCGGTGATGCCGGAGAAGGCCACGACCCGTTCGGCCGGGCCGAGCAGCGCGGTGATCTCGTGGATCCCGTAGACGCCCATGTCCAGCAGCGGTCCGGAACCCTGTTGGTAGAACCACGTCGGGTCCATCGGCCAGCCGAACGTGCTGCCGGCCGGTCCCGCATGTGAGCTCCGCACCCGCGCGAACGCGACCTTGCCGATCGTGTCCGCGTCTAGCAGCCGCCGCGCCTCCTGGTACGCCGGAAACACCGCGTCCGGTGGCGAGCACACGACTGTCAGGCCATTGGCGGCCGCGGTCTCGACGATCGCGTCGGCGTCCTCCATCGTCGTCGCGAGCGGCTTCTCGGTCGCGAGGTGCTTGCCGGCCTGGACGATCCTGCGCGAGGTTTCTCCGTGAACCGTGATCGGGGTCAGGTTGACCACCGCGTCGAGGTCGGACTGGTCGAGCATCGCCTCGAGGCTGGAGTAGACCTCCGGGATCTCGAACTCCTTCGCCGCCTCCCGTGCGCGATCCACCTCTGGATCCGCGACAGCGACGACGGTCACCTTGTCCGCTATCCAGCCGAGATTGGGGAGGACGCCGTACGACGTCGTGGCGATCATGCCCGTGCCGAGTACGCCGAGCCGCAGCGGTCCCGACTTGCGCCCGTCCTGCGCCGTGTCCTGCGTCGCCATGGCAGACCTCCGGGTGGTGATCAGGCGATTGTGGCCGGTCGGCGCCACCATGACACGTCCACGTGCTGTCGTGCGCAGCACTGCCTAATGCGGCCGGCCAGGTTCCGTCACCGTCCCTGTCTGTGAGGCAGACGGATGAGTAACGATCGCAGGCATGGACTCGCCCGCACGTATCGCGATGGTCGGCGTCGACCACTGGTACTCCGCGATCCCGCTCGCCCAGGAGATCGCCGCGCGGACCGACACCGAGCTGGTCGCCGTCGCTGATCCCGACCGTGACCGTGCCGAGGAAGTGGTCGCGAAGGCAGGTCGTGGCCGGGCCACGTCCGACGCCGAGGAGCTTCTCGCCGACCCGTCCGTCGATCTGATCGCGTCCTTCACGAGCACCGAACGCAACCCTGCCATCTGCCTGGCAGCGGCCCGCGCCGGCAAGCACCTGCTCTCGATCAAGCCGGTCGCCCGGACGCTCGACGAGGCAGCCGAGGTCGTCCGGGCGGTTCGCTCGGCGGGTGTGGCGTTCTTCCCCGCCGAGTCCCAGCTGCGGACGACGGCCATGAACCAGCAGATCCGGACCTGGCTGGACGAGGGACGCCTCGGCCAGGTGCGTACCGCCAGCTACTCGTTGTGGTCCTCACTCCCGCAGGGATGGGCCGGAGTGTCCGACCCGGGATGGTTCACCGACCCCGAGCGGGCACCAGGCGGTGGCTGGATCGACCACGCGATCTACCACCTCGACCAGCTGCGGTGGCTCCTCCGTGCAGAGGTGAGGTCGGTCCGGGGGACCGCGGCCTCGCTGAAGTACCCCGACCTCGGCCTCGAGGACTACGGCCTCGCGGTGGTGGCGTTCGACAACGGCGTGATCGCGCGGATCGAGGACACCTGGCTCGCCTCGCCCGGCGGCGGGCGCCAGACCATGAGCCTGGTCGGCACCGACGGCGCCGTTGCGTACGACAGCCTCAGTGGACGGCTCTCCCTCACGGGCATGGGCGAGACGCACGAGGGGTGGGTCCACCTCTCACCGCCCTCTGGACGCGGGAGCGTTCTCGAGCGGCTTGTCGCGACAGTCCGTGGCGAAGCGGACCCGCTGGCCACCGTCGACGACGCCTGGCACAACCTCGCCGCCTGCCGGGCGTTCTACGAGTCGACGGCCACCGGGGTGGCCGTCACACCGGCACCGCTTCCCTAGGGCATCTGTCGGATCACGATCGGCTCGCGGCCTCCGCCAAACCGCCAGGGCAATGTCCCGTGGTCAGTCGGCCGGGGCGCGGATACCGTATCTCGGATGGTGACGCGATCTTCTGCGGATGCACGGCACGCTCGAGCTCTCGAGCGGGAACTCCCGGACTACCCAGACGAGAGGGGCGAGATCCTCCTCGAGGCCGCACACCACTGGCACCGAGCCGGTGAGCACGGGCGGGCGATTGCGCTGCTCACCGAGTGTGTCGAGTTGGGTGGCGAAGATGGCGGCCTCGCGCGGTGCAGCCTGGCCGACGTCCTCTTCGACCTCGGTCGCGGGGACGAAGCACAGGACCAGCTCGACGCCCTCCGCCGGGACCGGCCGGCGTCCATCACGCCGTACTTCCTGGTGGGAGAGCTGCTGGAGGAGCGTCGGGAGTACGACGAGGCGCTGCGATGGTTCAACATCGCGGTGTCCCGCTGCACAGAGGAGGACCTGCCGGGCCCGGACCGAGATCCCGGACCACTGTCGTTCGCCGGAATGATTCTGGCGGGTCGCCGACGAGTCCGTAGGGCCCTGGGCCTTCCGGCTGACAACCTGGACAACAAGGTGGTTGAGCCTGGTGCCGCCCCGCCGTTCGTCGACCAAGCCGGCCTTGATGACGCCCTCTCGGACAACGCGTCGCGTTCGGTGCAGGTCCGGGTCCTCTTCTGGCCCCGCCCAGAGATTCCCCTGGCGCACGAACGCTGGCCACAACTCGTGCAGCACCGTGACGCCGACACCTTCCTCCGCGAACGGGAGCTCGCCAACCGCCAACTCGCGGTTGCCCCCAACCGGACCAGGATCGTCATGGTGCCTCTGACCGTGGCGAAGCTGACGGAGTACGCAGAACGCACGGGCAAGGACGTCGCCGACGACGCGACCCGAAAGGCGTGCATGGAGGAGATCGCCGACGAGGGCGGAGTGATCGACTGGCCACCGCCCCGCAACGCACCCTGCTGGTGCGGCGCGGGCCGGAAATACAAGAAGTGCTGCGGCCGCCCGGACCTCCACTGACATGTCACCGGACCAGGACGGTGGGGCCGGACGGGATCGAACCGCCGACACTCGCGGTGTAAACGCGACGCTCTACCACTGAGCTACGGCCCCGGGAGATGGTGACCGGAAACACCCGGTCGAGGCGAAAGGTTACCGGGTGCCCACCCCGGTGCGGTCATCGACGGTCAGCGAGGCAGTTCCTCCACGGCTCGCACCAGCGTCGTGACCTCCCGGGCATCCGGGATGGCGTTGACGACGGTCCACCGGACCACGCCGGCCCGGTCGATGACGAACGTGCCACGCAGCGCACACCCACGCTCCTCGTCGAAGACGCCGTACGCCTGTGCCACCGCGCCGTGCGGCCAGAAGTCCGCGAGCAACGGATAGGTCAGCCCTTCACGGTCCGCGAAGACCCGGAGGGCGAACATCGTGTCGCACGAGACCCCCAGCACCGCCGTGTCAGCACCCTCCAGCAAGGGCAGGTGGTCACGCAGCGCCCGCAGTTCGCCGGTACAGATACCGGTGAAGGCGAACGGGTAGAACACCAGGACGACGTTCCTGATGTCCCGGAAGCCGCTGAGGCGTACGTCAGCCCCGTGCTGGTCGGACAACGCGAAGTCCGGTGCCACCTCGCCGACCCCGATCGGCATGCGTCCCCCTCGTGGGCGCCGTCAGCGCTGGCGGGCGCGTGGCGTGACGAGCTTGGTGCCCAGCCAGTCGGGTGCCACGGACAGGCTGGTTGTCGTCGAGAGCCCGGCGGTCGGCGCGGACTCCGCGATCTCGCTCGCGTCGACGTAGCCGTCCCGACCGACCTTCGGCGTCAGCAGCCAGATCACCCCGCCGTCGGTGAGGTCGGTCTTGGTGTCGACCAGCGCATCAACCAGATCGCCGTCGTCATCACGCCACCAGAGGATCACGGCGTCGACGACGTCGCCGTACTCGTCGTCGACCAGCTCGTTGCCGGTGTGCTTCTCGATCGCCTGGCGCAGGTCCTCGTCGGCGTCATCGTCCCACCCGAGTTCCTGCACCACCATGCCCGGCCGCAATCCCAGCCGCTCTGCCGGCCCAGACTGGCCCTCGGCCTCGCCTGCGGTCGCACTCACGACGCCGTCCTCCTGTTCTGTCATCAGTGCTTATGGTCGCATCAGGGAATTCGATCGACTACCCGACCCACCAGGCGACGCTCGCTGTTCCGGCGATCGCCGTCCGGTCGGTCCCCTTCAGATCATGATCCCCCAAGACACCCCCCGGAACGCTGGCCGGTAGTCCAGCGTGTCGGTGCGGTCGTACGCAAGTGTGGAGGGAGTTTTGCACGAACCTATCGCCCGCGGGTCCCAGCCGCGCGGAACGGGTTGCAGCGCTGCAAACCAGGAATCAGCCATCGACGAAGGACAGGCGCACCTTTCGGCGCGGATTGTCGCGGTTGGTGTCGACCAGGCAGAGGCGCTGCCAGGTGCCGAGTTCCAGTACCCCCGACAGCACCGGCAGGACGGCGTACGGAGGAAGGAACGCCGGCACGACGTGATCACGCCCATGACCAGGAGACCCGTGCCGGTGGCGCCACCCCAGCTCCGGCGGCAGGACCCGCTGGAGCACCTGGAGAAGGTCGTCGTCACTACCGGAGCCGGTCTCGATCGTCGCGAGACCGGCCGTCGCATGCGGGACGAAGACGTGGAGCAACCCGTCCGGTCGCCCCGGAATACCGGCGAGGAACCGCTCGCAGTCACCGGTCAGGTCGTAGACGCTCTCCTCCGGACCGGTCTGGACGTCGACGACCTCGCTGCGCATGCGTACCCCTCCCGGGCCCTGGGGCCGATCAGGTCCTACGGGATGATCCCTTCTGCTCCACGACCGCATCCGGCCCCGGGAAGACGAGCGCCTCGTGGCCGTCGTCGAACCGGACGACATAGGGTGGGCTCCCGTCTTCTCCGCGGACCTCGACGATCTGACCCATCCTCTCGGGGTTCCCGACATGCCGTCCGAAGACGTGAAGCCGATCACCGACCCGCGCGTGCATGACGACCTCCACCAGACGTGGTTGTGACCTCACAGAGACTGCCCGGTTACCGGTCGGATGAAAACTGACGGCATGGCGAACGTCCGAAACCGTACGCCACACCAGGGTCTTTCGACTGCGGCACCGCTGCCGCGAGAGACTATGAAGGTCAAGGACGACAGCAGTGGCTTCGTGGGGAGAACCCCCCACCTCCCGAGAAAGGGATCGCCGTGGCTTCCGGAGCAGAGCGTAGGCCCATCATCACAGATGGTCTTCCCACCCAGCTCCCTGATACCGATCCAGACGAAACCCGTGAATGGATCGAGTCCCTCGACGCCGTCCTGGACGAACGAGGGCAGGAGCGTGCCCGTTACCTGATGCTGCGGTTGCTCGAACGTTCCCGCGAGCGCCAGGTGGGCGTTCCAGGCGTACGCAGCACCGACTACATCAACACCATCCCGCCCGAGAAGGAGCCGTGGTTCCCGGGCGACGAGCACGTCGAGCGCCGGATCCGGGCCTATATCCGGTGGAATGCCGCGATCATGGTGTCGCGGGCCAACCGCAAGGGCCTGGAGGTCGGCGGGCACATCGCGACCTACCAGTCGGCCGCGAGTCTCTACGAGGTCGGCTTCAACCACTTCTTCCGGGGCAAGGACCACCCCGGCGGCGGGGACCAGGTCTTCATCCAGGGCCACGCCTCCCCCGGTATCTACGCCCGGGCGTTCCTCGAGGGCCGGCTGAGCGAGAGCCACCTCGACGCGTTCCGCCAGGAGGTCTCGCACGGCTTCGGCAACGGCCTGTCGAGCTACCCCCACCCGCGGCTGATGCCGAACTTCTGGGAGTTCCCCACCGTCTCGATGGGCCTCACCGCGGTCAACGCGATCTACCAGGCACGTTTCAACCGCTACCTGTCCCACCGCGGCATCAAGGACACGTCGGACCAGCATGTGTGGGCGTTCCTCGGCGACGGGGAGATGAGCGAGGTCGAGTCGCTCGGCGCCATCGGGGTCGCGTCCCGCGAGGAGCTCGACAACCTCACGTTCGTCATCAACTGCAACCTGCAGCAGCTCGACGGACCCGTCCGCGGCAACGGCAAGGTCATCCAGGAGCTCGAGTCCTTCTTCCGCGGCGCCGGGTGGAACGTCATCAAGGTGATCTGGGGACGCGACTGGGACCCGCTGCTCGCCCAGGACACCGACGGCGTGCTCGTCAACAAGATGAACACCACCCCCGACGGGCAGTTCCAGACCTACTCCGTCGAGACCGGTGAGTACATCCGGGAGAACTTCTTCGGCGGCGACACCCGACTGCGGGCGATGGTCGACGGCATGTCCGACGACGACCTGCGCAAGCTGTCCCGGGGCGGGCACGACTACCGCAAGGTCTACGCGGCGTTCAAGTCCGCCACCGAGCACGTCGGCCAGCCCACGGTCATCCTCGCCCACACGATCAAGGGCTGGACGATCGAGGCGCTGGAGGGCCGCAACGCGACCCACCAGATGAAGAAGCTCACCAAGGACGACGTAAAGAAGTTCCGCGACCGGCTCTACCTCCCGATCTCCGACAAGGCGATCGACGAGAGCGACCTCCCGCCCTATTACCACCCCGGGCCGGAGGACGAGGAGATCGCGTACATGCTGGAGCGGCGGCGTACGCTCGGCGGGCCTGTGCCCGAGCGTCGGGCACACCCGACGCCGCTGAAGCTGCCCGGCGACCCCGTCTACGCCGATATCCGGAAGGGGTCGGGGAAGCAGAAGATCGCCACCACGATGGCGTTCGTCCGGCTCCTGCGCGACCTGATGAGGGACAAGGAGATCGGCGCGCGGTTCGTGCCGATCGCGCCGGACGAGTTCCGGACCTTCGGCATGGACTCGATGTTCCCCACGGCGAAGATCTACGATCCGCACGGCCAGACGTACGAAGGAGTCGACCGCAAGCTGCTGCTCTCGTACAAGCAGTCCGAGCAGGGCCAGCTGCTGCACGAAGGCATCAGCGAGGCTGGCGCGATGGGCTCGGTGACGGCGGCAGGCACGTCGTACGCCACCCACGGCGAGCCGATGATCCCGGTCTACATCTTCTACTCGATGTTCGGGTTCCAGCGCACGGGCGACTTCATGTGGGCGTTGGGCGACCAGATGGGCCGCGGCTTCCTCATCGGCGCGACCGCCGGGCGGACCACACTGACCGGCGAGGGTCTGCAGCATGCCGACGGTCACTCCCAGCTGCTAGCAGCGACCAACCCGGCGTGTGTCGCCTACGATCCGGCGTTCGCGTTCGAGATCTCCTACATCGTCAAGGACGCCTTGCGCAGGATGTACGGCTCCTCCGACGAACACCCCCACGGCGAGGACGTCTTCTACTACCTCACCGTCTACAACGAGCCGCAGGTCCAGCCCGCCGAGCCGGCCAACCTCGACGTCGACGGCCTGCTCCGCGGCATTTACCTCTGCGCGCCTTATCCCCGCCCGACCGATCGGCGTACACCGCGGGCGCAGCTGCTCGCGTCCGGCGTCGCGGTGCCGTGGGCGCTGGAGGCGCAGTGGATGCTGTCCGAGGAGTGGGGCGTCGCGACCGACGTCTGGTCGGTGACGTCGTGGAACGAGCTGCGTCGCGAGGCGGTCGGCTGCGAGCGGTGGAACCTCCTCAACCCCGACAGCCCGCAGCGGATCCCGTTCCTCTCGAGCAAACTCGAGAACGCCCCCGGGCCGTTCGTGGCGGTCAGCGACTGGATGCGAGCGGTTCCTGACCAGATCTCCCGATGGGTACCGGGCGAGTACACCTCGCTGGGCACGGACGGGTTCGGGTTCGCCGACACCCGGCCGGCGGCCCGGCGGTACTTCAACGTCGACGCGCCGTCCATCGTGGTGGGTACGCTCGCCGCCCTGGCGCGGCGAGGGGAGGTGAAGCCGTCGACGGTACGTGAGGCCGCGGACCGCTACTCCATCGCCGACCCCACCGCCGTACGCGACGTCGCGCAGGAGGGCGGCGACGCCTGAGAAGGCGACAACCTCTGAGTTGGCGGGCGGTGGATCGACAGCCTCGCGGGCTTATGATCCACCGCCCGCTTGTTTGTGTCGGGCCGGGTGACCAGGCGGGCTCAGTTTCAGGGCTCCGTTCGTTGCTTGCGTCTGCGTACGGCCATGATCACGATCTCGGAGCGGCCCACGACTTCCTGGTTGTCGACGCATACCTGTACACGCTCGTAACGCTCGGACAACTCCGCAGCGGTGCGGGCTCCCCGCGGGGAGAGGAAGACCGCTGGCGACTCGTCTTCAGCGCCGCACAGACCCATCACGACGGCTCGGCCGATCTCGCCCACTCCGATGAGTCCGATGTGCGGCATGGTGGCTGACCCTCTCGTGTGAGACGCGCGGCCAGCTCAGCGGCGGACGCGGTAACGGATATGGGTGGCATCCGAGGTGTCGATCACCCGATCGATCTCCAACTCGATGCGCGACGGAAGCACTTCGAACAACCGACGACCAGCGCCGAGCAGCACCGGAATCTGGTGGATCTGCAACTCGTCGAGCACCCCGGTCTCGAGTGCCCGCTGCGCGGTGTACGCGCCATGTACCATCACGTCCCGGCCCTCGGCCGCAAGCCCCCTCCTTGCCTTCGACGGGCGAACGACCCATCCGGGTGCACCGGCACCGGCTGTCAGGGACGGTCGGTGCCGGGCGCACCCAGGTGCGCGATCTCAGCCGGTCTGCTCGCCGTCTTGGAGCGTGGTGACCGGCGCCGTGCCGTTGGCCTCCGCCTTCGGAGCGTTGGCGCTGTCCTGCATCCCGTTCAGCAGGGTGCGAGCCAAGCCGAGGCCGGTGCCACCCATGGTGAGCGCCTTGGCCAGCAGGTCCGAGACGCCGTCGGCACCGTTGAGCACGACCATGTGGTCGACGTTGCCGAACGCCTTCGCGCCCTCGCCCACGATCTCCGGCCACTTCTCGGCCAGCTGCTGCGCCACGACCGCGTCCGGGTTTTCCGCGAGCGCGGCCGCGCGCGCCTTGATCGCCTCGGCTTCGGCCAGGCCCTGAGCCTGGGCCGCCTCGGCCTGCGCGAGCCCCCGCGCCCGTGCCGCGGCGGCGTCCGCCTCACCGGTGGTGCGGGTCGCCTGCGCCTGGGCCTGCGCACGCAGCTCGGTTTCCTTGGCCTCAGCCTGTGCGGCGGAGATGCGAGCGTCGCGGTCGGCGTCGGCGATCGTCCGGGTCTCGTAGGCACGCGCATCGGCGGGCTTGCGTACGTCCGACTGCAGCTTCTGCTCGGCCAGCTGGGCGGCGAGCTCGGCCGCCTCTGTCTCTGCCCTGATGACGTCCTGGCGGGCCGACGCCTCGGCCAGAGGGCCGGACTGCCGCGCCTTCGCGGCCGCCTGGTCGACCTCGGCCTGGTACTGAGCCTGCTTGATCTGGCTCTGCCGGACCGCACCTGCCTTCTCGGCCGCGGCGTCCTGCTCGGCCGTGGTGGCCTCCTGGTCACGCTGCGCCTCGGCGATCCGCGCCTGCGCGGCCACCGCCGCAGCATGCGGCTTGCCGAGGTTGGTGATGTAGCCGGTGGAATCGTCGATCTCCTGGATCTGGAACGAGTCGACGACGAGGCCGAGCTTGCTCATCTCGTCGGCCGACGAACCGCGGATCTCCGAGGCCAGGCGCTCGCGGTTGAGGATGAGGTCCTCGACCGTGAGGTTGCCGATGATCGAACGCAGGTGCCCGGCGAACAGCTCGTGGATCTGGCTGTCCATCGTGGCCTGCTGGTCGAGGAAACGCCGGGCCGCGTTGGCGATCGAGGCGAAGTCGTCGCCCACCTTGTAGATCACCACGCCGCGCACGTGGACAGGGATCCCCTGCTTGGTGACGCAGCCGACCTGCAGCGTCGCTGACCGGGAGTCGAGGAGCAGCCGACGGGCCGTCTGGAAGCCCGGCAGCACGAGCTTGCCCTTGCCGGTGACGATCTTGAAACCGAGACTCTCAGCGGTGTCGGTGTTCTCTCCCCGGGCGCCCAGCCCGGAGATGATGAGCGCTTCGTTGGGTTCGGCCACCTTCCAGATGGCGCGGAACGCCAGGACGATGACCACCACAGCGCCGAGCGCGATGGCCACGTAGAGGTACCACGGCATGAGTGACGTCAGAGCTCCTTAGCCAAGACCTACGCCTCCACATGAGGCTGGCCAAGCCTAGGACCCGGGTGACGACTTTTCATGATCGACTGGGATTTCGCGGCGGGTGCGGCACCTTCGTGACAGGACACGTCGACAGGAACCGTGTGCGGCCGACAGTCGCGAGGCTCAGACTCGGCTACCGGACTCCTCCGCTCGCATGAACGCCAGTGCCCGCTGGGTGATCTCCTCCGTACGCTCGAGTCCGAGCGCGTGACCGGCACCGTCGAGCTGTTGGAAATCGGCCGACGGGATCCGTCGGGCGAGCTCCCGGCCGGCCGCCACCGGGATCACCGGGTCGGCGGTGCCGTGTTGCACCAGGACCCTTGGCCGCAACCCGCCGACGCGCGACCAGCTCGAGTGCCGCACCGTTGCGAGGGACTGGTGCAGCAGGCCGCGCAGGCAGGTCGGTTCGGCGAGCATCGCCTCGACCGCCCGCCAACATTCTCCGTCGCGCGGCGCAGTCGCCGCGAAGTCGCCCGAGATGTTCGCACACAGGAACCGCTCGACCTGGACGTCCAACGGCACCGGTTTGACGGTGCGGACCGCGAGCGCGAGCACCTCCCGGACGCCGCGTCGCGTCACCAGCGCGGGACCGCGCGGCAGGCCACCCGACGTACATCCCAGCACCAGCGAGTGGACGCGTTCGGGGAACGCGAGGGCCAGTTCCTGCGCCACCATCCCGCCCATGGATGCACCGATCACGTGCGTACGACGGACACCGAGCGCGTCCAGCACGGCCACGGCGTCGGCGGCCATCGTCCGCGTCGACCACGGTCGCCACGGGACACCGGACCTGCCGCAGCCACGGTTGTCCATCGCCACCACCGTGTGGCCGGCCGCCCGCAGCGGTGCGACGACGGGAGCCCAGATCCGCGCGTTGGCGCCCAGGCCCATCAGGAGGAGGACCGCGGCCCGGGGGCGGCTCGCGGGTTCGAAGCACTCGTAGTACAGCGGGAGCCCATCGCGGGCGCGAGTCCAGGCCACGAGCTTCAGCCGAGTGCGTGAGCCACGTAGACCGTGCGTGGTGCGTGGTACTCGACGACGATCACCTGGGTACCGATCTCGAACGTCTCGCCCGGGACGCTCGGGTAGGCGTAGAACGCCTCCACGCCGCCGCGGATCGCCACCATGACCTCGCCGACGAGGCCGGGCCCGATCGTGCCGGTGACCCTCCCCTGCTTGCCAACCATCCGCACCCCTTCTGCCGCCGAGGCTCCTATGATCCCAGCCATGGACGCGCACACCTTCCAGGCGACGCTCGACCGCTCGGAGGAGTCCGGGACAGGGACGTTCGTCAAGGTACCGCTCGATGTCAGGGCGGCGTTCGGCCGTGCGCGGCCGGCGGTCCGGGTCACCATCGGTACGCACACCTTCCGCACAACCGTCGCCGTCTACGGCGGGGAGTACTACGTGGGGATCAACCGGGCCCACCGCGAGGCCGCGGGAGCCGAGGTCGGTGACACAGTGACGGTCACGCTGGTCTCCGACGATGAGCCGCGGGTGGTCGAGCTGCCCGATGATCTCGCCGCGGCATTGCGTTCCGGTGGCGTACTCGACCACTGGAGCCGGCTGTCCTACTCCCATCAGCGGGAGTACGTCGAGTGGATCGGCCAGGCGGCGCGCCCCGAGACCCGCGCCCGCCGGGTCACCCAGACCGTGCAACGGATCGGCGCCGGCCTCCGCCGCCGCTGAGGCCGCGGCGCCGCATCAGTCGCGTCGGGTCCGGGCGAGCAGGTCGTCGACGGGCAGAGTGTTGAGCACCCGGTCGGCGGGTACGCCGCACTCCTCGGCCCGTGCACATCCGTACGGCTGCCAGTCCAGCTGACCTGGTGCGTGCGCGTCGGTGTCGATGGTGAAGTCGCAGCCCTGCTCCACCGCCTGGCGCAGCAGTCGCCGCGGTGGGTCAAGGCGCTCCGGCCTGGAGTTGATCTCCACCGCGACGCCGAACCGCCGGCACGCCTCGAACACGATCTCCACGTTGAACACCGACTCCGGTCGAGTTCCCCGATTGCCCGTGATCAGCCGGCCGGTGCAGTGCCCGAGGATGTCGACGGCCGGGTTGGCGATGGCGGCCACCATGCGAGGCGTCATCTCCGTCGCGGGCATCCGCAGCTTGGAGTGGACGCTCGCCACCACGATGTCGAGTTCAGCGAGGAGGTCGGGCTCCTGGTCGAGGGAGCCGTCCTCGTTGATGTCCACCTCGATGCCGGTGAGGATGCGGAACGGCGCCAGCTCGTCGTTCAACCGGCGTACGACGTCCAACTGCTGGCGAAGGCGTTCGGCGGACAGGCCCCGGGCAACGGTGAGCCGTGGCGAGTGGTCGGTGAGCGCGAGGTAGTCGTGGCCGAGGCCGCGGGCCGCCTCGGCCATCTCACGGATCGGGCTGCCACCATCGGACCATTCCGAGTGGGTGTGCAGGTCGCCCTTGAGCGCCGCACGCAGCTCGTCACCGCCGTCGACGAGAGCGTCGGTCTCGGCCTCCAGCTTCGCGAGGTAACCGGACGTCTCACCGGCGAGGGCCTCCGCCACGACCTTCGCCGAGACGGGTCCGACGCCGGCGAGCTCGGTGAGCGTCCCCCTGGTGGATCTGCGGGCGATCTCCTCGGACGGCAGCTCCTCCAGGGCCCATGCCGCCTTCCGGAACGCACGGACGCGGTGGGTCTGCGCGCGGGAGCGTTCGAGCAGGAAGGCGATGCGCTTCAGCTGGTCAATGGGTTCCACGGTCACAGCGTCTCGCACCACTCGATCTCACCGCTCCGGGTGGCGGCGTTCTGGACAGGAAGGACAGATGCCGGGCAGGCCCCCCGGGACCGCACCGATCCCTACGATGCACGGCAACTCCCCACGATGCGCGGCGAATTTGCCGCGCATCGTGGGGAATGATCACGCATGCGTGATCATTCCCAGCAGACCCTGTGGCGATCTCGCCCCCTATCGGGTGAGTCTGACAGAGAGTACGACAGAATTGCCGAATCGATCACCACGTGTGACCGTTTCCCGGCACTCGCGTGGGAGACTGCCCATGTGTCGAGTCTCAACCGTGCGGTCACCGCAACCCATCTCGAACGCGCGAGTGGCATGCTCGCCTCGGCCACCATCGAGCGGATGCGCGAACGCCTCGACTGGTTCCGCGGAATGGCGCCGCAGGACCGGTCGTGGATCGGGCTCGTCGCGCAGACCTTCTTCGCCGCCTTCGTGGCATGGTTCCGTACCCCTACCGACGGACCCGTCTTCACCGGCGACGTCCTGGGCACGGCACCGCGCGAGCTCACCCGCAAGGTGACCCTGCACCAGACGGTGGAGATGATCCGGATCGGCATCGAGGTGGTCGAGGAACGCGTCGAGGAGATCGTTCCCGCCGAGGATGTGCCGAGTGTCCGCGAGGCCGTCCTGCTCTACTCCCGGGAGATCGCCTTCGGCGCGGCCGAGGTCTACGCCCGCGCCGCCGAGATGCGCGGCGCGTGGGACGCCCGCCTCGAAGCACTCATCGTCGACAACCTGCTACGCGGCGAGGCCGACGAGGCGGTACGGTCGCGGGTCTCGGCGCTGGGCTGGTCGGACGCGACGGCGATCCTCGTGGTTGTCGGGCGCACCCCGGAAGGCGGCGCCGAGGCGGCCGTCGAGCTGATCCGGCGCGACGCCCGGCACGCCCACCTCGACGTTCTCACCGGCGTCCAACGGGATCGGCTGATCGTCATCCTCGGTGGAGTCGAGGACCCGCAGAAGGCCGCCGCCTCCGTCGCCGCCCACTTCGGGCCGGGACCCGTGGTCGCGAGTCCGGTCGTTCCCGACCTGTTGGCCGCGCCTGCGGCGGCGCGCGCCGCGATCGCGGGGTTCCGCGCCGCCCCCGCCTGGCTCGACGCCCCGCGACCGGTTGCCGCCGAGGACCTGCTTCCCGAACGCGCCCTGGCCGGTGACAGCAACGCCCGCCGGCAGCTCGTGACCGACGTCTACGCACCGCTGGACCAGGCCGGCCCGGTCCTGCTCGAGACCCTCGCGGCGTTCTTCGAAAACGGCGCGTCGGTCGAGGCCACCGCGCGGATGCTCTTCGTCCACGCCAACACGGTCCGCTACAGATTGCGCCGAATCACCGAGCTGTCCGGCTATTCGCCGTCCAATCCGCGACATGCGTACACGCTCAGGATTGCGTTGACACTGGGCCGGCTGCACCCACCGGAGGCTCCTCACACGCCGTGACTTTGTCGGGTTCCTACAGCGAACTGCCGGCAAGTTTCGTCCCGCCACGTCGCCCCTTGGCGGCGTTCATTCGTCATCGTGGGAACCGTGCTCGTCATCGTCGCGCCAGGCCAGGGCGCGCAAACGCCTGGCTTCCTCACGCCGTGGCTGGAGGACCCGACCTTCGCCGAACGGCTGCGTTGGCTGTCCGCCGTCTGCGACGTCGACCTCGTGCACTACGGCACCAAGGCCGACGCGGACACGATCCGCGACACGGCGATCGCACAGCCGCTCCTCGTGGGCGCGGGCCTGGTCGCCGCTCTCGCACTGTTCCCGCATCCGGCGGACGCGTTCCGCGTGATCGACCTCGCCGCCGGGCACAGCGTCGGTGAGGTCACCGCGGCCGCTGGCGTGGGCGTCATCAGTGCCGAACAGGCGATGGTGTTCGTCCGCGAGCGCGGCAAGGCGATGGCCGCCGCCGCCGCCAAGGCACCGACCGGCATGATGGCGGTGCTGGGTGGGGATTCTGAGGAAGTGCTCGCCGCCATCGCCGAACACCACCTCGTCGCCGCCAACAACAACGGTCCCGGCCAGGTCGTCGCCGCAGGCACCCTGGAGGACCTCGAGAACTTCTCCAAGAAGGCGCCCGCGCGGACCCGCCTCGTCCCGCTGCAGGTCGCCGGCGCGTTCCACACCGAGTACGTCGCCCACGCGGTCGACCTGCTCGGCGGCTATGCCAAGGCGATCAGTACGCATGACCCGCGGACCCGCCTGCTGTCCAACCGCGACGGGCACATCGTCCACGACGGCCGTGAGGTCCTGGACCGGATCGTGACCCAGGTGAGTTCACCGGTGCGTTGGGACCTCTGCATGCAGACCATGCAGGATCTCGGGGTCACCGGGATGCTGGAGATGCCGCCGGCAGGCACACTTACCGGCATCGCACGGCGAGCACTGAAGGGCATCGAGACGTTCGCCCTCAAGACTCCCGACCAGCTTGACGACGCGCGTGCGTTCGTCGAGAAACACGGCGAAGGTGGACCGCTGGAGGGCAATCCCACCTGGCGGCTCCTCGTTGCGCCGATGAAGGGCGTGTTCAGCCTCGCACCTGATCTCGCTCTCGATCAGCCGGCGGGCGCCTCCCTGACGCCCGGAGCGGTCGTCGGCAGTGTCAAAAGCCTGCGTGACGACCTACCGGTCGCCGCCCCACATGGCGGCATCGTGGTCGAGTGGCTGGTCGAGGACGGCGATCCCGTCTCGCCCGGCCAACCGATCGTCCGGCTCCACCCGGCGGTGAGTGCCACGTGACAAGTGCGATCCGGTCAGCCACCGGCGTGTCCCATGCGCGCATCCTGGGCGTCGGTGGCTACCGACCGTCCCGGATCGTGTCGAACGCCGAGATCTGTGAACGGATCGACTCGTCCGACGAGTGGATCCGTACCCGGTCCGGCATCGTGAGCCGCCGGTGGGCCACGCCTGAGGAAACGGTCGCCTCGATGTCCGTCGCCGCGGGCGGCAAGGCCCTCGCCGACGCGGGCGTCCAGGCCGATCAGGTCGACTGCGTACTCGTCTCCACGGTCTCGCACCTGTCCCAGACGCCGGCCATCTCCACCACGATCGCCGCCGAGCTCGGCACCGGCGGCGTCGCGGCGTTCGACATCTCAGCCGCATGCGCCGGCTTCTGCTACGGCATCGAGCTGGCTCAGTCGATGGTGCGTACCGGCTCGGCGACCTACGTGCTCGTGATCGGTGTCGAGCGGCTGTCCGACCTCACCGATCTCACCGACCGGTCGACCGCGTTCCTCTTCGGCGACGGCGCTGGGGCGGCGCTCGTGGGACCGTCGGACCAACCGGGCATCGGGCCGGTCGTCTGGGGCTCTGACGGCCACCAGGCCGATGTCATCCGCCAGCAGGAGAACTGGGACGACGCCCTGGCCTCTGGTGAGTTCCCGCACCTGATGATGCAGGGCAACCAGGTGTTCCGGTGGGCGTCGTACGCCATGGCCAAGGTCGCACAGCAGGCGCTCGACGCAGCGGGCGTGAGCCCGGCCGAGCTCGACGCCTTCATCCCGCACCAGGCCAACATGCGCATCACCGACGCCATGGCCAAGGCACTGAAGCTGCCCGACCATGTCGTCATCGCCCGCGACATCGCCGAACAGGGCAACACCTCGGCGGCGTCCATCCCGCTGGCCATGGAGCGCATGCTCGCGGCCGGTGAGGTGAAGAGCGGGGACACCGCACTGATCATCGGTTTCGGGGCCGGCCTGGTCTATGCAGCTCAGGTCATCCGTATTCCATAACACCGCCAGCCGACCTCGCCCTCGATCCCCGGGCGCGGCATCACACTCGAAACAGAAGAAGGAGCATCAACGTATGGCCACCACCGAGGAGATTCGCGTAGGGCTCGCGGAGATCGTCAACGAGGTCGCGGGAATCCCGGCCGAGGACATCCAGCTCGACAAGTCGTTCACCGACGACCTCGACGTCGACTCGCTGTCGATGGTCGAAGTGGTCGTCGCGGCCGAGGAGAAGTTCAGCGTCAAGATCCCCGACGACGAGGTGAAGAACCTCAAGACCGTCGGCGACGCTGTCGCGTTCATCGAGCAGTCACAGGGCTGACGACGGCGCGGCCGGGCGGGTGGGTGATGACCCGGAACATCCCACCCGCCGGCCGCGTCCGCACCACGCGATGGGAAAAGCACAGATGTTTCTGCAGTACGAAGAAATGGGGAGATCCCGATGAGCACCAAGGTTGTCATCACAGGACTAGGTGCCACGACCCCGCTCGGCGGCGATGTCGCCTCGACCTGGGAGGGCCTGCTGGCAGGGCGTTCCAGGGCGAGAACCCTCACCGACGAGCGTTTCGCCGACCTGCCCGCCCGAGTCGCCGCTCCCGCCGCGGTCGACCCCACCGAGGTCATCCCGCGGGTGGAGGCGCGCAAGCTCGACAGGTACGAACAGTTCGCGCTCGTCGCCTCTCGTGAGGCGTGGAAGGACGCGGGACTGGACGGTGCCGACGTTCCGGGTGAGCGCATCGCGGTCTCGGTCGCGTCGGGCATCGGCGGTCTCATCAGCATGCTCGACATCTACGACGTCCTGCAGGCCAAGGGCCCCCGGCACGTGTCGCCATACACGATCCCGATGATCATGCCGAACGGTGGCGCTGCCTGGGTGGGCCTCGACATCGGCGCTCGCGCGGCGGTCCAGACGCCGGTCGCGGCCTGTGCGTCGGGCAACGAGGCGATCCGACACGGGCTCGAGATCATCCGTTCGGGCAAGGCCGACGTCGCGATGGTGGGGGGCGCCGAGGCGGCCATCCACCGGCTGCCGGTGGCGGCGTTCGGCGCGATGATGGCGCTCTCCCGCCGCAATGACGAGCCGGAGCGGGCGTCCCGGCCGTTCGACAAGGCGCGTGACGGCTTCGTCCTCGGTGAGGGCGGCGCCGCCATGGTGCTCGAGTCCGAAGAGCACGCCCTGCGGCGTGGCGCCCGGATCTATGCCGAGGTCGCGGGTTCGGGTGCGTCTGCTGACAGTCACCACATCGTCCAACCCGACCCCGAGGGCAAGGGCAACGCCGCAGCGATGCGTGAGGCGCTGGCCGACGCCGGCATCCAACCGGCAGAGCTCAGCCACATCAACGCGCACGCGACCTCGACGCCGGCCGGCGACATCGCCGAGGCGGTCGGTATCCGTACCGTCCTGGGCAAGGCGGCCGACGGAGTCCTGGTCACGGCGCCGAAGGGGTCGCTGGGGCACCTGCTGGGCGCAGCGGGCGTGGCCGAGTCGATCGCGACCGTCCTCGCCCTCCACCACCGCGTCGTCCCGCCGACGGCCAACCTCGACGACCTCGACGACGAGGTGGCCCTGGACGTCGCGACCGAACCGCGCAAGCTGCCGGACGGCCCGCTCACCGCGATCAACAACTCGTTCGGGTTCGGTGGTCACAACCTCGTCATCGCGTTCCGTACGCCCTGAGGAGACTCCGGTCGACGCTGAGTGTCGCTGACCGGCGCTGGGTGAGACAGTGGTCGGAGCGCGACAGCGCGGGTCGACCACCCGGCGAGACCCTCGACCTAGCGACCGGAGTGAAAGGAACGTGACCGTCACCGAGAACCAGGCCGGCACCGCTGCCAATCCCGCGGCAGGCGGCTCCGCTGCCAAGCCGGCCAGGCCGCCACGCGAGCAGGACCCGCGCTACCCGCGCAACCGGCTCGCCGCCCTGCTCGACCCGGAGAGCATCGAGTTCCTCACACCCGAGGACGCCAGCGGCATGCTCGCGGTCACCGGCCGCGTGAACGGTCGACCGGTCGTGGCCTTCTGCTCCGATCCCACCATCCAGGGCGGGGCGATGGGCCACGAAGGGTGCGAGGTCGTGGTCACCGCCTATGATCGCGCCCTCGCCGACGGCGTACCCGTCATCGGTCTGTGGCACAACGGCGGTGCGCGGCTCGCCGAGGGAGTGCTGTCGCTGCACGCGGTCGGCCGCATCTTCCACGCGATGACCCGCGCGTCCGGCAAGATCCCCCAGATCTCTGTGGTGCTGGGGCCGGCGGCTGGTGGGGCCGCGTACGGTCCGGCACTCACGGACGTGGTCATCCTCGGTCCGGAGGGCCGCATCTTCGTCACAGGCCCCGACGTCGTGCGTTCGGTCACAGGTGAGGACGTCGACATGTTGCGGCTCGGCGGTCCGGAGCCGCACGGTCGCCGCTCCGGCGTCGTCCACATCGTCACCGAGACCGAACAGGCAGCGCTCGAGGAGGGACGCCGGCTGGCCGATCTCTTCGGCACGCAGGGCGAGGTCGACATCTCGGCGGTGGACGACACCGACCTGTCCGACCTGCTACCGGAGTCCGCCCGCCGGGCGTACGACGTCCACCCGCTGCTCGACGCCGTACTCGACGAGGGCACTGGCGTCGAGCTCCATCCCCGCTGGGCGCCCAACATCGTGACGACCCTGGGCCGCTTCGGTGGGCGTACCGTCGGGGTGATCGCCAACAACCCGCTCCGGCTGGGCGGCTGCCTCGACTCCACCTCGGCGGAGAAGGCTGCGAGGTTCGTCCGGATGTGTGACGCGTTCGGCGTTCCCCTGATCGTCGTCGTCGACGTGCCCGGCTACCTCCCTGGCGTGGGGCAGGAGTGGGATGGTGTCGTGCGGCGCGGGGCGAAGCTGCTGCACGCGTTCGCCGAGACGGTGGTGCCACGGGTCACGCTCGTGACGCGCAAGGCCTACGGCGGTGCGTACATCGCGATGAACTCCCGGGCGCTCGGCGCGACCAGGACGTTCGCCTGGCCGACCGCGGAGATCGCGGTGATGGGCTCGATCGCGGCGATCCGCATCCTGCACAGGCGCAAGCTGGCCGAGGTCGAGCCGGAGATCCGGCCGCAGGTCGAGGCCGAGCTGGCGGTCGAGCACGAGAAGCTCGTCGGCGGGCTCGACAAGGCCGTCTCGCTCGGTGTCATCGACGAGGTGGTCTCCCCGAAACAGACCCGGACCCGGCTGGCGTCAGCGCTGGCCGAGGCGGAGGCGACCAGGGGCCGGCACGGCAACATCCCGCTGTGAGGACTGACCCGCGTCACGCACCGCGTCGTTGCGCTGTCCCGCGGTCTGACGCCGGCCACACGTAGGGCAGGTCGTCGGGAACGTCGGGGAACTGTGCGCCGTAGTAGGCGGGGTCCTTGCGAACCAGCGCCGACTGGTGACTGTGGTGGAACGCCTGGTCGCCGAGCCAGGGCGGCAGCTCGTTCGCCCGCGCCAACTCCTCCTGGACACGTACGACGTCGCGGCCGGTGCGGCTGAGGTACTCGGTCCGTAGGCTGGCAGCGCAGGTGTCGCCTCGGCCAGCTTCCGCCCACACCCGGCAGACCTCCAGGCCGTACCGCACCAGCGCTTCCTCGTAGCCGGTCCACATGCGTACGACCGGGTGGTGGCGCCATCCGTAGCCGGCTCTCGTCAGTCCGCGGAGCACCTGCAGGGCCTCGACTCGCTGCTTGCCCAGCCGGCGCCGGTCGAGGACCCGGGCGCTGGCCGCGAAGTCGTCGTACGGCAGAAACGTCTGCATCCCTTCAGCGTAGGTCGGGTCGTGACCGGTGGCGGTCGGCAGGCGTCCGGACAGCGCCATGCGCGTTGACCGCGCCCTGCCGGGCGTCGACTATTCCGGCACCGCGTCCTTCCTGCCATGGAGGTATGCAAGCATGCCAACCCGCGCCCTGCGTGCTCGCCGGCTGCTCGGCCCGGCCCTCGCTCTCGGTCTCTGCTGCGCAGCCATCGCCATCGGTGGGACGCCGGCAGCAGTCGCCGCCGACCCGCCAGCGAGCGCCGCGCGCACTGCGGGCTCGGCGGCCGTGGGCGTCACCGACATGGTTCGGCTCGGCGACGCCGGCAGCGAGAGGGCGCATCGCCTCTCCACGAGCGGCCCTGCCAAGTCCGCACGCGGCGAGGTCGAGGCCGGCCAGCTCACCGAGGCGTACTCCGCCCGGTCGGTCCGCGATGGTGGGCGCTTCAGCGTGCGGCTCGACGTGGACCGCACGCAACCGCTGACCCTGCAGTTCAGGGAGATCCGGCCGAACGACGCGTGGGGTGAGACGTTCGGCTTCCGGGTGCTCCTCGACGGAACCCTCTTCTACGTCAGGGATCCCGCGACCAGTGATCCCGGAGGCGGTCCGTACTCCTCGTTCTTCCTCGACTCCGCCGACCCGGCCGTCATCGGCGACGGTGAGGTCGTCGTCACTGTCGAAGGGAGCAGCTCCGAGCCGGCGTACGTCGGGGAGATCTGGGCGTACGCCGACCTGCCGGGCATGGTCAACGCCCAGGACATGCGGGTGCCCGACCGGATGGTGTTCGTGCTGGGCCAGGACCACCGCGGCGAGGCGTACTTCCGCAGCCGGCTCGACTACGTGAAGTCCGCCATCCACGAGAGTCCCGAGGTGGGTCGCGGCATGGCGGTCCTCGACTACTTCCCGGTACGCAGCGCCGCGCAGATGAGCGCCAACTACCAGCTGTGGCTGCGGCTCTCCCGCGAGTACGGCCTGCCCTTCGGCATCGAGTCCACGAGCGACTGGGAGGGCACACCCGGTGGAGTGCCCGACGGCAAGGGCGGGACGTTCGGCGACCTCGAGTACCACCAGGTGTTGTGGAGCCCGCAGGACCAGACCGGGCCCGACAAGGACGTGTTCCGCGACCAGCGCCTCGACGACCTGCTCGGTGAGGCGTACGAACCACGCTACGGGCTCTCGGTGCCCAACATCTGGGGCAGCACGCCGTGGCTCACGTGGCGGAACCCCGACCTGAACGCCTATCTGGAGGAGAAGGCGGACGAGTCACTCGGCGTGGTCCGACCACTGGTCTGGGATCTGCAGCGCAGCGGCGAGGCGGATCGGGTGCTGGACTTCTCGACGACGATGGAGAGCACGTACTGGTCGAAGCGGGGCGGCAAGGGTGTGGCCGACCAGGCGTACACGGACTACAACGGGGGCGTCGAACGGCGAGACCTGTATGCCGACTACAACCCGAGCACGGTCGCGGCGGCCAAGGCGGAAGGGGTCGTGCTGGATCCGGCCGACGGGCTGTCGGAGGCGGAGAAGCGCTGGCTCTTCAGGAACCAGTCCTACCCACAGCAGCTGTTCGCCGACGTCTTCTACGCGGGCCTTCCGCGGCAACGGATCGACGCCGGCGCCGACGGCGCTGTCTTCCCGACCGACGGGCTCCGGCACAACGTGCACGCCGAGGTGTACTCCCGCATGCAGGAGCCGTACTGGGACGACGTACACCCCAGCATCGCGCAGGGCATCGTCCATCGGGCAAGGCCCGGCTCGGAGTACATCGAGCTCGACGACTACACCAAGGGGGGCTTCTGGCACCTGCAGAAGAGCCGGGAGTTCGGCCGGATCGCCAACCCGAACCTCGAGAACTCCGTCTCCGGCTACGCACCCGACAAGACGATGCTGCTTCGGCAGACCTACGTCAACGGATCGCGCTACACGTCCATCTACAACTGGCAGGGAGCCGACTCGCCGGACGCGGTCGCGACCTGGGTGAACCCGTTCGTCGACGACCTGCATCCGTGGGACGTGGTCCGCGATGCCCCACCCGACGGCGAGCTGACCGGACGCCGGTCGGTGTCGACGACGTTCACGGCCGGAGACCTGCGACTGATGAGCAAGGTGGACGTCCGGACCGAACGCACCGGATCCCCAACCCCGCTACGGCTCACGGTCACCGACGACACCGGCCGGGTGGTGACGATGCGGCACCTGTCGGGCGCGGAGATCCCGGCGAGTGGCTGGACCTCCTTCGACGTCCCCGTGGTGTCGCTGGACAAGGGACGGGCGTACACGGTGACGGTCGAGCAGGTCGGTGGCGGATCGGCTCCGGCGTACGCGTTCGGAACGACGGGCGGGGAGCTCGCGCTTCGCGTCGGACTCGACATGACGGCCGAACGCGACCGCAGCCTGGTGATCCAGTGGCGTCGCGACGCCGCCGACGCCATCGACAATGTAGGGGACGACCTCGGTCCCGGCGACACCCAGGCGAAGGTGCTGCTCGCCGCCGCCAGGGTGGCGCTGGCGAAGAACCGGTACGTCGAGGCCTACCGGCTCGCGATCAAGGCCGACTCGCTCCGCTTCCCCGTGCTCTACCAGGTGAGGGGCGGTGGCAAGGGAGAGTTGACACCGTTCCCCGTGGCGGTCGCGCCGCACAGTGACGTGGACATCGACGTGACGGCGTACTCCCCCGGTCGCACGCTGGACCTGTCGGTCCGGGGCTACGCAGCAGGTTCGGCCACGTTCACGGTGTCGGGCTTCGGTGAGGACCCGCGAGTGACCGTGGACGGTGAGCCGGTGCCGGTCGACCTGGCCGCTGGCAATGCCAATGCCACGATCGACCTGCCCGACACCACCGCCCACGAGGTGCGCGTGACGAGGTAGACCTGGACGCATGCGCACGCGGGTCCAGGTGTATGTGGAGAACGATGTCGCCATGGCGTTCGACCACGGGTCGGCCGCCTGGAGCTTCGAGGTCGACGTGTGGGGCCGGTGTGGCCAGGGTCCGGATGAGGCGAAGGCGCTCGGCGACCTGAACTCTCAGCTCGGCAAGGATGCCGACCTGGTGGTCGCCGAACGCGTCCGGGGTGACGAACGGGCGTTCCATCGGGACCATCGGCCGGCGACGGACGCGGAACGGCGCGCCACCCTGGCGGTCCTCGCCGACAGTCGCCGGGACGTGATGGCGCTCGTGCGTGCCTGCCCGGACGCGGTGCTCGACTGGGACGACCCGCACCGGGCACTTCCCTCGTACGCCTCCTGGCGGACGGTCCGGCAGGTCGCCTGGCACATCGTCGACACCGAGAGTCGCTACTACCTACCGATGATCGGGCTCGGCTACCGCGAACCGGCCGGAGACCTTCTCGCCGAGCTTGAACTGTCCGCAGCGCACGTACGCAAGGCGGTCGAGACCATGCCCGCCGACCTCGTACGCACCACGAACGGCGCGACGTGGACCTCGGTCAAGCTCCTGCGTCGCCTCGCCTGGCACGAGCGCGGCGAACTCGCCGTGATGCGTGCGCAGGCACGGCGGGCGGCAAAGGCGCCCTCGACGTCCCTACGCCGCCGGTAGCGGACTGGTTGCGGCCGGCAGCGGCCACTTGAGCCCGGGTGAACCGGGACTTTCTGGACACTTCAGGCCTAGTGCGCTATTAACATTCCGGCCGACACGGGTGTAGTTCCCGGTCGACGGCATCCGGTGAACTCTCGGCAGAGAATCGGCAGATAAGAGGTGTGCGCGGTGACGGCGAGACATCGGCCCCGGCAGGGAACCAGTCACCGTAGAACCATCCTGCGCGGAGACCGTCGTCGCGGGCGAAGTCCCCAACTGCACTGGCGTCGCGATGTCGCGGTTGGCGGCGCGCGCCGGAACCTCCCGACCGTGATGCCGTACGTCTGCATCCGGCACTGATGTCCGCGCTCGCGGGTCACCGCATTGCTCGGGTCATCACCGGAAACCTCCGTGACCGCTATCCGAGGACCATCGGACGCAACGCCCGACTCGGATCCCACGGTGCCGGCGGAACCTTCCAGGTCGCCGTCGTCAAGACGAACGCCGGAGCCATCGGTTGGGGCATCGCCGCCGGCGAGGTCGGGCCCGCCGACCACCTGGTCGGGCGCCGGGTGGTCGACCTGTTCGACCCGGACGTCGGCGTGACCGATCCCCGTGCCCTCCCGTTGGACTTCGCGCTCCACGACCTGGCCGGCCAGATCCTCGGCAAGCCGGTGTTTCGTCTCCTCGGAGATGCGGGACAGACGGCCGTTCCGTGTTACGACGGGGCGATCTACCTCGACGACCTCACCGTCAAGAACCCGGCCCGCGGTATCGACAAGGTCCTCGCCAACTGCGCGTCCGACCGGCGACTCGGCTATCGGGCGTTCAAGCTCAAGATCGGACGCGGCCACCGCTGGATGCCGGCCAGCGAAGGGATCCGCCGCGACATCGAGGTGACCCGCGCGGTCCGGGCGGCCCACCCCGATGCGCGGATCCTCGTCGACGCCAACGACGGCTACACGACCGGCGAGTTTCTCGCCTACCTCGATGCGGTCGCCGACTGCGGGCTGTTCTGGGTGGAGGAGCCGTTCCGGGAGACCCGCGCCTATCTGCGCCGGCTGCGCCGCTATCTCGACCAACTCGAGTCACGCCCGCTCGTCGCCGACGGGGAACGCGATCCTGACGTCCCCTTCCTTCTCCAGTTGGCGGCCGACGGACTGCTGGACGTTCTGCTCATGGACGTCGTGACGTTCGGATTCACCGCCTGGCGCCAGGTGATGCCTCGCCTGCGGGCAGCCGGCGCGCAGGCATCACCGCACGCATGGGGCCGACCGCTGAAGACGTTGTACGCCGCGCATCTCGCCGCCGGGCTCGGCAACGTCGTCGCGGTCGAGGGCGTACCAGGGCGGACGAAAGGAGTCCGCGCCGACAGCTACCGGTTGGTCGACGGGATGCTCCACCTGTCCGAAGCTCCCGGTTTCGGCCTACCCGTGCCACCGGTGTCCGGCAGCCTGCCGTGACCGGACGGCCGTGACAGAACTCTCATGACAGTGCTGAACTGTCTGCCATGACAGTGCTGGAGAAGTTCTCGCTCGCGGGAAAGGTCGCCCTCGTCACCGGCGGCAGCCGCGGGCTCGGTCGGGCGATGGCGCAGGCGTTGGGCGAGGCCGGTGCCGCCGTCGCGCTCGCGGCCCGCGGCATCGACGCCGCACGCCAGGCGGCCGATGACCTGGCTCGGAAGGGGATCCGCGCGATTGCCGTCCAGGCCGACATCACCGACACCGCCCAGGTCGAGCAGATGGTAGCGACCGTCACGAACGACCTCGGACCGGTCGACATCCTCGTCAACAACGCCGGGATCAGCGCGCCCGGCCGCGCACTGGAGACACCTGATACCGCGTGGCACGAGGTTTTCGCGACCAACGTCGACGGACTCTGGTACTGCAGTCGCGCCGTCGCCCGGCACATGGTCGAGCGCGGCACCGGCACGATCGTCAACGTCGGCTCGATGTCGGCGATGATCGTCAACCAGCCGCGGTGGCAGCCGTCGTACCTCGCGTCGAAGGCTGCGGTCCACCAGCTCACCAAGGCGCTCGCCGCCGAGTGGGCACCACACGGCATCCGGGTCAACGCCCTCGCGCCCGGCTACTTCCTCACCGAGATGTCACCGGTGGACCAGCCGGAGTACCACGAGTGGTGCGTCGAACCCGCCGCGATGAAACGCTACGGCCTGCCTGACGAGCTCGGACCTGCCGTCGTCTTCCTCGCAAGCGACGCGTCGAGCTTCATGACCGGGTCTGTCATGGTGATCGACGGCGGCTTCACGCTCTTCTGACCGCGACCCGCCCCACTGTCCCCAGGCGGCAATGACCACGCTGAGCAGGCAAATGGGACCTCAGCAAGGCGTCGACACCCGTCGAGATTCCTCTGGCCTCGCTGGCATGGCTACTTACCCACCAGGCGAGGCGAGCCGCCACCGAGCGGGTCGAGTCGCCACCAAGCGAGGCACCCACCCATCAGGCGAGGCGACTCACCCGCTCAGCGTGGTCATTCCCCCGCCAGCCGCCACGTCAGTCGATCAGGTCGTACGCCGGAATCGTGAGGAAGTCCACATAGTCCGAGGACAGCGCCACGCGCTCGAACAGGTCCCGCGCCTCGTCGTACTGGCCGTACTCGTACGCCTCGTCGCCCACGGTGGAACGGATGTGCGCCAGCTCCTCGTCCTCGATCCGGTGCACCAACTCGGCCGTGACGACCTCGCCGCTGTCGAGTGTCACCGCGTTGTTGATCCACTGCCAGATCTGCGAACGCGAGATCTCGGCCGTCGCGGCGTCCTCCATCAGGTTGAAGATGGCGACCGCGCCGTTGCCGCCGAGCCAGGCCGCCAGGTAGTGCAACGCCACCGCGATGTTGTTGCGCAGGCCGGCCTCGGTGACCGACCCGGGGGTCGACTTCACATCCAGCACGTCCTCGGCGATCACGTGCACGTCGTCGCGCTGCCGGTCGAGCTGGTTGGGCCGGTCGCCGAGCTTGGCGTCGAAGACCTCCTTGCAGATGGGTACGAGGTCGGGGTGGGCGACCCAGGAACCGTCGAAGCCGTCGTTCGCCTCGCGTTCCTTGTCGGCGCGGACCTTCGTGAGGGCCTGCTCGTTGACCTCGGGATCGCGCCGGCTCGGGATGAACGCCGCCATGCCGCCCATCGCGAACGCCCCCCGCCGGTGGCAGGTCGCCACCAGGAGCTCGGTGTAGGCGCGCATGCACGGTGCCGTCATCGTGACGGCGTTGCGGTCGGGCAGGACGAACGACGGGCCCACGTCACGGAAGGTCTTGATGATGCTGAAGAGGTAGTCCCAGCGGCCGGCGTTCAGCCCCGAGGCGTGCTCGCGCAGCTCGTAGAGGATCTCCTCCATCTCGAACGCCGCCGGAATCGTCTCGATGAGCACCGTCGCCCGGACCGTGCCGGCCGGGATGCCGAGCCGCTCCTCGGCATAGGTGAAGACATCGTTCCAGAGCCTGGCCTCGAGGTGGCTCTCCATCTTCGGCAGGTAGAAGTACGGTCCGCTGCCACGGTCGAGCAGCTCCCGGGCGTTGTGGAGGAAGTGCAGCCCGAAGTCGACGAGCGCACCCACGAGCGGTGTGCCGTTGACGTGCAGGTGCCGCTCGTCGAGATGCCACCCGCGGGGGCGTACGACGATCGTCGCGAGCGGCGCGTCGTCGCGCAGCGTGCGGGTCGTGCCGTCCGGCGAGCTGAAGGTGATCTGCCGCCGGATCGCGTCGTGGAGGTTGACCTGACCGCCGACGACGTTGGCCCAGTGTGGTGTGTTGGCGTCCTCGAGGTCGGCGAGCCACACGTTGGCGCCGGAGTTGAGGGCGTTGATCGTCATCTTGCGTTCGGTCGGTCCGGTGATCTCCACGCGACGGTCCTGGAGGTCAGCGGGTGCCGGTGCGACGCGCCAGGACGGATCGTCTCTCACCTCACGGGTCTCCGGTAGGAAGTCCAGCCGGCCGGTCCGCGCCGCCTCCGCACGCCGCTCTCGTCGCCTGGCCAGCAGTTCGTCGCGCCGAGCGCCGAACCGCTCCTGCAGGTCGCGTAGGAATGCGAGCGCCTCGCTGGTGAGGATCTCCTCGCCTCGTTCGACACGGGGGCCTGCCACCGTGATGTCGGCCACGATCTGCACCTTTCTTTCCGGACTACTCTCCCGGCTATTGGCAACGTCTAGCACATCGGCCACAAACGCGGCAGCTCCGGTCGACAGTCCGCCGACCGTTCGCTGCGACCCTCTAGGAGGATGGAGGGCGTGTCAGAGGACCGATGGGGAGTGCCGACCCGGCTGCTCGCCACCGTCGTCCTCGGAACGCTGCTCAATCCCCTCAACTCCTCCATGATCGCGGTCGCGCTCGTACCCCTGCAGCACGAGTTCGACGTCGGCGTGGCGACCGCCACCTGGTTGGTGAGCGGGTTCTACCTCGCCGCCGCGGTGGGCCAACCGCTGATGGGACGGTTCGTCGACCTCTTCGGGGCGCGTCGGCTGTTCGTCGGTGGGCTGACGCTCGTGTGCGCCTCCTGCGTACTCGCTCCCTTCGCTCCCGGCTTCTGGTGGCTGGTCGGAGTCCGCGTCCTCCTCGCGGCCGGTACGTCCACCGCCTTCCCCGCGGCGCTCGTCCTCATCCGCGCCGCGGCGATGGGAAACCCTGACTCGACGACCGCGGAGCCTCGGCCGCCGGCCGCCGCCCTCGCCTTCCTCAGCATCGCGGCCTCCACCAGCGCCGCCCTCGGTCCCGTCCTCGGCGGCTTCCTGGTGGCGTTCGCCGGGTGGGAGGCGGTGTTCCTCGTCAACGTGCCCCTCACGCTGGCCGGCATCGTCCTCGCACTCCGGGTCCTCCCTCAGGTCCCCACCAGGCACGCGGGCGACACATCCCTCCTCGCCGCGGTCGATTTGCCGGGCATCCTCCTGTTCAGTGGCACACTCACCGGGCTGCTCGTCTTCGTCCTCTCGATCGAGAGCGGGGCACTGTGGTGGCTCGCGGTGGTCGTCGCCGGGTTGGCGGTCCTGTTGGTGCTCCGGGAGCGCTCGACGGCGACGCCGTTCCTCGACATACGCGGCTTGGTGGCCAACCGCGGACTCTCGGCCGTACTCGGCCAGCAGGGCGGGTTCAACCTGGTGTTCTACTGCGTCTTCTTCGGGCTGCCGCTGTGGCTGGGGTCCGTCCGGGGCTTCGGGGCGGACACGGTCGGCCTGCTGGTGCTGCCGATCGCGGCGATGGGTGTTCTCATGACGCCCGTCGCGGCCCGGCTCGTCCGCCAGCGGGGATCCAGGGCGACGCTGGTCTTCGGGTCGCTGGTCCTCCTGCTCGCGACGGTCCTCGTCCAGGTCCTGTCGGACGCGACACCCATCGTGGTCCTCGTCGCCGTCGCCCTGCTCTTCGGTATCCCGGGCGGATTCAACAACCTCGGCCTGCAGAGTGCGTTGTACGAAGCGAGTCCCGGGGACCGGATGGGCTCGTCCGGCGGGTTGTTCCAGACGTTCCGCTACCTCGGAGCGATCTCGGCGACCAGCGTGCTCGGCGTGGTCTTCGAGCACGATCTGAGCAGCGCGGGCCTGCACCGGATCGGTTGGATCATGACCGGTGTCGCCGTGGCGCTCGTGCTCCTGGCCCTCCTCCTGCGCCCACGCCCCAGCACCCCAGCCCCTCCCCCGACTGCCCCTGTTCCATGATCATGAAAGTTTCTCGGCGTATGGACCCAGGTTTCTTTCATGATCACCATCATGATCACGGGATGAGCGGGCGGAATGTGTGCCAGGCGCGGCGGGAGTACGTGGGGGCGCGCAGCGGTGGCCAAGAGCGTCACCAGGCATCGAGCCTGCCGCCCGCGTGCATCGGCACACGTTAGCGTGGGTGGTGCGCGCCGCAGCAGGAGCCGGAGGGTCATGACGGTCATCGAACGCCTACGCACCTCGCTTCAGGACGTCGTCGGTCCAGGGGGCGTGATCGCCGAGCCCAGCGAGCTTCGTACCTACGAATGCGATGGGCTCACCGGCTACCGCGTCACGCCGGCACTGGTCGTCCTCCCGACGTCGGGGAAGGAGGTCGCGGCGGTCGTCGCAGCCTGCCACCAGGCGAAGGTGCCGTTCGTCGCGAGAGGTGCGGGCACGGGCCTGTCCGGAGGCGCTCTCCCCGTCGCCGAGGGGATCGTGGTCTCGCTCCAGCGGATGCGTTCGATCATCGGGGTCGACCCGGTCAACCGCACCGCGACCGTCGAGCCAGGGGTGACCAACCTCGCGATCAGCCGGGCGGCCTCGCCGCACGACCTCTACTACGCACCCGACCCGTCGAGCCAGCAGGTCTGCACGATCGGCGGCAACGTGGCCGAGAACTCCGGCGGCGCACACTGCCTGAAGTACGGCTTCACCACCCACCACGTCCTCGCGATGGAGGTTGTCCTCCCCGACGGCGCCGTCGTCACCCTCGGCGGCCCGTCGCCCGAGGTCGCCGGTCCGGACCTGCGTGGCGTGGTCGTCGGCTCGGAGGGCACTCTCGGGATCGTCACGAGCATCGTCGTACGCCTGCTCCGCAAGCCCGAGTCGGTCCAGACCCTGCTGGCGGACTTCCCGTCCATCGAGCAGGCCGGCGACACGGTGACCGACATCATCGGCGCCGGCATCGTCCCGGCCGCGATGGAGATCATGGACCACCTCGCGATCGTGGCGTCGGAGGCCGCGGTCGGAGCCGGGTACACCCTCGAGACCCCCGCGGCACTGGTGGTGGAGCTCGACGGGCCCGCCGACGAGTGTGCCGGCCTCTTCGAGGCGGTGCAGAAGATCTGCGAGGCGAACGGTACGACGAAGATCCGGGTCGCCGCCGACGACGCCGAACGCGCCCGGATCTGGACCGGTCGCAAGGCCGCGTTCGCCGCCGTCGGCAGGATCAGCCCCGACTACTTCGTCCAGGACGGCGTGGTCCCCCGTACCCGTCTGTCCGAGGCCCTCCGCCGGATCGGCGCGATGGGTGACGAGGCCGGGCTGCGGGTCGCCAACGTCTTCCACGCCGGCGACGGCAACCTGCACCCGCTGGTGCTCTACGACGAGAAGCAGGGCGAGCACGAGCGGGCCGAGAAGCTCTCAAAGGAGATCGCCGAACTGTGCGTCGAACTCGGCGGGTCGCTGTCGGGCGAGCACGGAATCGGTACGGACAAGGCGTGCTCCATGCCGGTGATGTTCGGCGAGGACGACCTCGCGACCATGGACCGTGTGCGCCGTGCGTTCGATCCCCTCGGGGTATGCAATCCCGGCAAGGTCCTGCCGACGCCGCGTCTGTGCGGCGAGCGAGCGGGACCCTACCGTCCACATCCGCTGGAGGCCGCCGGTGTCATCGAGCGGCTCTGAGTCCACGCCGGAGCTTCCCGCGAAGCGGCCGGTCGACCTGCGCGAGGCGCGGGACGCCGTGGCTGATACCGCTGGTGCCGGTCAGCGCGTCCTGCTTCGTGGCGCCGGCACCGCACAGTCGTGGGGCGGGCCCGTCCGCGACGCGGCCGCCATCATCGACACCACCGGGCTCGACCAGATCCTTGCGTACAACCCGGCTGACATGACCGTCGCGGTGGGTGCGGGTATCGCGCTCCGGGACCTGCAGGCCAAGCTCGACGGGCAACGCGTCGCTCTCGACGCCGCGAGGGTGCCGGAAGGCGCGACGGTCGGCGGGCTGCTCGCCACCGGTGACGCCGGACCACTCCGCGCCACCTACGGCACCCTGCGCGATCTGGTGATCGGCGTCACCGTCGTCCTCGCCGACGGCACCGTCGCCCGCTCCGGTGGACACGTCATCAAGAACGTCGCCGGATACGACCTGGCCAAGGTCCTCTCCGGCTCGCTCGGCACCCTCGGACTCGTGGTCGAGGTGGTCCTCCGCGTCCATCCGCTGCCCGAGGCGACCGGCACGCTCGCGGTGGTATGTGACGTCCCGACGGCGTTCACGTGCGCGAGCGGCCTCCTCGCATCGCCTCTCGAGCCTGTCGCGGTCGAGTGGTACGCAGGACGCCTGCTGGTTCGCTTCGAGGGCACGCGGGCAGGTGTCACCACCCGCATGGGCAAGGCCACGGACCTCGTCCGCGAAGACTCCGGTCTGGCACACGGCGGCGCCGACGTCCTCGACGGTGCCGGCGAATCGGCCGCCTGGGACGAGGTCGCCGACGTCGTACGCGGAGCACCTGGCGACACGGTCCTGCGCGTCGGCAGCCGGGCCAGCGACCTGCCCGACCTTGCCGCCCGACTCGACGCCCTCGCCACCGACCACGACATCGACGCGACGCTCACGTCGAGCGTCGGCATCGGCGTCCACACCGTACGCATCCGCGGCGACGAGGCCGCAGCGCACGCGGCCGTTGTCGCGGCCTGGCGAAGTGCGGTACTGGAACGCGGCGGCAGTGTCACTCTCCACCGCAGGATCGCCGGCCTCGACGACCTCGTCCCCAGCTGGGGCCCGGCGCCGGCGACGTTGCCGCTCCTGCGTGCGCTGAAGACCCAGCTCGACCGCGACAACAGGCTCGGCCCCGGCCGCTTCGCGCCGTGGTACTGAGCCCCAGGGAGCAGCGGATGGGTACCACGTCGTCGCCACGAGCGGCAGAAGGAAGATCGCGATGAGCGTCGACAATGTTCCCGAGTCCGGCGACATCTTCGCTGGCACTGGTGAACGCCCGGACGGCGCCGCCGTTCCGACCAGCGCCCCGGTCACGGACCTCGCGCCCGCCGGCGCCCGCGGAAACTTCGACGCCCACCACCCACCCGAGCAGGCGCTCATCGACGACTGCGTCCACTGTGGGTTCTGCCTCCCCACCTGTCCGACGTACGCGCTCTGGGGCGAGGAGATGGACTCCCCCCGCGGCCGCATCTACCTGATGGACCTGGTGGGACAGGGCGATGCGCGCATCGACGACACACTGGTCGGCCACTTCGACACCTGCCTCGGCTGCATGGCCTGTGTGACGGCCTGCCCGTCCGGCGTGCAGTACGACAAGCTGCTCGAGTCGATGCGCCCGCAGATCGAACGCCACTACCCGCGTAGCTTGCGTGACCGGGCCTTCCGCCGGGCGATCTTCGCGCTCTTCCCGTACCCGCGCCGGCTGCGGGTGGCGGCACTGGGCGGGATCCTTTACCAGCGCTCGGGTCTTGCCAGCCTGCTACGACGGAGCAGTCTCTTCGCCCGGCTGCCGGCGCGGCTGCGTGCTGCCGAGTCGCTCCTGCCACCGGTCACACTGCGCGAACTGGCGACGCGACCGCCCGCGCGGGTGGCCGCCGTGGGTACGCCACGGCTGAAGGTGGCGGTGTTGACCGGCTGCGTCCAACGGGTGTTCTTCTCCGGGGTCAACGCCGCGACCGTACGCGTCCTCGCCGCCGAGGGATGCGAGGTCCTCATCCCCCGCGACCAGGCCTGCTGCGGCGCGCTCAGCATGCACACCGGCCGTGAGCCCGAGGCGCTCGAGCGGGCCCGTCGCACGATCGCCATCTTCGAGGCGTACGACGTCGACACCATCGTCGTCAACGTCGCCGGCTGCGGTTCGACGATGAAGGACTACGGCACGCTCCTGCGCGACGACCCGGCCTGGGCCGAGCGCGCGGCCGCGTTCAGTGCCAAGGTGCGCGACGTCACCGAGGTGCTCGCCGACCTGGAGCCGCAGGCTCCGCGGCATCCGATCGAGGCCCGGGTGGCGTATCACGACGCCTGCCACCTCGGGCACGCCCAGGGGGTTCGCGCGCAGCCGCGTGCTGTGCTGAACGCGATCCCCCGCCTGGACGTGGTGGACATCCCCGAAGCCGAGCTCTGTTGCGGCTCGGCCGGTGTCTTCAACCTGCTGGAGCCGGACGCCGCCGAAGAGCTCGGCCGGCGCAAGGTCGACAACGTACGCACCGTGGAACCTGATGCGATCGCCACCGCCAACCCAGGATGCCTGCTCCAGATCCGCCGGCACCTGGGCGCGGACGCGTTGCCCCTCATGCACCCGGTCGAGCTCGTCGACGCCTCCATCCGTGGTCGCGGCCTCTCAGGCTGAGAGCTGGCTCAGCTCAACGCATGCGGCCTGGCGTCCAGCAGGTTGGCGAGCCAGCCCAGCAGGGCCGCGCTCCCTCGCAGACCCTGTGCCGTCAGCCGGCGTACGGCCCGGACGAAGCGCACGAGGGCGCTCCCCAGGCCGCCAAGCCGGGGCAGCGGGTAGGCCCCCGCCATCCGCTCGACGTCGGCCAGTCGTTGTTCGTGGATGGTGCTGATGAACAGGTAGTTGTTCCCGTTCATGATGCTGCGACTCCTCCTTGGTGTTTCTTCGTGTCGACTTCAGCTCGTGGTGACCTCATGTGCGTACGGCGGGCGCACGTCGCCGTGCGTGAAGCCCTTTGGGCGCCGTCGCCGTGCGAGCAAGCCGCGCGACCACGTCCCCGATGGCGTTCAGCCGCGGGTATGCCTTGGCGATCCGCTCGACGTCCGCCTTCGTCTCCTCATGCGTCGCGATGACGTAGAGCAAGCTCCACTCCATGTCCATTCCTCCGGATGTCGTTCGTCTCCTACGTCCCCACCGTACGGAGAATCGGTTCGGAAACCCGGGCCGATGGCGAGTCCAAACCCCAGACCAATCAAACCCCCAGACCAATCAAGCAGCTCAGTCGGCCATGCCTTCGGCAAGCCATGCCGTCGGACCGATCGGTGAGTGGACGTACCCGCGCCTGTATGCCACGCAGCCCCAACCCGGGCGGCGAGCGGAATACACCTGGGGGTATGGCCGAGCCCGCAGGAAGTCGATCAAGACCCTGGGCGGCCGCATCCGAACCAGCCAGAACGATACCGGCAAGCGGTCGGGAAGAATAACGATTAAAAGGGCGAGGGCGTGACCCGAAGGCCACGCCCCACGTGGTGCGGCCGCGTTCCCGGCTGCCGAGGTCGCCCCTGTCGGTGCCGCGCGGCCACGTCTGGTGTGGTCTTGCCCTTATCGCGGAGGGTGAGTCCGCAATGCGCCCTGCGTCACCAGGACACTACCCATGTGCACGATGGTGCGGTAGACCCGACGGGTCAGTAAGTTCAGACAATTTCCTTCCGAGTCTGTACGACGTTTGAAAAAAGCCCATCCGCCCAGTTCGGGGCGGGTTGCCGCAAGAGTCGAGGATGCACGTACCACGGGCACCTGTCACACCACCTGGTGAAGCCAGCGCACGGCCGCACCGTCACCGGCGTGCCGGAACGATTCCAACTCGTCGTCCCACTGCTTGCCCAACAGGCGATCAACCTCATCCTCGAGCGCGGATTCACCCAGGCTCGCTCGGACCATCGCCGCCCGGAGCCGGTCCTCGGGGATGAGGATGTCGCCATGCGGTCCGGTCACCGCGTGGAAGATCCCCAAGCTCGGCGTGTAGCAGTACCGCGCGCCCTCGACACCGGGGCTGGGTTCCTCGGTAACTTCGTACCGGAGCTGCTGCCAGCCACGCAGTGCGGACGCGAGGGTCGCCGACGTGCCCGGCTCGCCCTGCCAGGAGAGCTCGGTGCGGTAAGCGCCGACAGATGCCGGCTGGGGTATCCAGTCGAAGTTCACCCGCGCACCAACAACGCCGGCGACGGCCCACTCCACGTGGGGACAAACCGCCGACGGCGCCGAATGGATGAACAGCACACCTCGAGTTGTCACCGAGACCACCTCTCTGGTCGAGGGAGCGCCTTCCCCAGCGTCCTCGTCCCAGCACGGGATAGTCCGGTACCGCGATCATTGTGCACGAACCCATCGCGACACGCCCAAGCGACACCGCATGTGTGCGGGATTTCGTTCCGTCGCCGCGCGGAAGCGCTCAGATTCCTTCCGGTGTGCGCGTTACCGAACGACCAGCGCGCCGCGCCAGTTCCGCGAACGTCACGGCGTCCGCGACGGCTGCGCCACCTGGGTCGTTGTTGAAGTACGTATGGACGTCGGCCTTGTCGTCAAAGGTTTCGGCGATCCGCGTCACCCACGAACTCAGTGCCCCTCGACCATAGCGGGGCCACGGTCGCGCACGACCCTCGTGGAGCCGCAGATAACCCCAGTCGGTCGTACGCCACAACGGGGTGACCGGCCGGCCCAGGCGATCGGCCCAGGTGAGGGCGGCGCCATGGTCTTCGAGGAGCCGGCGTACCTCGGCTGTCCACCAGGACTCGTGCCGAGGCTCCACCGCGACGCGCACGCCGGCAGGGAACGCGGCGAGGCACCCGGCGAGCAGATCGAGATCCGCGCGCAGGTTCGGCGGGAGCTGTAGCAGGATCGGGCCGAGCCGGTCGCCGAGTCCACCCGCATGGTCGAGCAACCGCCGCACGGGTTCCTCCGGCTCCCGGAGCCGCTTCATGTGGGTGAGGAACCGACTCGCCTTCACCGCCACGATGACGTCGGCGGGCAGCCGGTCGTGCCACCCCTTGAACACGTCGTACGTCGGCAACCGGTAGAACGCGTTGTCGAGCTCGAGCGTCGCGAACTGCTCGGCGTAGAAGTCGAGCCAAGAGCGCTGGGGCAGTTTCGGCGGATAGAACGGGCCTCGCCAGTCCCGGTAGCTCCACCCGCACGTGCCCACGAGAATCGCCATGCCAGTGACTTTCCCGGTCAAGCGGCCTGCGCATCGAAACGATGCACGCCGATTCCCCAGGTTGCACTCCGAATCTGCCATGCCTGTGGGGAATGATCACGCATGCGTGATCATTCCCGCCCCAGCGGACGAGCCCGCGTTACGGCAGGCGGCCGAGGAGGAACAGGGACGCGGCGGCCGTGACGACGGCGGTGAGCAGGGCGTAGCCCGTCCACTGCGACGTGATCTCCTGCTCTTCCGTCGTGTAGCCGACCGAGGAGCCGATGTCGGTGTAGACCTCCTCCAGCTCCTCACTCGAGGCCGCCGTGTAGGTCTTCGCCCCGGTCGCTTCGGCGATCTGGCGCATCGTCTCCTCGTCAACTGGTACCGGTGTCCGCTGCCCCTCGATCTCCACGGAGCCGAACGGCGTACCGAACGCGATCGTGTAGATCGGCACCTGCGCGCGCCGGGCAGCCGCCACCCCGTCCTGCACGCTCCGCCCGATGTTCCGGTAGCCGTCGGAGAGCAGGACGATCCGCGCCGGAGCCGGCTCGGCGGGTCGGCTCGGGTCGGCGGGCACCTGCTTCAACGCGTCCAAGGACGTGAAGATCGCCTCACCGGTCGCCGTCGACTCCGCCAACTCGAGCCCATCGATGGCCCGGACGACAGCGGCCCGGTCGGTCGTGGGCGGTACGAGGATGCTCGCCGTCCCGGCGAAGGACACCAGCGCGACGTTGAACTTCGGCGGGAGACTGTCGACGAACGCCTTCGCCGCGTCCTGCGCGGCGCGCAGCCGGGTGGGATCCACGTCGTCGGCGCGCATGGAGATCGACACGTCGACGGTGACGATGATCGTCGCGCGTTCGCGGGGGACGTCCACCTGGGTCTGCGGGCGGGCGAACGCCGTCGCCAACAGGCCCACGGTGACGATCATCAGCGCGGCGGCGAGGTGACGGCGCCAGCCCGGGTTGCGGGGTGCCACCCGGGACAGCAGGGCGAGGTTCGTGAACCGCAGTGCGTACTTCTTCCGGCGCCACTGCACCACGAGGTAGCCGGCAACGAGGGCAGGTACGAGGAGCAGCAGCCACAGGCGTTCCGGTGCCAGGAAGCTCACGCGCCGGCTCCTCTCGTCGGTGGGGCGTGCAGTCGCCTGGCGACCCGCCGGTGCCCCAGGACGAAGCGGGCGGTGTCGGCCACCCAGTCCTGGTCCGTACGCAGCAGCAGGTGCGCCGCACCCGCCCGGCGCAACGTCGCCCGTACCCGTTCGCGGTGGGCATGCGCGGCGGCCGCGTAGCGCGCCCTCAGGCCCGGGTCGGACGTGTTGATCTCCTGCATGACTCCAGTCTCGGGATCGGTGAGCCAGACGACGCCGACCGGTGGCAGCTCGAGCTCCCGGGGGTCGAGGACCTCGACGACAAGGACCTGGTGGCGACCGGACAGCCGCTTCATTCCCCGCTCCCAGGGCAGTGGAAGCGTGGGATCGTCGGCGGATCCGTCGAGGAAGTCCGACACCACCAACCGCAGGCCCCGGCGTTGCGGGCCGCGCGAAAGCGTGTCCAGGGCAGTGGCGAAGTCGTCCGCCGGTTCATCGGACGGCGTACGTGGTTCGCCGAGCAGCGAACGCAGCAAGCCGTAGAGCGCCAGCCGGCCCGACCGGGCCGGCCAGCGGCGGACCCGACCACCGCGCACGACGAGCCCGCCGAACCGGTCGCCCAGCCGGTGGGTCAGGAAGCCGACCGTGCCGACAGCGGCGACCGCCAGCTCGCGCTTCTCCAGTGCTGCCGTGCCGAAGTCCATGGAGGCCGACATGTCGACCAGTGCCCACGTCTCGAGCTCCCGATCGGCGATCACGTCGCGGACGTGCGGTGTCGTCGTGCGGGCGGTCACCGACCAGTCCATCCGGCGTACGTCGTCCTCGCCCGGGCGGTAGACGCGCGCCTCGGCAAGCTCCGTGCCCGGTCCCGGAAGGAGTCCCAGATGCTCGCCGTGCAGGAAGCCTTCCAGCCGCCGCACGATGGTGAGCTCGAGCCGCCGCAGCGCGCGCTCCGGCGCAAGTCTGGCGATGCTCCGCTCACTGTGGCGTCCCTCATGGTGCCGGCCCTCGACGGGAACCGGTGCGGGTCCATGCGTACCCGCCGGTCCGGGTGTCGGTGGCCAGGTCACCGGAACTCCGGCCGGCCACTCCCGCCGATGTCCTGCCGCCAGACCGGCCGTGGTGGAGGTACGACAGAAAGGATGCGTTCGACGACCCAGCGGGCCCCCACACCGTCCGCGAGCGCGTCGAAACCGAGAACGAGCCGATGGGGTACGACGTCGCGCGCGACGTCCTGGACATCCTGCGGGAGTACGTAGTCGCGGCCGCGCGTCAACGCCAGCGCCCGCGCCGACGACACCAGCCCGAGCGTCGCCCGCGGGCTCGCCCCCACCTCGATGACCCCGGCGAGATCCGGGACGTGGTAGTCGGCCGGACGGCGGGTCGCGAGGACCAGACGTACGACGTAATCCGCGACCAGCCGGTGGACGAACACCCGGTCGGCGGCGTGCTGGAGTGCCAGGATCCGTTCAGGGGCAAGGATCTGGCGCGCTGACGGTGGGTTGACACTCATGCGCTCGAGGATGCGGAACTCCTCCTCGGCGTCGGGCAGGTCGACGTCGACCTTGACGAGGAACCGGTCCCGCTGCGCTTCCGGTAGCGGGTAGACACCCTCGGACTCGAGCGGGTTCTGGGTCGCGATGACGATGAACGGCGCCGGCAACGGGAACGTCTTGCCGCCCACCGACACCTGCCCTTCGGCCATCAGCTCCAACATCGCCGACTGCACCTTCGCGGGCGCGCGGTTGACCTCGTCGGCCAGGACGAAGTTGACGAAGACAGGTCCGAGCTCGACGTCGAACGCCTCCTTGCTCGGCCGGTAGATCCGCGTGCCGACAATGTCGGACGGCACCAGGTCGGGCGTGAACTGCAGGCGGGCGAAGTTGCCGCCGACGACCTTCGCGAACGTACGGACCGCGAGCGTCTTCGCCACGCCTGGAACGCCTTCGAGCAGGCAGTGCCCCCGGGCCAGCAGGGCGACCATGAGGCGTTCGACCATGTGGTCCTGGCCGACGATGACCCGCTTCACCTCGTTCAGAGCGTCTGCGAGGACCATTCCCTCCGCGACGATTCCACCACCGTCCGCCGGTTTGCCGGAGCCGACTCCTGGTGGTGCGGTTCCGCCCGCATCCGGCGCGTGCCCGTCGGACATCGCCGGCGGCGCCCCGCCCGGACTCGCGGCATCCCGCTGGCCCGACTCCTGCGGAAATGGGTGGCCCTGGGATGGACCTGGTGGCTGCGCACCACGCACCTGCGGGTTCACCCCCTCCGGGCGGCCGGCGGCCAGCTCGCTGCGATCCGGCGTCGTCATGTGGCGATTCCTCTCCAATGGCCTGCACGTCGTATCGTCGGCCACGCAACCAAGCGTGCCATTAGCCAGGCCACGCCACCTGTCCCAGGGGCATCAGCACACCGGGGGTCCACATGGTCGAGCCGTTGCGTCCCGGCGATCCGACGCTGCTCGGGCCGTTTCGCGTGCACGGCCGGCTCGCCGCACGAGATGCCGGTGTGGTCCTCGTGGGCTATGACCCCGCCGGACGTGCGGTCGCCTTGACCGTCCTCCACACGGCGGCTGCCGCCGACCCGGCCGCCCGCGATCGGCTCGTCAGCGCGGTCGAACGCCTCGCCGCACAGTCCCCGGAGGCGATCGTCGCCGGTGCACCACACGAGACCGTCCCCTGGGTGGCGACCGCGTACGCACCGGGGACGCACCCGACCGCCGGTCTCGCCCTGCTCGGTGCCGCCGGGCTCGGCGACGAGGCGTCGACAACCACCGCAGGGCTCGGCACCGCGGTCGGTCCCGACTTCGCACCCCACTGGGCCGGCTCCCCCGCCGCGACCACGATCACGCCGTCGGGTACACCAGGGGGGGCGAATCCGGTCATCCAGCAGACGGGGTCCTCCCACTCGCTCCTCGTGGTGGCCGCGTGCATCCTCGCCGCGTGCGCAGTCATCGGCGGTGGGGGCTTCCTCGCCCGCGCACTCGTAGACTCCGGCGACGACGTGGCCGGTCCGCGGGCACCCCAGGCCGGTCAGACCGAACCGCTTCCGGCACCGAGCGAATCCCCGCCGGACGGCGACTCCACCTCCCCGCAGGACCCGCTGTCGCCGTCGTCGTCTCCCCGCTCCCACATACCCGATGGGCCCGCCGGACCAGTTGCCGGTCCCACCTTCGGCAAGGACGAGCCGACCTACCTCATGGATCTGCGTGGGTTTTCGTTCGACTTCCGAGTTCCCAAGTCGTGGGGGTGTTTGCGCAGCAGCAAGGCCGGACCCGACGCGGTCCGGTGGATCTGCGTGGACGAGAGCTACGCGTTCTCCGGACACCCGGGTGACCCACCGGGCGGCATCGTCGAGGTGCAACGCTGCCGGCCACGCTGCGACGGCGCCCAGTGGGGCAAGATCCGTGACCAACTGCCGGAGCTCTCTGCCAACTGGCGGCGTACCGACGACACCACGATGTATGTGGAATGGACCGTCGGCTCCGGCGCGACCGCACGGACGTCGGTCGCGCTGAGTCATGTCTTCGCGGAGGCAGGGCGCGGCCACGCCGACACCCACGTCGCCGTCCGGCTGGCAGGGACCCCTGATCAGAAGCGGACCCTGCAGAAGATCGTCAACGACATCCGTACGCAGACGCCCTGACGGCGTAGCTGACGCCGTTGCTGACAGGCCCTTCGGACGCGGGTGCCACGGCACTCTGGACACCGCGGTCGCCATGGCGACCGCGGTGGTCCGCACGGTCGTCCAAAGCCTCATTGGCGAATCCCCCCGGTCCGTCCACCCCACCATGACACGGACGGTCGGGCATCGACCGGTTGATCTGGAACCTTGACACGCCACGCCACGGAGCGAATCCAGGCAGACCGGCAGAACCCGGCGCTACCCGGTGGAAGTCACCCGGGTGGTGCGCAGCGCCTGGTCGAGACAGTCCGGCTGCCTGACCCGGAGGGCCAGGAGCACGGTGGCGACGGCGACGGCGATCATGACGGCGTCGATGGCCACGAAGACGGCGACCAGATCCGCCCGGTCGTGCAGCAGGGCGAAGATCACCCCTGCGCCGCCGACCAAGGAGACGTTGCCGAGCGAGTCGGCCATCTGGGCGGCGGCACCGCTCGCGCCGTGCTCGTGGGTCGGCGCGTACTCCAGGAGCAGGACCGACAGGCTCGCCATGGCGAGCCCCATGCCCAGACCGGAAAGGACGCAGCCCGGTGCGGCGACCCAACCCGGAACCGCAGGGAACGCCGAGCACAGGACCAGGACGAGCCCGCAGGTGAGGAACGTCGCACCTGCCTTGATCAGGTTCGGCCGGGAGGTCCGTACGCTGGGCCGGCCCTGCCACCACGCGGCCGTCGACCAGCCGAGCGCGCCGACGGTCAGGGTGAGGCCGGCGACCGTCGTCGACCACCCGCGGTGCTCCACCAGCATCAGCGGGATGAACGCCTGCGCCCCGAAGAAGGCGCCCGCGAACAGTCCGCGCATGCCGACGACGGATGGCAGCCCTCGAGCGAACCGGAGCGTTCCTGGAGGAAGGAGCCTCGGCAGGCTGATCACCATCAGGGCGAGCCCGACCGCGAGCAGGAGCAGGCTCCACCATACGAGCCGCTGTCCTGCGTACTGCAGAAGGCCGATCCCGACCGCCGCCGCCAGCGCACGCCGCTTGCGTCCCTGCCGGCGGGCCGCTGGCGGCACGACCGGGAGGCCGCGGAGACGCGGCAGGACCAGCGCGACCGGTGCGATCGCGACCGGCACGAGTCCGAGGAACACCAGTCGCCAGCTCCACTGTTCGGTCACCGAGCCGGCGATCACCGGACCCACGATCGACGGCAGCACCCAGGCACTGGAGATCGCCGCGAACACCCGCGGCCGGAGATACCCAGGGAACGCCCGCCCGACAATGACGTAGAGCGTGACGACGAGTGCGCCTCCCCCGAGGCCCTGGATCATCCGGCCGACCAGGAAGACCAGCATGGTCTCCGCCACGCCGGCGACGACCAGTCCGACGGTGAAGAGGAGGACGCCGACCACGAACGGCACCACCGGACCGATCCGGTCACACACCTCGCCTGCGACGATCGTCGCGAACATGCTGGCCGTCATGAAGCCGGAGAACGCCCAGGCGTAGAACGCCAACCCGTCCAGCTGGCGGACCGCCACCGGCATGACCGTCGTGACCGCCATCGCCTCGAACGCGACCAGCAGGACCAGCGCGACGATCCCGATCGTCAATGACCGGTAGGTGGGCCCGAGAAGCCGCTCACCGGCGGCCCCTTCCGCCGCCCCGTTCTCTGCCAGCCCGTTCTCTGCCAGCCCGTTCTCTGCCAGCCCGTTCTCTGCCAGCCCGTTCTCTCCTGGCCCCGTCCCGTCAGGCCGGGTGCCACCTGGCCCCGCCGACTCCCTGGAAACACTCACCGCGCCACGTTAGCTCCCGATACATGCCGGGATATCGGCCGGAGGACCGACGTGGTGTCCGACACCGGGCCTACATCGCGCCTGTGGCCGTTGCCAACGTGGTCGTCTGTGTCGTTCGCTGGCCCCGATGATGGGGTGAGCGGTGTGGCGGGCACGGTATCGCGGGTCTGTGCGGCGGTCGTGCGCGAGACCTGCTTCCTGGTGGACGTACCTCCGAGCGCTTGACCTGCTCTCGGCCAGGACCCTGAGCTCAGCCCTCACGATCAGGTACTCGCCGGCGTGGCGCGGACTCGACGGGCCCGACGGTGATGTGCAGGTGGGCCGGGCGCTCCCGGCGCTACGTCGCCTGCTCACCGGCGGCCGCGGAGGGACACCCGCCCGCTGAGTCCTCTCAGCCCTGCTGCGATCTGCTGCGCCTCCTGCGTTGTGTCACCGGACAACCACTGTTAAGTTTGCGCTCATGAATTAGTTGTGAGTTCGCAAGCAATTGGAGACGCAGTGTCCACCGGTCAGGACCAGCTCGCCGACGACATCCGGCAGTTCCGGCGCGCGGTCATCCCCGACCTCCTGCTCGGCATGCTCCGGCGCATGGACGACACCGAACCCAACCTCCTCCAGGTGGCGACGTTGTACGTCCTCGACGCGGGCGCCGACCCCACCGTGCGCGACCTGGCGGCCCAGATCGGGCGGTCGATGTCGGTGACCAGCCGACTGATCGACCTTCTCGTACGCCGCGGCTGGGTGGACAGAGACGAGGACCCTGACGATCGGCGGGCGAAGCGACTGCGGATCACCACGGCGGGAAGCGACTACCTCCGCGCGTTCGAGCAGGTACGCGCGCAGGCGCAACGCCAGCTGATGACCTACCTGACCGACGACGAGCAGCGCGTGGTGAGCGAGGCCATGGCGCTGCTCGGCAAGGCTTCCAGGAGACACCTCGATGAGCGTGACGCAGACGCGGCGCACTGACCTCGTCCTGGACATCGCCGACCTCGACGGCAGCATGCTCGCCGAGGTCGGGGGCAAGGCCGGAAACCTCGGCGAGCTGACCCGTGCGGGCTTCCCGGTGCCGCCGGGCATGTGCGTACGCACCGAGGCGTACCGGCGGGTGGCCGAATCCGCGGATCTGGACGAGGTGCAGCATGCGTTGGCCGACACCCCGCCGACCGACGTTCCGGCGCTGCGTCTGCTGGCCGAGCGGGCACGCTCGGCGCTGCTGGCCGCTCCGGTTCCCGCCGACGTCGCCGACGCGGTCATCGCCGGCTACACCCGGCTCGGTGACGACGTGCCCGTGGCGGTGCGCTCGTCGGCCACGGCGGAGGATCTGTCGTTCGCCAGCTTCGCCGGACAGCAGGACACCTACCTCAATGTCGTCGGCGAGGCCTCGGTCATCGACGCCGTACGCCACTGCTGGGCCTCGCTGTGGACCGACCGTGCCGTGGTGTACCGGGCGAGCAACGGCATCGACCATCGCACCGTTCGGCTCGCCGTCGTGGTCCAACGGATGGTCGACTCGGCGATCGCAGGCGTACTGTTCACCGCCAACCCGGTGACCGGGCGACGCCACGAGGCGGTCATCGACGCGAGCCCCGGACTCGGTGAGGCCGTGGTCTCCGGGGCCGTGAGCCCGGACCACTTCGTCGTGGACGTACGTCGCCGCACGATCCTCGACCGGCGAATCGGCGACAAGCGGCTGGTCATCCGGTCGGTACCAGGCGGCGGCACCAAACAGGTCGAGCTCCACGCGGGCGACGCCAGCGGACGGGCGTGCCTCACCGACGACCAGGTAGTGGCACTGGCCGGCCTCGGCAACCGGGTGGAGGACCATTACGGCGCGCCCCAGGACATCGAGTGGGCCGTCGACGAGCACGGTGCCATGTGGCTCACCCAGGCCCGCCCGGTCACGACGCTGTACCCGTTGCCGTCGAGCGCATCCGCTCCCGGAGAGGGCGACGCCGCTGCCGCGCCACGCGTGTACTTCTGCTTCAGCGTCGCCCAGGGCCTGTACCGACCGATCACGCCGATGGGAATCGCCGCTTTCCGGGTCATGGCGTCCGGGGCGTCCCGGCTGCTCGGCTCCCCGGTGACCGACCCGTTAGCCGGTCCGACGGTCCTCACCACGGCCGGGCAACGGCTCTTCATCGACGTCACCACGGCCGTGCGCAGCCGGGTGGGGCGCGCCCTCCTCCCTCGGATCCTGGGCGTGATGGAGGCGAGGTCCGCGGCGATCATGCGGCACCTGTTCGCAGATCCGCGCCTGACGATGGCCCACCCGTCGTGGCTGCCGTTCCTGCGGCGGGTAGGGCGGGTCGCCCTGCGCCACCACGTGCCGCCGCGGCTGGCGTACGCACTGATCCGGCCGGCGAAGGCCCGAGCAGCGCTCAGGCGCATCGGCATCGAGTTGGACCGCCGGCTCGCCGTGCCGGACGACGCGACGCCTGCGCAGCGCCTCGACGCAGCCGTACGCATCCTCGGCGAGGTGGCCCCGCTCGTGCCCCGGATCCTTCCGGTGTTCGGAGCCGGCTTCGCCGCCCTGCACCTAGCCGGCAGGCTGCTCGGCGACGACGCGCGACCCGGAGACCTCCCGACGGTCCTGCGTGGCATTCCGCACAACGTCACCACCGAGATGGACCTCGACCTGTGGCAGGTGGCCTCCCGCGTGCGTGCCGACGCGGCCGCGACCGGGCTGTTCCTTACGGCCGGGGTGGAGGAGTTGGCCGAGCGCTACAACGCCGGCTCGTTGCCGCCCGCGGCACAGCAGGGTCTGGAGGACTTCCTGCGGAGCTACGGCCATCGCGCGGTCGCGGAGATCGACCTCGGCATGCCCCGATGGTCCGACGACCCGCGCCACCTCCTCGGCGTCCTCACCAACTACCTACGGATGGCCGAGCCTGACGTTGGGGCCGCCTCACCGGACCGGCTGTTCGCCAGGGGTGTCGCGGAGGCGGAGGCGATGGTCGGGACCCTGGCCGATCGGGCCGCGCGTCGCGGGCGACTGCGGGGCCGAGCAGTGCGGGCACTGCTCGGCCGAGCACGGCAGCTCGCCGGGGTCCGGGAGCTGCCGAAGTTCCACCTCGTCCAGGCCATCGCAACCGCCCGACACCAGCTCGCGCTGGTCGGAGCCGCGCTCACCTCGAGTGGCCGCATCGCCCAACCTGACGACGTGTTCTTCCTCGACCTGGCCGAGGCCCGCGCGGCGCTGGACGGTGCGGACCTGGCCGAGGTGGTCGCGGAACGACGTCAGGCCTACGACGACGAGCTCCGCCGCCGGCGCATCCCACGGGTCATGCTCTCCGACGGCACCGAGCCCGAGGCGCAGCTGCAGGCCGACGGTCAGAAGGGTGGTCCGAGCGGAGAGTCCGACGTTGGGTCGGACGGGCGGCTGGTGGGCACGCCGGCCTCGGCGGGCATCGTCACCGGCACCGCGCGGGTGATCCTCGACCCGGTCGGCGCACGGCTGGAACCGGGCGAGATCCTCGTCGCGCCGTCCACCGACCCCGGCTGGACGCCGCTGTTCCTCACCGCGGGAGGCTTGGTCATGGAGATGGGCGGAGCCAACTCGCACGGCGCGGTCGTCGCACGCGAGTACGGCATCCCGGCGGTGGTCGGTGTCCATGACGCCACCGAGCGTCTCACCACCGGCCAGCAGGTCACCGTCGACGGCACCACCGGCACCGTCCGACCGTCGGCGCCCCGGCCCTCCCCGTCGACCGAATAGCGAGACTGATATCTCGCATGTTGGTCTGTGCGCGTTAGCCTGCCGGCATGGCCTGGAACGCCGACCTTTACGACGCCAAGCACAGTTTCGTGACAGCGCTCGGCGCTGAAGTCGTGGACCTTCTCGCCGCACGGCCAGGCGAGCACGTCCTCGACCTCGGCTGCGGCACCGGCGACCATGTCGCCCAACTTCGCGAGGCCGGCGTCCTCGCGGTCGGTGCCGATGCGAGTCCGGCGATGATCGAGCGAGCCCGCGAAAAGCATCCCGGCCTGCCGGTCGACGTCGCCGACGCGCGTGACCTGCCGTACGACCGCGCGTTCGACGCGGTTCTGAGCAACGCGACGCTGCACTGGGTGCAGGAGGCAGATCAAGCCGCCCGCTCGATCGCCCGGGCGCTACGCCCTCGCGGGCGGTTCGTCGCGGAGTTCGGCGGTGCGGGCAACGTCGCGACGATCGTCGAGGCAGCCGAGGAGCTGCGCGTGGACCACGGCGTCGGGCGTTCCAGCTGTCCGTGGTACTTCCCGACGATCGGAGAGTACGCCGCGGTCCTCGAACGGTCCGGCTTCGAGGTCCGTCAGGCGTGGCTCTTCGACCGCCCGACGAGACTCGTGGGTGACGACGGTCTTGCCAACTGGCTCCGGATGTTCGGCCAGCATCTCGTGGCGGATGTGTCGGAGAGCGTCGGCTTCGTCGAGAGCCTCGTCGCCCGGCTTCGCCCGAAACTCCACCGCGACGGCTCCTGGTGGGCGGACTACCGCCGACTCCGGATCGACGCTGTGCTGGTCGACGCTGTGCTGGTCGACACCGTGCTGGTCGACGCTCCCAGCGCTGGCGACCCCCGGGCCTGAACCCGTCGCTCGGCGCGCGCTGGTTGGTGCGTACGACCGGTCAGCGGCCTGTGGTGCGCCTCAGACCGACGGCTCCGGGGCGAAGGGGCCGAGCACCGCGCCGTCGAGCATCGTCGGTGCCCGGCGCCAGGCCACCATCTCGCTTCCCCGCACCTCCCAGCGGGCGTCCCAGCTGGACTTGCGTTCGGCTTCGTCCAGTGCGTACGACAGCAGTCCGATCCGCGTCTGGAGCAGTCGGCGCCAGGGCATGGCGAGGCTCGTGGGGTCCGCTCCCGAGTCCGCCGATCCACCGCCGGCGCGACCGTGCCGGAGGCACACCCCGTGGGACCTGGCCATCCGCGGGGCGTACTCCTGGTCCGAGGCCACCAAACCCATCAGGCGCAGCTGCCGCCGGACCGCGGCCTCCTGCGCGCCGCACAACTGGCACGAGAGTCCGTGCCCGAGCATTCTGGGCGCCTTGACCTGCGACAGAGACCCAGCCTCGAGCCGGCGAAGGTACGCCTGGAGCTCCACCCGCCAGAGGCCGGCGACATGCTCGATCGCCGCGGCCACCGGGACCAGGAGACCGTCCTCGGTGAGTGTGAGACGCGCAGGATCCCCGTGATCCCGGAAGCCGGCCAGGTCTGCCACATGCCGGACGCACAGTGCGACATCCCCGCGCGGATCGGTCGCCTCAGCGCTCGCCGTTCCGGACAGCCAGCGAAGGTACCGCCATTCCACCAGGCCGGCCGCCGCGCACAACGGGCAGCACGGCCAGTCGAGAACCAGGTCGACGTCACCTGCTGGCCTCGCCCGCGTCACCTCCTCCGCATCCAGGACCTCCACCATCCGGGTCTCCCGGTAGCGCCGTCGGCGGGCGATGTCCGGGTCCGCGCTCACCAACTGGTCTCTCGCGGTGACCGGGTCCTTGGCGAGGCGGGCGTCCAGCATCGCCACGATCGCCCGTCCGATCATCGGAGCGCCCCTCTCGGCGACGGCGAGACCGTGGGTGAGGCAGAGCCCGTCGCCCGCCTCGAGCAGCTGGCGCGCCTCCGGATCGACCAGTCCGACGGCCAACGTTGCCAGGGCGTCGGACGTCGCCCGCGCCGCCGCTTCGCAGGCGGGGCACGCGCCGACACTCGGCGGACGTTCAGCTGCCAGCGCGTTCCCACCCGCCCGCGCCACGTCCGCGAACACCCAGCGGGCGAGCCACGAGACCGACGCACCCATGTCGAGCAGGTGTCGGGTGTGGGGAGCGCAGAAGCCGCCTGAGCGTTCCAGCCGTTCCCGCATGTCCGGATCGACCCGGGTGTCGTTTTCGTACGCGAAGAACCACCGGCGGACGGATTGCTCCGTACTCCGACAGACGGGACATCCCTCGCCACCCAATGCCTCGAGGACCTCGGCCCTGGTGCGCACGTCGGGGCGGGGGCCGCGCGCTGCGAACGCGGTCAGCCAGCGGCGAAAGGACATGCTCACAGTGTCGTCCATCGCTAAGGTCTTCCGGCATGGACGGCCCGAGGATCGTCGACGCCTTCGGCGAGCTGCTGCTCGCCACGTACGCCGGACGCAGCGGTTACGGCGCCATCGAGCGCGACGACGGCCTCCTCACGCCCCACGCGGGTGAGATCTACTTCACGGGGTCGGCGGACTGGTCCGACCTCGAGAGGGCTGCCTGCGACCGTTCCACCGGTCGCGTGCTCGACGCCGGCTGTGGTGCCGGGCGGCACAGTCTCTACCTGCAGGAACGCGGACTCGACGTCACCGCGATCGACCCCTCCCCCGGCGCCTGCCAGGTGGCCCGCGCACGAGGAGTCCGGAAGGTCCATCAGGTATGCCTGGAGGAGCTTCCCGTACTCGGCGAGCGCTTCGACACCTTCCTGTTGCTGGGCAACAACCTCGCCCTCCTGGGTACGCCGGAGCATGCGGACGTCGTTCTGGACGCTCTCGCCCGGTCGGCCACACCGAACGCGCAGGTCCTCGGTGGATGCCGCGATCCGTACGTCACCGACGATCCGGACCATCTCGATTATCACGCCCACAACCGGCGACATGGCCGCGCGGGCGGACAGACGCGCCTCCGCAGTCGGTTCGGCCGGCTCGCCGATCCGTGGTTCGACTACCTCTTCTGCTCCCGCGACGAGCTGGCGCGGTTGACCCAGCACTCACCGTGGCGACTCGCTGGCGTCGACCGGGAGGGGCCGGGCTACCTTGCCGAGCTGCGCCTGCGCTGAGCGCGAGAGGGCGACAGGCTCGCACGCCGTGCCGTCGGGCGCGGTTGTCCGAGGTCCGGGCTAGCGTTCGAGAGTGCACGGAGTCCAGATCCGTCCGCGCGCCTCCGCGCCCGCGCGACCGGGCGGCGATCACACCAACGCCGCGGCGACCTACGACGAGTGGGCGCCGCCGCCACATCTCGCCGACGATGTCGCCTGTCTGTGGTGGTCGTCGTTCGGCGACCGTTCGCCGATCCTCCCCGACGGATGCCTCGACATCATGGTCACGCCCGACCGGGCTGTGGTCGCGGGACCCGACACGCGGGCGTGGACGTCATCGATCCCTGTCGGCATGGTGATCCACGGCATCAGGTTCCGACCCGGCCGAGCGCCCCGGATCCTCGGGGTGCCAGCCGCCGACCTGCGCGACCAGCGCGTCGACCTCGCGGACCTGTGGGGATCCGCGGCGGCTCGGCAGGTCGTGGATCAGGTGAACACCGACCCCCGCCGCTTCGCGCCTCTCGTCACGGTGCGGCGGGACCATGCGATGGCGCCGGAGGTGGACTGCGAGATCGATCATGCCGTGCGTACACTCCTGGCCGGCGACGCCCGCCTCGGAGAGGTGCTGGGCGACGTCGGCCTCAGCGAGCGGCAGCTCCGGAGGCGCTTCACCGCCAGGGTCGGCTACGGTCCGGCGTTGTTCGTGCGCGTGGTCCGGATGCTGCGGATCCGGCACCTCGCGCGGATCGCACCCGCAGCCTCACTGGCCGACCTGGCGGCTACGACGGGCTATGCCGACCAGTCCCATCTCGCCCGCGACTGCCGGGACCTGGCGGGCATGTCCGCGACCTCGCTCCTGCGCCGGCCGGCGCAGGACAGCGCCACTGAGCACGTAGCCTGACGCGGCCTCGAGCGACGCTGCGGTTTCCGAATCCACGGCGTGAGGTTGGGAATGATCACGCATGCGTGATCATTCCCAACCCCGGTGAGACGCGCTATGAACCCGTGTAGAGCAGAACGTTCGGCGAACCCGCACCCGGGTCGCTCACGACGTCCGGGGTTCCGCCCGCCACAAGGGCATCGGCTACTGCCGCGGGAGCGGCCGCCGGGTCACCCTCGAGGTACAACGCCGCGGCACCTGCCACGTGCGGCGTCGCCATCGACGTACCGCTGATGACATTGGTCGCGGTGTCGCTGGTGTTCCACGTCGACTCGATGTCCGTACCAGGCGCGAAGATGTCGACGCAGGTGCCGATGTTGGAGAACGACGACCGTGCGTCGGAGTCCTCGGTCGCACCGACTGTGATTCCGTCCGTGACCCGCGCCGGCGAGCTTCCGCAGGCGTCCCCACCGCTGTCGTTTCCGGCGGCGAGAGCGTAGGTCACGCCATCGTTGATCGAGTTGACGACCGCGTCGTCGAGTGCGGTCGATGCGCCACCGCCGAGGCTCATGTTGGCCACGGCCGGAGCGCCGGCCTCGTGGTCCGACGTCACCCAGTCGATGCCGGCGACGACTCCCGCGATGGTGCCGCTTCCGCCACAGTCGAGCACCCGAACGGCGACGAGCTCGACGCCCTTGGCCACGCCGTAGGTCCCGGAACCGACCGTGCCGGCCACATGGGTGCCGTGCCCGTTGCAGTCATCGGCGCTACCGCCATCGACCGCGTCGAAACCACTGACCGCCCGGCCGCCGAAGTCCTGGTGACTGATGCGGATGCCGGTGTCGATGATGTACGCCGTGACGCCGGCGCCCGTGGCGTTGTAGGTGTAGCTGTTGTCGAGCGGAAGGCTCCGCTGGTCGATCCGGTCGAGCCCCCACGTCGCGGGCTCTTGGGTCTCGGTCGTGTGGACCCGCTGATCTGCCTCGACGTACTCGACCTCGGGGTTGGACCGCAACCGCTCCAGAGCCGTCGGAGACAGGGATGCCGAGAATCCGTCCAGGACTCTGGAGTACGTCGCGTGGACCGTGCCGCCCGCGTCTCGTGCCTCGACACGAGCCGACTTGGCGTCGGCGGACGTGACTCCGTCGCGCAGCTTGATGATGTAGCGGCCGTCGATGGCTGTCGCCCGCTCGGTGCCGATGAGCGGCGCCTGGTCGGACCCTCCCTTCTCATTCGGTTGCGCGGCCACTGCGGAGCTAGCGAGGCCTGCGACAGCGAGCAGCGCGGCTCCGACGACGGCGACTGGTCGCCGCCATGCAAGTTTCGTCACTGGGGGCCCCTCCTTTGCGTCTCGTGTGCCTGCGTATGGACGCCGGTGAAGAAGGGGTGAGGTGTCATGGTCCAAAGCACGTCGCCCGCGCAGGTTCTGCGATGACACCGCGTTCTGTCGTCCCCGCCCCGACTGCCGGGCTGATCCTGTTTTCTATGGGCCCGTCCCTTGTGTTGTCCAGTGAGAGGTCACCGATTCGGCACCAACCTGCCGAGAATCGGCGCGTTTGTCCGGTTTCGGTTACCTGAGGGTAACAACGCGCGCACCGAAGGACCCGATCAAAGGGACCGAGATGAACGCGCATGTCGCAGCACTGATCAGGTCCATGTGCGGAGTCCTCCCGCCCGCGGGGTTGCCGGCGATCGTGGCCACCATCGGGCATCCGCTCGCGTCATGTCCGGAACCTCGCCGAGGCTCGTAGTCGGCGGATGCGACCGCGCAGAAGCACGTGACGTTCCGACGATGAGGAGACACGACCCGTGGCATTACGTCTGATCCACGTAGGACTCGGTGGTTGGGGAGGCGACTGGGCGCGCAACGCCGTACCCCGGGTACCGACGGTTGACCGGGTGGCGATCGTCGACGCCGACGAGACCAACCTCGCCACGGCGCGGGAGAAGCTGCAACTCGGCGCCGACAGGTGCTTCACCGATCTCCGGTCTGCGTTCGAACGCACCGATGCCGATGCCGTCCTGATCACCGCAAGCGTGGCGGCGCATGTCCCGCTGGCGGTGCAGGCGCTGCGGGCCGGAAAGCATGTGCTCGTGGAAAAGCCCTTCGCACCGACGGTCGCGGAAGCCCGTCAGGTCGTGGACGTCGCCGACGAGGCGGGTCGCACGGTGATGGTGAGCCAGAACTACCGCTTCTATCCCGCCGCACGCGCGGCCGCCGGGCTGGTCGCCAAGGAGTACGTCGGCCCACTCGGTCTGGTCAGGGTGGACTTCCGGAAGTGGGCGAACGCGGCGCCGGTCGGCGCACACCGCCACTATCAGCTCGTCCACCCACTGCTGTATGACATGGCGATCCATCATTTCGACCTGATGCGGATGGTGACCGGCCAGGAACCGGTCAAGGTGTTCGCCCAGGTGACGGACCCGCCGTGGAGCAACTTCAACGACCCGGCGGCGGCGACGCTCACGATCGCCTTCGATGGTGGGACGGTCGTGAGCTACCGCGGCAGCTGGGTGAGCAGTGGCGAACCGACGACCTGGTCCGGCGACTGGCACCTCGAGTGCGAGAAGGGCGAGATCTACTGGACCGGCCGGGACGGCCCTGCCGGCGCGACCGAGGCCGACGTGCTGTCCGTGCGCCATCTCCCCGGGGCCGGCCGTGCCGCTGGTGTCATCGGCGGTGACCAGGTGGAAGTCCTTGATCCGGTGGCTCTGGCAGGCGTGGAGTATGTAGGCCGGGCCGGTGCCCTGGCGGAGTTCGCCCGGGCCATCGCCGCCGGGGACGAGCCGGAGAGCTCGGGGCGCCGCAACCTGGCGAGCCTCGCGATCTCGGAGGCGGCGGCCCGGTCGGTGGTGTCCGGGCAGGTCGAGCTGGTCACGCTCTCCTGACCCATGCCACGCGCAAGGTCCACTCCAGCGACGCCTCAGTGGGCGTCGCTGGAGTGGCCGGGGAAGATCTTCGCGCCCGGCCGGATCAGCGGCACGGCGTTGTTGACCGCGGTCGCGACCTCGCCGAATCCCGTCGCGATCAACTTGACCTTGCCGTCGTAGTCCGCGATGTCCCCGGCCGCGAACACCCGCGGGAGGTTCGTCCGCATCGCCGAGTCGACAACGATGTGGCGCTTCCGCTGGTCAAGGCCCCACCGGCTCATCGGCCCGAGGTCGGCGAGAAAGCCCAGGGCGGCGACGACGGCCTGGACCTCGATCCGCTCGCTTTCCTGGGTGGCGTTGTTGACGATCTCCACGGCCTCGATCCGATCGTCCCCGGCGACGTCGCGGACCTCCCAGGGGGTGAGGAGGCGTACGCGTGAGGTGCGTACCCGCTCGACGGTGTGTTCGTGGGCGCGGAACTTCGTCCGCCGGTGGATGAGGGTGATCGACCGGGCCAACGGTTCGAGGCTGATCGCCCAGTCGAACGCCGAGTCTCCCCCGCCGACGATGAGCACGTCCAGGTCAGCCAGCTCGGCGAGCTTGGGCACGAAGTAGCGCAACCCCCGGCCCTCGTACTCCTGTCCGACCGGCAACCGCTTCGGGCTGAACGTCCCGATCCCGGCGGTGATCAGCACGGCTCTGGCGGCGAACTCGAGCCCTTGCTCGGTGCTCACTTCGACGATCTCGGGGCCGTGGTCGAGCACCTCGGCACGCTGCCCGAGGAGGTAGGCCGGGTCGAACTGCCCGGCCTGCTCGACCAGTCGGTCCACCAGTTCCTGGCCCTTGACCGCGGGGAGACCGGCGACGTCGTAGATGAGCTTCTCGGGATACATCGCGGTGACCTGGCCGCCCGGCTCCGGGAGGGAGTCCATGACCGCCACGGACAGGCCTCGAAAGCCGGCGTAGTAGGCGCCGAACAGCCCCACGGGCCCGGCGCCGATGATCAGCAGATCCGTTTCGATCATGCGTAGAACTCTCCGCGGCCCGACGTGCAACGGCCCGGGTCGGAGCGTGCGTCACTCGGTGTCCCGCGCCTTCACCCTACGTGGAGGACCCGCGGGTCCGGGGGAAACGCGCACCTCACCCGATCGCGACACGCGACCACGACGACGCCGCCGTCCGGCGACTGGACTTCTCAGCCCTGCCAGGTCTCCCAGAAGGTGATCTCCTCGGCCGGCTGGCGCTTCGCCGGCTTGAAGTCGGTGCCGAGGGTGTAGGCAACAGGGAGCATCGCGGCCTGGGTGACGTCGGCTGGGATTCCGAGCAGGTCCGCCGCCTCCTGCGCGTGGGCGAGGTGAAACGTGGTCCACACGGAGCCGAGCCCGCGTGAACGGAGGGCGAGTTGGAAGCTCCAGATCGCCGGGTGGATGGAACCGAAGAACGAGGCGGCATACCGCACGTCGGTGACCCGGCCATGGATGCAGGGGATCGCCAGGACCGGTACGAGGTCGATGACCTCGAGCAGGTGGCGTGCGGACTCCCGCACCCGCGCCAGCTGTTCGTCGACGGGTACCGCCTCGTCCGATGCGGCGGCCCGCATGTAGGCCGCTCCGCCGGAGCGGTACAGCTCGGCGAGCCTCGCCCGTTTGTCCTGCTCGGTGACGATGACCCAACGCCAGCCCTGGCTGTTGCTGCCGGTCGGCGCCTGCTGGCTCAACCTGATGCAGTCGAGGATCACGTCACGCTCGACCGGGCGGTCAAGGTCGAGGCGCTTGCGTACGGCCCGCGTGGTGGAGAGAAGCCTGTCAGTTGTCGCGGTGTCGAAAGGCACGCCCATGCCGGCAGACCCTACCGGCCGCTCCGCCGTGCGGACGCCGAGCGGCCACCAGCTGAACGGCCGGCGGTTGCCTTCTTCGTCGCTCCTCCAGCGGTGTTGTTCACGGCAGCCTTCTTCGCACTCTTCTGCGCGGCCGTCCTCCTCGCCGGGGCCTTCTTCGCTGTGTTCTCCGACGTAGCTGTCTTGGTCCCGGCCCCGGCCGACTTGCCCTTGCTTCCCGCTGCCTTGCTCCCCGCTGCCCTGGACCCCGCTGCCCTGGTCGGCGTCGATGCCTTCTTGCCGGCGTTGGGCCGCTCCTTCCTGGGGTCAGTGACCTTCGCCTTGGTGGTCCGTACGGCACCGGTCTCCCGGGCGGCGGCCAGCGCACGTCTCGAGTGCTCCGCATAGTCCGGGAGCACCTGCCGCAGGAACTGGCCGGTGTAGCTGTCCTCGTCGGCCGCGACGTCTTCCGGTGCGCCTTCGGAGATCACCTCGCCACCGCGGTTGCCGCCTTCGGGACCGAGGTCGATCAGCCAGTCGGCCGTCTTGATCACATCGAGGTTGTGCTCGATGACGATCACGGTGTTGCCCTGATCGACCAGACGCCCCAGCACGCCAAGCAGCTTGCGGATGTCCTCGAAATGCAGACCCGTCGTGGGCTCGTCGAGGACGTACAGCGTGCGGCCGGTCGACCGCTTCTGCAGCTCCGACGCCAGCTTGACCCGCTGAGCCTCGCCACCGGAGAGCGTCGGCGCGGGCTGGCCCATGCGCACGTATCCCAGCCCGACGTCGACGAGGGTACGCAGGTGCCGCGCGATCGGCGGGATCGCCTCGAAGAACTCCAATGCCTCCTCGATCGGCATGTCGAGGACCTCGGCGATGGTCTTGCCCTTGTAGTGGACTTCGAGCGTCTCCCGGTTGTACCGCGCGCCGTGGCATACCTCGCAGGGGACGTAGACGTCCGGCAGGAAGTTCATCTCGATCTTGATCGTGCCGTCACCGGAGCACGCCTCGCACCGGCCGCCCTTGACGTTGAACGAGAAGCGCCCCGGCTGGTAGCCGCGGATCTTCGCTTCCGGCGTCTCGGCGAACAACCGGCGGATGTGGTCGAACACCCCGGTGTAGGTCGCCGCGTTGGACCGCGGGGTACGCCCGATCGGCGACTGGTCGACGTGGATCACTTTGTCGACGTGCTCGGTTCCGGTGATCTTCTGGTGCCGGCCCGGCACCTCGCGGGCGCCGTAGATCTGCTTCGCGAGCGCGGTGTAGAGAATGTCGTTGACCAGCGTCGACTTCCCGGAACCCGAGACGCCGGTCACGGCGATGAAGGTGCCGAGCGGGAAGGACACGGTGACATCGCGCAGGTTGTGCTCCCACGCCTTGTGCACGGTGAGGGTCCGTCCGGGCGTGCGAGGCCGCCGCATGTCCGGCAACGGGATCTCCCGGCGGCCCGACAGGTAGGCACCGGTCAGCGAGTCCGGGTGCTTGAGTAGGCCGCTCAACGGCCCGGTGTGCACGACCTGTCCGCCGTGTTCGCCAGCACCAGGACCGATGTCGACGACCCAGTCGGCGGTCCGGATGGTGTCCTCGTCGTGCTCGACGACGATGAGGGTGTTGCCGATGTCGCGGAGCCGGACGAGCGTCTCGATCAGCCGGTGGTTGTCGCGCTGGTGCAGCCCGATTGACGGCTCGTCGAGGACGTAGAGCACCCCGACGAGACCCGACCCGATCTGGGTGGCCAGCCGGATCCGCTGCGCCTCGCCACCGGACAGCGATCCCGACGGGCGGTCGAGGGTGAGGTAGTCGAGCCCGACGTCGAGCAGGAACCGCAGCCGCTCGCCGATCTCCTTGACCACGCGTTCGGCGATCTGCTTCTCTCGCGGGCTGAGGTCCATGGACCGCTGGAACTCCGCCACGTCGCCGATCGGCAGCGCACAGACCTCGGCGATCGACTTGCCGGCGATCGTCACCGCCAGCGACATCGGCTTGAGCCGGGAACCCCGGCAGGCCGGGCAGGGCACCTCGCGCATGTAGCCCTCGAACCGCTCACGGCTGGAGTCGGACTCGGCCTCGGCATGGCGCCGGGAGACGTACGGGATCACGCCTTCGTACGTGGTGTAGTAGGACCGCTCGCGCCCGTAGCGGTTCTTGTAGCCGACATGGACCTGGTCGGAGTATCCGTGCAGGAGGGCCTTGCGCGCCTTGGCCGGCAGGCGTTCGAACGCCATGTCCGTGCGGAACCCGATCGTCGTCGCGAGCGCCTCGACGAGCCGGCCGAAGTAGTCGGACATGTGCGCGCCGGTCCACGGGGCCAGGGCGCCCTCGTCGAGGGACTTCGTCGGGTCGGGCACCACCAGGTCGGGGTCGACCTCCATCTTGGTGCCGAGCCCGGTGCACTCCGGGCAGGCGCCGTACGGCGAGTTGAAGGAGAACGAGCGTGGCTCGAGCTCCTCGAACGACAGGTCGTCCACCGGGCAGTACAGGTGCTCCGACCAGACCCGCTCCCGGTGCGGGTCGGTTTCGGGGAGGTCGACGAAGTCGAGTGTCACCAGTCCCCCGCCCAGGTGGAGCGCCGTCTCGATCGAGTCGGTGAGCCGGCGTTTCGCCGAACCCTTCACGGTGAGCCGGTCGACAACCACCTCGACCGTGTGCTTCTTCTGCTTGTCGAGCTTCGGCACATCGGCAAGGGGATAGACGGTGCCGTCGACCCGTGCGCGGGAGTAGCCCTGCGTGGTGAGCTGCCTGAACAGGTCGAGGTACTCGCCCTTGCGCCCCCGCACCAACGGTGCCAGCACCTGGAACCGCGAACCCTCCTCGAGCTCGAGCACCCGGTCGACGATCTGTTGCGGCGTCTGCCGGGCGATGGGCTGGCCGCACTTCGGGCAGTGCGGGTGCCCGATCCGGGCATAGAGCAGGCGGAGGTAGTCGTAGACCTCCGTGATCGTGCCGACAGTCGACCGGGGGTTGCGCGACGTCGACTTCTGGTCGATCGACACCGCCGGCGAGAGGCCCTCGATGAAGTCGACGTCGGGCTTGTCCATCTGGCCCAGGAACTGCCGGGCGTACGCCGAAAGTGACTCGACGTAGCGCCGCTGGCCTTCGGCGAAGATCGTGTCGAATGCGAGACTCGACTTGCCGGATCCCGACAGCCCCGTGAACACGATGAGCGCGTCACGTGGCAGCTCGAGCGAGATGTCCTTCAGGTTGTGTTCGCGAGCGCCTCGAATGATGAGCTGGTCGGCCACGTCGGCGGTTCCGTCCTCGGCTGGCGGTGCTGGTGGATAGGAGGTCGTTGGCGTTTGTGCTGGTCAGGGCGGTAAAAGGCAGGATTCCGTAGGATCAGGTGAGGGGTGGGGCCGCAGGGGATGACCACACGCTCGGACATGCTAACCGCGCCCACCGACAAGCCTCTCTCGGTGAACGCACGACCGACAATCGGTCCCGGCGAAGGACGATCTTTGCGTGGCATCGGGCCGGGCCACACCGTCTCCCCGTGCATGGGTGTCGAACCTCCCGGTCGGCCGTCCTGGATCAGGGAGCCCAGTGTCCTCCATGCCACCGACATGCGGCCATAACCGGCCGACTCCACGCTGCCGGGTTGGACGAAGCAGCCCGTACGCCGGAAAGAATGGACAACGAGTCCGCTCCCCGGAACGCCCGGATCCCCCGGATCCGTTCCGTACGACCGGGGGGTCCGTACCACCACAGAATGGGTATCGATGCTTCGTCTTGCCATGCTGAGCTTCTGGCACGTCCATGCCGGCGGGTACGCCCGACAGGCACAGCAACACCCGGACACCACCCTCACCGCCGCCTGGGACGAGGAGCCCGACCGCGGCCGCGCCGAGGCCGAGAAGCTCGGCATCCCCTTCCACGACGATCTTCACGAGCTCCTGGCGCGAGACGACGTGGACGGCGTGATCATTGACACTCCGACCAACATCCACCCCGAGGTCATCGGCGCGGCGGCCCGTGCCGGCAAGCACATCTTCACGGAGAAGGTCCTCGCCCTGACCGTCCGGGAGTGCAACGAGATCCTGGCCGAGGTCGACAAGGCCGGCGTGACGCTGATGCTGTCCCTGCCACGGCTCTACGACGGCTACACGCAGGCGGTCACCGAGGTGCTCGAGGCCGGTCACCTGGGCGATCTCGCCGTCGTCCGTACCCGACTGTCCCACGGCGGCGCGGTCGGCGAGGGCTGGCTGCCCGCCCACTTCTACGACCCCGAGCAGTGTGGTGGCGGCGCGCTGATCGACCTCGGCTGCCACCCGATGTACCTCGCCCGCCTCTTCCTCGGCAGGCTGCCCGAGTCGGTCAGCGCCAGCTACGGCCACGTCACGGGCCGGGCCGTGGAGGACAACGCCGTCGCGACGCTGCGCTATCCGGACGGTGCCCTGGCCGTCGTCGAGGCCGGCTTCGCCACGACGTACTCCCCGTTCTCGATCGAGATCCACGGCACCCTCGGGAGCCTGCTCTACGGCACGCCCGAGGACAAGCTCCTCGTCCGCAGCCCGGGCCACGACGACGGCAAGTCCTGGGTCGAGCTGCCGATCCCGGAGCGCCAGCCGTCGGCGTTCGAGCAGTGGGTCACCCACATCGGCAACGGCTCCAAGCCGACCGCGAACGTCGAGATCGGGCTCGACCTCACCCGCCTGATGGAAGCCGCCAACCACTCGGTCGCCATCGACGCACCGGTACGCATCGACAGCATCGGCGACTGAACGAAGCCACCACGTTCCACGTCACGGGAGTCACGAGCAGCGCCGCCCGCCTGTGCTGGTTCACACCTGCAGTACGCATCAAGGAGGAACATCCATATGACCGTGAACGTCGGGCTCATCGGCTGCGGCGGTATCTCCAACCCGCATGTCCGGGGCTACCTGGAGATCCCCGACCAGGCGAAGGTGACCGCGGTCGCCGACGTCTCCGAGGACAACGCCCGCACCCGCGCCGAGCAGGTAGGTGGCGCGAAGATCTTCTCCGACTACAAGGACCTGATCGCGAACGGCGGTGTCGACGCGGTCGACATCTGCCTCCCCCACCACCTGCACGCCGACGCGATCATCGCCGCGGCCGAGGCGGGCAAGCACGTCCTCTGCGAGAAGCCGCTCTGTATCACGACCGAGGAAGCCGACAAGATCACCAAGGTCGTCCAGGACACCGGCATCACGCTGATGTGCGCGCACAACCAGCTCTTCATGCCGCCGGTCGCCAAGGCGCGGGAGCTGATCCAGAGCGGTGCGCTCGGCAAGGTCTACGAACTGCGGACCACCGACAGCTTCTTCAACCGCGGCCTGAACTCCGACATGGGGTGGCGCGGGCACCTCGAGATGGCGGGCGGTGGCGAACTCATCGACACCGGCTACCACCCGACCTACCTGCTGCTCCACCTCGCGACGTCGGAGCCCTCCGAGGTCGTCGCGATGACGAGCAAGCACCGGCTGGAGATGGACGGTGAGGACTCCGCGCGGGTACTCGTCCGCTTCGCCGACGGCAGCGTGGGTGAGATCGTGACGAGTTGGGCGTACATCCCGTCGTCCAACACCGAACGGTTCTCCGTCGTCGCGGAGAAGGGCACCCTCTGGAGCGACGGCAAGACGCTGCACCACCGGACGGTCGAGGGAGTGGAGACGACGACCGAGTTCCCCGATGTCGCGGCGTTCTCGGCGGAGATCGCCGACTTCATCGGCTGCATCACCGAGGGGCGGAGGCCCATCAACACCGAGGTGGAGGGCGTGCACGTCCTCAAGGTGATCCTCGGTGCGTACGCCTCCGTGCGGGAGAAGCGGATCATCACCCTCGCCGACCTGTAGGCCCCCGAACGGACCATCCTGGCGCATATGACCACGCCAGGCAGGTTCGTGGAACCCGGGCAGGCGTCGACGCCTGCCCGGGTTCCACACGCCTGGCCGACCAGGCAACGCACCACCGCCCCGGCGGCCATGCAGAACCATCACCGTGCCCGTGCACGACGACCGTCAACTCCTCACGGGCGGGTGAGGCGGCGGGCGTACCAGTCGCTGCGGGCCTGCGGCTCCACCGGCACGAGCTGCACCCGTGCGCCGAGCACGGCCACGCCGGACGCCCCCGCCATCACCGGTCCGAGCTCGGCAGCCAGCACCTCGGGGATGTCGTACGCCAGCCGCGCCAGGCGATGCATCAGGTCGGCGAGCGCATCGACGTCGGCGTGCTCACCGCCGCGGTGGCCGAAGAGCAGGGGCGCCGCCCGCACCTCCCGGATCATCTCGGCGGCGTCGACATCGGTGAGCGGCGGCATCCGGTACGCCAGGTCGTCGAGCAGGTCGGTCGCGACTCCCGCCAGGCCGAAGGACACGATCGGCCCGAAGAGCCGGTCCTCGACACACTTGACGAGCACCGGCACCCCGGGCGGCGCCATCTTCTGCACCACGAAGCCGGCGGAGTCGGGGGCGCCGAGGCTCGCGACCATCGTCTCCCAGGCATCGCGCATCTCGGCCTCGACGTCGATGTTGCGCCACACGTCGGCAAGATCGGGACGCTGGCGCAGGTGCGGTGCGGTCGCCTTCAGGGCGACGTCCCAGCCGAGGCGCTCGGCGGCTGTGACGGCCGCGTCTACCGAGTCCACCTCGTACGCCGGCCAGAGGTCGATGCCGTAACAGCCCAGGAGCTTTTCGAGCGTCCCTCCCTCGATGTCGGTACCCGTGGAGTACTCGGCGAGGACCCTCTCGACGACAAGCCGGGCGCGGTCCTCCTCGCCGCCGTCGAGCGTCGGGATCCGGCCCTGGGGCCGCGCCCGCCACCGTGCGTACTCGGCGGCCTTGGCGAGCGCACGCACCGCGGCTTCCGGGGTCGCGTACGACGGCACCGAACCTCGCCCGGCCCTCCCTCGCTCGTCGTACCGGCGCAGCGGCTCCGGCACGCCCTGACTGCCGAGGAAGGTGACGACGATCGGCTTCGTACACCCGCTCGCGACGCGACCGATCGCGGCGGCCACGTCGGCACCGGTCACGTCGATGGGTGACACGTAGACGGCGACAACCGAGTGGACGGAGTCGTCTGCCACCGCGTCGGTCAACGCCTGCTCGAAGTCCTCCGCGGTCGCGTCGGGGCGCAGGGCCGGCAGTCGACGGACGACATGCATGCCGGCCCCGGCGGCCGCGTCGGTCGCGAGCATGCCCAGCGCGTCGGAGTTGCCCACCACCGCGATGTCGGGCCCCGTGGGCAGCGGTTGGTACGCCAGCAGCTGTGCGACGTCGAGCAACTCGTCGAACGTGTCGACCAGCACCACACCCGCCTGCCGGAACATCGCGTCGACGGCGGCCTGGGGTACCGACGTCTGCGGTACGAGGTGGCCGACGGGGACGCCCTGGGTGAAACGCCCCGAGCGTACGGCGACGACCGGCTTGGTTCGCGACATCTGCCGAGCGATCCTGCCGAACTTGCGCGGGTTGCCGATCGACTCGAGGTACAGGAGTACGACGTCGGTCGACGGGTCGTCGATCCAGTACTGCAACAGGTCGTTGGCCGACACGTCGGCGCGGTTGCCCGCGGACACGAACGTCGACAACCCGAGTCCACGCTCGGCGAGAGTCTGCAGGATCACCGTGCCCAGCTCGCCGGACTGGCAGAAGAACCCGATGCCACCCCGGCCAGGGACCACGCTGGCGAGGGTGGCGTTGAGCGAGAGGTCAGGGTCGGAGTTGATGATGCCGAGCGCGCTCGGCCCGATCACCCGGAGTCCGTGCGCCCGGGCCAACCGGGTCAGCTCCCGCTGGCGGTCGCGTCCTTCCGGTCCGGTCTCGGCGAAGCCGCTGGACACCACGATGAGGCCGTGGATCCCCTTCGCCGCGCAGTCCGTCACGACGTCGCGCACGGCGTCGGCGGGCACGGCGACCACGGCGAGGTCGACCTCACCCGGGATGTCGAGGACGCTGCCGTACGCCGGAACACCGGCCACCGCGCGGGCCGCCGGGTTGACGGCGTACACCGGGCCGGTGAATCCGCCGACGACCAGGTTGCGCACCAACGTCTGGCCCACCTTGTCCCGCGAGCGGCTCGCACCGACGACGGCCACCGAGCGTGGGGTGAGCAGGCGTTCGACCGACCGCGCCTCGGCCCGGTGTTCCCGCGCGGCCATCACCTCCAGGCTCATCGCGGTCGGCTCGATCTCGAGTGCGAACACGGCGATGCCGTCCTCGATCTCGCCCGCCGTCTCATACCCCGCCTCGCGGAAGACCACGGCCATGCGGCGATTGTCGGGAAGCACCTCGGCGGTGAACTTCTCGATGCCGTTCTCCCGCGCCGCCTGGGCGAGGTGCTCGAGCAGGACGCTCCCGGCGCCGCGGCCCTGGTCGGCGTCCTGCACCAGGAAGGCGGCCTCCGCCGTCGTGGCCCCGGTCCGGTCGTAACGTGCGACGGCGATCATCTCGTCGGCAACGGTGAGGATGAGCGCCACCCGGTCGCGGTGGTCGACGTGGGTGAAGCGGTCGACGTCGGCCTTGGACAGGCGGGGGTACGGCGCGAAGAAGCGGAAGTACTTCGACTCGGCCGAGACCCTCCCGTAGAACGCGACCAGACGTTCGGCATCGTCGGGCCGGATCGGGCGGAGTGCCGCCGTACCCCCGTCGCGGAGCACGACGTCGGCCTCCCAGCTCGCCGGGTAGGGCAACCCGCCCGTGGCATCCACGCGTACGAATGTAGCCCGGGCCACGGCATCCCGGCGTACCGGGAAAGGCACCTCCGCACGGGCCGAGCACGGCGGCGGGCGCACACACGCCCGCGACGGCGGCCGCACGCACACGGCCGAGCACAGCCGCCGCAACATAGGTTGACAAGTCCGGGCAGGTCAACGTAGGTTGACAACCGACCCGGCTGTCAATGCAAGTTGACAGCCGGGATCCGACCGCCCTACCTTTCCGTCATGACCGAGACACTCGTCGCCACCCTGAGGGCCCAGGATCCACTCCAGGCCCTGGCCGAGATCGCCGCCACACACGCGACGCTCGAGGCCGAGACGGCGATCCAGGTACGCCGGGCCCGCAACCAGGGCTGCTCGTGGGAGATCATCGCGGCTGCGCTCGGAGTCAGCCGCCAGGCCGCACACAAGAAGTACGCCGGACGAAAGGGCCTCCTCCGCCGGGGACGTCGCTAGCTGCGGCACACCGGCCTCCGCGGGATCCCACCGTCGAGGAGCACCGCCTCTCCGGCGTCCTGCCACCGGAGGGAGTTTCCGTCCATGTCCCCAGCCCGCGGGCCGCAGCGGCTCCGGTCGCCCCGCTCAGGTCACTCAGGCGCCACCCGCCGAGGCCGGTTCGGCTTCCTGTCCCGGCTCAGGCGAGGCCGACCCTCACGTCCACGCCCTGGCGACGGCGGTGGCCCGCCGGATGCCGGAGGCCCGCCCGAGGGCGGCGTGCGGGAACCGAGTAATCCCCGCCCCGACGCCGGGTCGGCCGCTGCGTGCGCACCGGAGCCACGCGACGAGTTCGTCGATGTCACCAGCGGCCGCCGGCCGGGTCCGGGGCAAGGCTCGAGCTGAGCAAGGGCCCTGCGTCAGCGGCGTCACACGGCGACGGGCCGGCGCGACGGGTTGGCCACGTCGTCGTCCGTGAGATGCGCCAGCCGCAACAGCGCCGAGTAGTTGCGCTGGACGTACTGCTGCACCCGTTTGGCGTAGGCCTCACCTTCGACGTCGCCCTGGAGCAGGGCGAGGAACAGGCTCCGGAGATCCTCGGCCGACTTTCCCCCCGCACCGTTGAGCCAGAACCCGCCGTAGGCGGGAGCCACGGTCCCCCGCTGCTCCACCCTGGCGAACAGGTCCTCGATCTCCTTCGGATACGGCACACCAGCGACCAGGGTCGGCCCGGAGGGCCGAAAGTCCTCGGCCTCGACCTGCGCCTGCGTATAGGCGGTGAAGCCCGGCTTGGACAACCAGAACATCAGGAAGTCCATCACCATCTCGGTGTGCGCAGGATCCTTGTCCACCGCGCAGATCGAAGCACCGCCGGTACCTTCGGTCGGTCGTACGTTCCGACGTGCCAACGGACTCACCATCGGCGGGAACTCGAAGACGTCCCACCCGAACGGCTGCACCGACGCCTGCTCGATGCCGAGTTCGGAGAGCCGCTCAGGCGTGAGTTCCTCGAGGTCGCGCTGCAGCGTGGGAAGCGACCACGAACCGTCCACCATCATCGCCGCCTGCCCTTGCAGGAAAGGCCGGTAGTGGTCGGTGCCGGTGAAGAAGTCCGCCGAGGCGAAGCGCGGAAAGACGCGTGAGAGGCCCGTGACCAGATCCACCATCGCAGGCGTGTCGAACCGCAGCGTCCTGTCCTTGAGCCCGCGGTAGAACCGCTGTGGGCTGTAGGTGTAGGTGGCGTGGATGCGCGGGTTGTCTTTGCGGTAGCGGAACTTCGCGTCGAGCTCGGGATCCCAATTCCAGTCGCCCGGTTGGGCTTGCACGGTACTGATCCATTCGTCGTGGAACTGGTCGAAGTAGGTCGAGGACACCCAGTCCGGCATGATCGAGGCGAAGTTCGTCGATATCGGGAGCTGCCCCGCCATTCGGAGTTTGGCGCAGACGCTGACGAGCTCGTCCCACGTGGTCGGCGGCTCGGCATCCACACCGGCAAGAAGGTCCTTGTTGTAGAACCAGTACAGATGGGCCGTCTCCGTGCCGATCTCGGTGCGCTCACCACGGTCGTTCAGGTCGCGGTAGGTCTCGAAGTCGTAGTCGTCGTCCCAGCGATGGCCGGTGTACGGATTGACCTGAGCGCGGTACTCGTCGAGGTTGACATAGCGACGAAAAGCCGGCGCGTACGACCCGGAGACGATGTCGGGGCGGATCGGACCGCTGCTCAGCTGCGAGTCGAGCCACGCGGTGTAGGCAGCGGAATCGGTGTAGTCACGGGTATCCCACACGATCTCGACACCGGGTTGCTGACGTCGATAGGCGCGTGTCAGCGCCTGTCTCGCTTGTGCGGAAGGGTTCTGCTTGGTGGCGACGACGATCCGGCCCTTGAACCGCTTCGTCGAGGCGGCCGACTTGGGCACGATGGGCTTCTGCTCCGAACCGGTGCCGTCGGCATCGGTACACGAGGCGGCCAACGAGCCGAGCGAGGACGCTCCTATCCCCAGCGCCAGCGAGCGCGCGAGGAAAGTCCGCCTGCTCGAGCCAGACATCGACACAAGCCTCCCTGGGAGTTCGCGACCACAGTACCCGGGCCGGCGAGGAGCCAGCGGCGGGAAACGCAAGACAGCTCATCACGCAACCCCGCTGTCACGAAAGCGCCCGAGAGGCGCGCCGCCGCCCGGATTGCCGGGTTCGGAGCTCCATGATGTCGGACCTATCATGGCGCCCCTCCGCCGGCCGCGTCGGCAGCGGGTCACGCCTGCCGGACCCGTCAGCGCCTGCCGGACTCGTCAGCGCCAGCCGGACTCGTCAGCGCCCGCGGTAGGCCTCGCCGCGCGGTGAAAGGCGGTAACCGACGGGCAGGCTGAGTGTCAGCCCGAGACTCTTCAGCTTGCGTACGTCTGTCTTGAACGGAAGGGTCTCCCGACCCAGCTCGACCGCGAGGTCTGGCGCCCGCACGCCGGGCCGTTCGGCGATCAGCCGCAGGGTCGCGGCTGTCCAGGGTCCGTGCGACGACAACCGGTCCAGCCTCGCCAGTCGCTGGTCGAGGTCGCGGCGTTCCTGCGCCGTCAAGGTGGACTTGCCGGCCAGGACGTCTCGCGGATCGGGCCCGGCGAGCGCCCTCACCGCAAGCCGGTAGATCGGGAGGTCGGCACTGCCCCGCAGGTCGGCGACCAGCGCGGCGGCGTCGGAATAGCCCGCCTGGCGGGCATCGCCGTCGGTGATCGCGGACCCCGCCACCTCGTCGACGGCGTCCACCGCAAGCCGTCCGGCCGCCGTACGGTAATGGTGCCCGGCCACTGCCTGGCACCTCCGCCAGCGGCGGAACAGCAGCGTCACCTCACCGCGTTCGATCGGCTCCCGGAGCCGGGCCTGGACCAGCACGGCACTCACCGTAATCCCCGGTCACCAGTCCCGGTCACCAATCCCCCGGTCACCAATCCCCCGGTCACCGCGCAGGAGTCAGCAGTGCCTCCGAGCCGACCGGTCGGTAGCCCGCGGCCAGTAGGGCACGGACGGACGCGGCGTTGCCGGGCGTCACCTGCGCCCACACGGCTACGGCGTCGCTTCCGACCAGGTGCCGTGCCGACATGGCCAGGGCGCGGCCGAGTCCACGGCCCCGGTGTGCCGGATCGACCTCGAACGCCGCCTCCCAGCGACCGGCCAGGCCACGCCCCAGGATGAGGACACCGCCCTCGACGCTCCACACGCGTACGTCGTCGCGGTACCGGTGGGCCCTTCGTACGCGCGGATGGTCGGCGTCATCGAGCCTCTCCAACGGCAGCGGCGGTTCACCGCCGAGCGGGGTCGCCAGGGTCACCATGTCGATCGCGTTGATCCTGCGGTCGAGCCGTGCGCACAGAGCGGAGAGGAACGGCGGGTTGAGCGGCGCCGACAGGTCACCGGCAGGGACCAATGAGTCCACCCAGTCGGGGTCGACGTCGGCGGCCACGACGATGTGCGCGGTGAACCCCACGACCGCGCTGGTATGTGACGACGGCGGAGGAACGACGTGGAGGGACCCATCTGCGGGCGGCAGCCTTCCCGCCTCCACGTCGGCGAAGACCCGCGCCAGCGTGCGGACCCTGTGTCCGCTCATCGCCCAGCCTCTGTGCGCGCGTCGTCCGCAGTTCCCGTGACGCTGATGACCAGCATCTGGTCCGCGCCCCGTTGGAACTGGTAGGGCACCCGTCGCAGTTCGGTCCGGTGACCACCAGCGTGCAACTGCTCGCGGAGGACCGGGAGGAACGCCGCCGGTTCACGATGTGCGCGATCGCCGTACCAACCCCACTCGAAGCGGTCGGCATGCGCCTCGATGATCCGGTCGCCGTCGAGTCGTCCTGCCGTCGCGTCGGCCACCAACACGTGGCGGTCCTGGGCGTAGGCGGGATCGGCGGCGACCACGAAGGTCCCGGTCTCCGCGACGAAGCTCGATCCACCCGCGCAACAGTCGAGGATCGTCGCGTGTGCGAGCTCTTCCGAGGCCAGGTCGAACATCGCGGCGTACTCCGCCGCCGATCGAGACGTCACCAGCATCGCGTCCGCCTTCCACCAGCCGCCGGCTCTCCTCGGGGCGCCTCGGAAGGGCCCGGCAGGCACGGCGAGTTCGTCCGGCTCATCCTTGCCTACGGCAACTTTCACCGACGTCGGCCTCGGCCCGGCGGCCCTGGCGCTCCTGCCGGTGCCCTGGTGATCGGGTCGCGCCGGCTCAGGCGTACCGCCAGATCGTCACCTTTCTCACGTCCGTCCTCGCTCCCGCCCTCGATGACCCGACTGTGCTCGTCTACTGCGCGCTCCTTCGCGTTGCTCGCGGGGGTCGCGTGGTGGTCGTCCCGGCTCACTCGGCGTACCCTCCCCGAGGAGACTCCGGCGCTGGCGGCCAGGCTCGCTCCCCTGCTGCCGTACGCCACGCTGGTCGTCGCCGCCTTCGTCCCACTCGCGGCCGGCGTCTACCTGCTGGTCAGCACCGCGTGGAGCACGCTGGAGCGGACGGCCTTCGCTGCTCGCCCTGTCCGGCCGGCATCCAGCTGAGGCACCACCGCGCGTCGCTCAGCCGGGCTGTGGGCGGAGGATGCCACTATTCGTAGGAGCCCTACTGGTTCTTCTCACCCGGACCCGAGGAGTGCACAACCGCTATGGCCCGCCGCAAGAGTTCGATGGTGCAGCCGGACGACTTCGAGGAGCAGATCGCCGACATCGACGTCGGCGACGAGATGCGCAAGAGCTTCCTCGAGTACGCCTACTCGGTGATCTACCTCCGGGCGTTGCCCGACGCCCGCGACGGACTCAAGCCCGTACAGCGCCGGATTCTCTACACCATGTCCGACATGGGGCTGCGTCCTGACCGCGCGCACGTGAAGAGCGCCCGCGTCGTCGGCGAGGTCATGGGAAAACTGCACCCGCATGGTGACCTGGCCATCTACGACGCACTCGTCCGGATGGCCCAGAGCTGGGCGTTCCGGGTCCCGCTGGTCGATGGGCACGGCAATTTTGGATCTTTGGACGACGGTCCGGCAGCGATGCGCTACACGGAGTGTCGGATGGCGGGGCCGGCTCTTGCCATGACGGAGTCCCTCGACGAGGACGTCGTCGACTGGGTGCCCAACTACGACAGCCGCGAGACCCAACCCGGCGTGTTGCCGGCTGCGCTGCCCAACCTGCTCGTCAACGGCGCCACCGGGATCGCCGTCGGTATGGCCACCAACATGGCGCCGCACAACCTCATCGAGGTCGTCCAGGCGCTTCGGCACCTCATCAAGAGGCCGAACGCCAGCCTCGACGATCTGATGCGGTTCATCCCCGGACCCGACCTGCCGACCGGCGGCAAGATCATCGGCCTGGCCGGGATCCGGGACGCGTACGAAACCGGACGCGGTGCGTTCAAGATGCGCGCCACCGCCCGGGTCGAGAGCGTCACTCCACGGCGTAAGGGAATCGTCGTCACCGAACTCCCCTACAACGTCGGCGTCGAACGCATCATGGAACGCATCAAGGCCCTCGTGCAGAGCAAGAAGCTCCAGGGCATCGCCGACCTCAAGGACCTCACCGACCGCCAGCACGGCCTGCAACTCGTCATCGAGATCAAGAACGGCTTCCATCCCGAGGCGATCCTCGAGCAGCTCTACAAGCTCACGCCGATGGAGGATTCGTTCAACATCAACAACGTCGCGCTGGTCGAGGGGCAGCCACGCACGCTGGGGTTGAAGGAGCTGCTGGAGGTCTACCTCCACCACCGCTACGACGTGACCCGCCGACGCACGCAGTTCCGGCTCACGAAGGCCTCGGACCGCCTGCACCTCGTCGAGGGTCTGTTGATCGCGATCATCGACATCGACGAGGTCATCCAGATCGTTCGGGGCAGTGACGACGCGGCGGCCGCGAAGGAACGCCTGATCGCGGTGTTCGACCTGTCCGACGCGCAGGCGCAGTACATCCTCGACATGCAGTTGCGGCGGCTCACGAAGTTCTCCCGGATCGAGTTGGAGAAGGAGAAGTCGGAGCTGGAGAAGGAGATCGGCGAGCTCACCGCGATCCTCGAAGACGAACGCCTGCTCAAGCGGCTCGTGTCCGGCGAGCTGGCCGACGTGGCGAAGGCGTATGGAACGGAGCGGCGTACCGTCCTGCTCGAGTCTTCCGGCCAGACGGTCACCAGCACGGTCCCACTCGAGGTGGCCGACGACCCGTGCTGGGCACTGCTCTCGTCCACCGGGCTGCTGGCCCGGGCGGCGGGTCCCGACCCGCTGCCGACCGACGGCCCACGGGCAAAGCACGACGTGGTGATCTCGGCCGTACGCGCCACCGCGCGCGGCCAGGTCGGGCTCGTCACCAGTCGCGGCCGGCTGATCCGGCTCGGCGTCCTCGACATGCCGGCGCTCCCGCCGACGGCCAACTCGCCCAACCTCCAGGGTGGTGCGCCGCTCAGTGAGTTCGTCTCCCTGGAGTCCGGCGAACGGCCACTGTGCCTGACGACGTTCGATCCCGACTCTGCCGGCCTCGCCCTGGGAACGAAGGACGGTGTGGTCAAACGCGTCCAGCCCGACCACCTCACCAACCGGGACAGTTGGGAGATCATCGCGCTCAAGGACGGCGACGAGATCGTCGGGGCGACTGAGCTCGGTACCGGCGACGAGGACCTGGTCTTCGTCACCAGCGATACGCAGCTGCTGCGGTTCTCTGCATCCGTCGTACGCCCGCAGGGACGGACGGCCGGCGGGATGGCAGGGATCCGGCTCGGAGCGAAGGCGCGGGTGGTCTTCTTCGGCGCCCTACCGTCAGGCAAGGCCGCGGTCCGGGATGCGGTGGTGGTCACCGTCGCCGGCTCGCTGTCGGCCCTGCCCGGCACGGATGCGGGCACGGTGAAGGTCACGCCGTACTCCGAGTATCCCGCGAAGGGCCGAGCCACCGGTGGCGTCCGCTGCCACCGACTACTCAAGGGCGAAGACGCGCTGTTGCTCGCGTGGACAGGCGTCGGTCCGGCCCGGGCGGCGGCGGCGAGTGGTGCGGTCATCGACCTGCCGGAGGCGACAGGCAAGCGGGACGGTTCGGGGGTCGCGGCCAGCCAGCCGATCGCCGCCGTCGCCGGCCCTCTCAGCTAGACGTGTCGGGGCGGCGTACCGCCCCAATGTCCTGCGGGAACGGTCACTGCCCATGCCCTGCGGGTGAAGCGCTCTGCTCTTGTCCTACGCCGCAATTGACCACGCTGAGCAGGTGTCTGCAACCAAAACAGGTACCGGCGCCTGGTCCGGATGCCACATACATAGGCAGCGTGGTCATTTGCCGAGCCGACCCGCGGGCATGGCAGGCTATGCGGGTGCGTCGACGTGTCGGCATCCTCCTCGCCCTCGTTGCGTGGACGGCGTCCACCGTCCTAGTCGGCTGCGCCGAGGATCCCCCGGCGAACCCGCGGTCCACTCTCGTCGAGGCGAAGCGCGAACTCGACGCGACCAGGACGGTGCATTTCCGGGTGACAAGTGCCGGCCTCCCCGAGGCTGGCGCCGTGCTCGTCGGCGGCGACGGCATCGCCAAGCGACCGGCCGCGTTCTCCGGTCGCTTCCGAGTGGCCACGGGCGGTGTCGCGCTCACCCTCAAGGTCGTCTCGCTCGACGGCACGCTGTACACCCAGATCCCGTTCACCGAACGCTTCGCCGCCACCGACCCGGACCGCCTCGGCATCGCCGACCCTGCGCTGATGCTCGATCCGGGACAGGGTTTGTCGTCGTTCCTGACCGATGCGCAACGAGTCAGGCATGTCGGACGAGCCCGTTCCGGGCGCGAGGTCGTCACCCAGGTCAGCGCCCGCCTCCCCGCGAAGGTCGTCGGCCGGTTGCTGGTCGTGGCCGATCCGCGGGCGACGTTCGAGACGAACTTCTTCGTCGCCGAGGACACCGGGCAGCTGCGCAAGGCGACGTTCCGCGGGCCGTTCTACGACAAGAAGAGCACGACCACCTACACCGTCGTACTCGACCGCTACGGCGAGCCGGCGACCATCACCAAGCCCCACAAGGGCGCCTGACGAGTGCCTGGCACACCTGACACCCACGGGAGGGTTCCGGGCCGCATGGGGTCCCGCTCGCACCTGGCCCTCGGCTGCGTCGCGGTCCTCCTTGCCGCCGCCGACACCTACGTCGTCGTCCTCGCGTTGCCGGACATCATGGTTGGGGTCGGCCTCGACGTCGACGAGCTGCAACGGGCCACACCGGTCATCTCCGGCTTCCTCCTCGGTTATGTGGCGATGCTGCCGCTGATCGGCCGACTCTCCGACCTGTTCGGCCGTACGCCTGTGCTGGTCGCGGCGGTGCTGCTCTTCGCCCTGGGGTCACTGCTCACCGCGGCGTCGTACGACCTCGGCATCGTCGTCACCGGGCGGTTCCTGCAAGGGGTGGGCGGCGGCGGGCTCGTGCCTGCGACACTCGCCCTGGTCGCCGACCTCTGGCCTCCCGAACGCCGCGGCCTCCCTCTCGGTGTCGTCGGGGCGGTGCAGGAGCTCGGAAGCGTCATCGGCCCGCTCTACGGCGCCGTGATCCTGCTCGTCGCCGACTGGCGGATGATCTTCTGGATCAACCTCGGCTGCGGGCTGTTCCTGGCGCTGGGATTCCGGCGCACGACCACCACGGCGCCGGCGCGCCCGCCTCGTGACCTGCCGGGCATCCTGCTCGGGCTGCTCGCACTGAGCGCGCTCACGCTCACCCTCACCGCACCAGGGCGCCTGGTCACGGACGTGACGCTCGGGCTGGCGTTCCTCCCGCTCGCCGGCGAGTCAAGGCTCGCCACGCCCATCGGGATCGCGACCCTCGTGCTGTCCGGCCTCTTCCTCGCCCGTCAGGCCACGGCCGACCGTCCGCTGCTGAGCCTTCGGCGGCTTCCCGCGGTCGTCGCGGCCGCCGACTTCCCGGGGGCGCTCCTGCTGGGCCTTGCGCTGGGTGGGGTGGTCCTCGCGTTCGCGGTCGCGGATCCGGCGACGGAGGTCCTCTCCCCGGCCGGACCGTGGTTGCTCGGAGCGGCGGCGCTGTGTGCGCTGGCGTTCACCTGGCGTCAGCGTCGCGCCACGAACCCGATCGTGCCTCGCGACACTCTCGCCGCACCTGCCGCGTGGGGTGCACTGGTCGTCAGCTTCTTCACTGGCGCGGCGCTCATCGCCGCACTCGTCGACGTGCCGATCTTCGCCCGGGCCACCCACTATCCGGACTCGCAGTTCGGTGCCGCGCTCGTGCTGCTGCGCTTCCTCGTCGCCCTGCCGGTCGGGGCCCTCGTCGGTGGCTGGCTCACGAGCCGGCTCCCGTCGGCCCTGCTCACCGCCGCCGGCATGGCGATGAGCGCAGGCGCGTTCGTCGCGATGGCCATGTGGCGGCAGGACGCTCTCGACAGTGCATGGAGCGACGTCGCCCTTGTCGTGGGCGGGCTCGGTTTCGGACTCGCGATCGCGCCCGTCAACGCCGCCTTGCTCGCCGCGACCCGAGCCGAGACCCACGGGGTCGCGAGCGCCCTGCTGGTCGTCGCGCGGATGGTCGGCATGCTGGTGGGGCTGTCCGCGCTCACGGCCGTGGGCTTGCGGCGGTTCTTCGCCGAGCAGACGCGGATCCCTTCGCCAGAAGCGCTGTGCCCGGACACTCCCGCTCAGTGTCCCGCGTACGCCGACGCGCTCCGCGAAGCGGCACTCGTCCAGCTCCACACGATCTTCGCCGGAGCCGCCTCCTGTGCGGCGATCGCGGGCGTGGTCGCGATCCTCACCCTGCGGCGCACCGGCCTCAGGCGCGGGGCTCCTCACCACTCGCCCGCGAAGCCATGGCCCGCTGCACCAGCCAGTTGACCACCCACAACACGAGTCCGATGACGAGCAGGACGCCGGCGATCAGGTACTGCTGAGGGTCGCGACCGGACCATGGCGTGGCCAGATAGAAGCAACTGATGATGCCCAGAACCGGAAAGACGGTCGGGGCGCGGTAGTGCTCGTGCTCGACCCGGTCCTTGCGCAGGACGAGCACGGCGGCGTTGACGAGGGTGAAGACGCACAGCAACAGCAGCGCCGTCGTACCGCCGAGGTCGCTGACGCCACCCCAGCTGGCCAGGCCGATGGCGAGCACCGACGTGAAGAAGATCGCGACCCACGGAGTACGCCGGAACGGGTGCACAGTGCCCAAGACCGACGGCACGATCTGCTCCCGGGACATCCCGTAGACCAGTCGCGACGCCATCATCATGTTGATCAGTGCGGAGTTGGTCACGGCGAAGAGTGCGATCAGCGAGAACAGCCACAGCGGGAACCAGGTTGCACCCGCCCGGACGACTTCGAGCAGTGGGCCGGTCGACTCGCCCAGCACGCCGAGCGGGACCAGCGCGGTGGCGAAGAACGCGACCAGCATGTAGACGATCCCCGTGAGGGTGATGCCCAGGAACAGCGCGCGAGGGAAGGTCCGCTGTGGGTCGGTGGTCTCCTCGGCCATGTTGACCGAGTCCTCGAAACCCACCAAGGCGAAGAATGCCAGCGCGGCACCACTGACCACGAGCCCGAACGCCGTGCCCTCGGAGTTGAACTCCAGCGCGTTACCGGCATCACCGACGCCGCGAGTCAGCGCGAGCGTACCGATCACGATGATGAGGATGAGCCCGGACAGCTCGACGCAGGTGAGGAAGACGTTGAACTTCACCGACTCCGAGACACCGCGGAAGTTGATCAGCGCAAGGACGATGAGGAACCCGATCGCCACGGGAAGCGTCGGCACCGACCAGAACTCCTGCAGGTAGTCGCCACCGAACGCCCGTGACGCCGCACCCGCCGAGGTGAGCCCCGAGCACATGACGGCAAATGCCACCATGAAGGTGAGGAAGTGGATCCCGAACGCACGTTGGGTGTAGAGCGCGGCGCCGGCGGCCTTGGGGTATTTGCCGACCAGCTCGACATAGGACGTCGCGGTGAACATCGCGACGATGAACGACAGCCCGAACGACATCCACGCGGCGCCGCCGACCTCGCCGGCGACAGTGCCCGTCAGCGCGTAGATGCCGGTGCCGAGGATGTCGCCGATGACGAAGAAGAGCAGCAGTTTGGGACCGATGACCCGGCGAAGCTCAGGCTGCGCGTTTGGTTCGGTCGCCGCCGTCCCGGTGGACTCAGACACCCGCCATTTCCCCCTTAGCGCCGGTGAATCGTGATCGAGATCATCCGCTCAAGCACCGTACCGGCTCAGGTGTGGTCGCTCAACGACGCGGAGGGATTGCGTCGGGGAAGGATCAGGTGTCGATCCGCGCCTCGTCGAGGTCGCGCGCACTGGCAACGAGGAACTCCCGGCGGGGCGCCACGTCGTTACCCATGAGGAGTTCGAAGACCCGCTCGGCCTCCTCCGCCCCCGCGGCCGTGAGTCGCCTGAGTGTGCGCCGGCGCGGATCCATCGTGGTCTCGGCCAGCTGGCCGGCATCCATCTCACCGAGGCCCTTGTAACGCTGCGGCGGCTCCTTGTGCCTGACACCACGCTTGTCGAGCTGGACCCGGGTGCGGTGGTACTCCGCGTCGGAGTAGGTGTAGAGGTACTTGTCCTGGCCCTTCTTGGGATTGACCAGCTCGATCCGGTGCAGTGGCGGTACGGCGGTGAAGACGCGCCCGGCCTCGACGAGCGGCCGCATGTAGCGCCAGAACAATGTCGCCAGCAGGCAGCGGATGTGGGCGCCGTCGGAGTCCGCGTCGGCCATGAAGACGATCTTGCCGTAGCGCGCGCTGTCGATGTCGAACGTACGACCCGAACCTGCTCCGACCACCTGGATGATCGCCGCGCACTCGACGTTCTTCAGCATGTCGGAGACCGAAGCCTTCTGGACATTGAGGATCTTGCCGCGGATCGGCAGCAACGCCTGGAACTCGGAGTTGCGGGCGAGCTTGGCTGTGCCGAGCGCAGAGTCTCCCTCGACGATGAACAGCTCGCTGCGGTCGACGTCGGAGGACCGACAGTCGGCGAGCTTCGCCGGCAGGGCCGAGGACTCCAGGGCGTTCTTGCGCCGTTGTGCGTCACGGTGCTGGCGCGCCGCGACGCGCGCACGGGCCGCCGCGACGACCTTCTCCAGTGCGGCGCGGGCCTGTGCCTTCTGGCCCCGCTTGCTGGAGGTCAGGAACGCGTCGAGTTCCTTCTTGACGACATTGGACACGATCCGCGTGGCCGCCGGGGTGCCGAGGATCTCCTTGGTCTGGCCCTCGAACTGCGGCTCGGCCAGACGTACGGCCACGACGGCCGTGAGGCCTTCGAGTATGTCGTCCTTGGTGACGTCGGGTTCGTTGGTACGCAGGAGCCGCGAACCGCGCAACACGTCGTTGACGGTGCGGGTCAGCGCCCGCTCGAAGCCCTGCAGGTGCGTACCGCCCTTGGTGGTGGCGATGACGTTGACAAACGAACGGATCTCGGTCTCGTAGCCGGTCCCCCAGCGGACGGCCACGTCGACCCCGAGGTCGCGCTCCACCTCCTGAGGGCTGAGGTGGCCCTTGTCGTCGAGCACCTGCACCGTCTCGGTGAAGTGGCCTTCGCCCTGTAGCCGGATGACACCGGTGACGGCCTCGTCAGGGGCGAGGAACTCCGTGTACTCGGCGATGCCGCCGTCATGGCGGAAGCTCTCTTCCCGCGGACCGCCGTCGTCAGCGCCGACCCGCTCGTCGCGGACGACCACCTCGAGCCCGGGAACCAGGAACGAGGTCTGACGCGCGCGGGTCACCAACTCGTCGAAGGCGAACACCGCATCCTTGGTGAAGATCTGCCGGTCCGGCCAGAACCGCACCCGGGTTCCGGTCGTGCCCTTCTTGACCCTGCCGACCTTGGAGAGTCCCGATCCCTTGCTGAACGACGTCTTGGGTCCCTCGGCGGAGAAGGACCCCGGCACGCCGCGGCGGAAGCTCATCGCCCAGGTCGCGGGCGCCCGGTCGACCTCGACGTCGAGGCGTTCGGACAGGGCGTTGATCACCGAGGCGCCGACACCGTGCAGGCCGCCGGAGGCGGTGTAGGAGATGCCGCCGAACTTGCCGCCGGCGTGCAACCGGGTGAAGACCACCTCGACGCCGGAGAGCTTCGTCCGCGGCTCGATGTCGACGGGGATGCCGCGCCCGTTGTCACGAACCTCTGCCGAGCCGTCGGGGTGCAGGATGACCTCGATCCGACTGCACGCGCCCGCGAGCGCCTCATCCACCGCGTTGTCGATCGGCTCCCACAGGCACTGCATGAGCCCCCGGGTGTCGGTGGAACCGATGTACATGCCTGGCCGTTTGCGTACGGCCTCCAGGCCCTCGAGCACCGTGAGGTGGCGCGCGGTGTAGCCAGAGTGATCGAGGTCCGCCGGCCGAGTGGACAAGGACCGCTCCTCTCCGTGGTCTCATCACTACGTTTCGTAGATATTTGTCGTCTGGGAGACCGTTCCTGGGCTGTTGAGCGCTCTCAGGCTACCGACCTGCGGGGACAGGCCAGGACTCCCACGCCGAGCCGGAAGGAGGGAGTGACGTTGGCCACATCGGCAAGCGCCATACGACCATATCCGGCCGCCAAGGGTCCCTTTTTGCGCGGAGCGCGGAACGTATTCGGGCCCTTCGGAGTGGCGCGGTCCGCCTGGCGGGGTCAAGCTTGCCCTAACGGCACCACAGGTTCCGGCAGCTGGGCGGGAAGAGCTGGCACCTGGTTGGATGTTGACGGAGTTGGAGTCCTCGACAACGGAGAGAAGATCACGTGACTGCTGCAGTTGCCACGCCACTTTCGGCCGCGGACCGCTGCGACCGCTGCGGCGCCCAGGCGTACGTCCGGGTGTCCCTGGGGTCTGGCGGCGAGCTGTTGTTCTGCGCACATCACGGTCGCGAGCACTCTGCGAAGCTGCGCGAGGTCGCGACCGACATCCAGGACGAGACCAACCGACTCGGTGTGGAAACGGACACCCCCAACTGACCTACGGCGGCGCCCCCGCGGTGCCGCCCCCGACGCCACGCACGTCCGTGCCGGCCATCCACGTGGTGGCCGGCACGTTCACGTCCAGGACCCCACGCAGGCGCCCCAGGCGCGGTCACCCGGCCCCGGCCAGGCGTGCGGACCTGGGCGCTACTCCACCGAGCCGGCGGACCCTGAGCCGGCGGACCCTGAGCCGCAACCGCCGGAACCGACCGTACTGAGCGTCCTCGGGAGACCTCGTCCGGTTATCGCCACGGCTGTCCCGGCCGCCCGGTTCCACCGATCCGCCCGGCCGACCATACTCAGCGTCGATCACGTACTCACCGTCTGATGAGGCCGGTCCGTGGCTCTCGTCGCAGATGTCGAAGGTGGGTGTCACCATGGCGTCGTTCGACGCGGTGAACCGGCGGTCGCTTCTCACGATGAGTGGAGGCCTGGTGCTCGGTCAGCTTGCGGGGCAGCTCCCGGCCGGGGCGACGGGATCTGGGGCTGGTGCGACCGAGACCGGCTGGCAGTCGCGGCTCGTCCACTACGACGCCGACGGCCGCCTCCGCTACCACCAGGACGCCGAACAGAACCGGATCCCCGATTTCAGCCACGCGGGCTACCGGAACGCCGACCAGCCGATCCCCGAGGTGCCTACCGTCCGCCGGATCGGACCCGTCGAGGGTGACAACACCGGCCACATCCAGGCCGCCATCGACGCAGTGGGCCAGCTCCCGAAGGACCCGGACGGTCTGCGCGGCGCTGTCCTGCTGGAGGCCGGCATCTATCCCGTCGCCGGGACCGTACGCCTGAACCACGACGGCGTGGTCCTGCGTGGTGTCGGCGACGAGGTGGATCCGGCGTCCAACACGGTCATCCGTGCGGTCGGAAACGTGCCCGAGCACCGCGACGTCCTCGTTGTCGGCGGCGGTGCGAGTACGCAGTGGCGTGGTGAGTTCCCCGGCACCCGGACCACCGTCACCTCCGACGTCGTCGAGGTCGGTGCGCGCTCGTTCAACGTCGCCGACGCCTCGGCGCTCTCCCCTGGCGACAGCCTGATCCTCGTCCACCCCTGCACGGCCGAGTGGCTCGCAGCGATCGACCACGGCGCCACGGGAAGGGACGAACCGTGGACCGTGGACAGTCAGCCGATCGTCTACAACCGGCGGATCACCGAGATCCGCGGAAACCGGATCACCGTCGACGTACCCCTCTTCAACCACCTACGCCGTGACCTGTCGCCGTCGTACGTCTATGCGTGGGACCGGACCGGCGTGGTGGCAGAGGTCGGCGTGGAGGATCTCCGGATCGACATCGAGTTCGCCGGGGATCCCGACCAGGACGAGGATCACGCCTGGGTCGCCATCAAGCTCCGCCAGGTCGAGGACGTGTGGGTCAGTGGCTGCACGATGCTGCATTTCGCGAAGGCGGGCGTGGAAACCGACGAGTGCACCCGGGCCACGATCGTGAAAAGCCGCGCACTTGATCCGGCTTCTGTGGTCACCGGTGGGCTGCGCTACAACTTCAACACCGAGAAGTACTCCCAGCAGGTCCTCTTCGCCGACTGTTACGCCAGCAGGGCCCGCCATGCGTACATCTCCAACGGCACCTCCACCGCCTCAGGCGTGGTCTTCCTGCGTGGAGTCTCCGAAGGCAGCCTCGCCTCCAGCGAGGGTCACCGGCGGTGGAGCCAGGCGCTGCTCTGGGACAACCACCGCGAGGTCGCGCCAGCCACCGGCATCACCCTCGGTATCTACAACCGCGGCGACTACGGCACCGGCCACGGCTGGGCGTCGGCGCACTCGGTGGCGTGGAACGCCGACATGGCCGGCCGTCGACTCGTCGTCCAGAGACCACCCACCGCGCAGAACTACGCGATCGGATGTGCGGGCGAGGTCACCGGCGACGGACCGTTCGAGCAGCCGACGGGCCACATCGAGGGTGCGAACCAACCCGGTCTCGTGCCGGCCTCACTGTACGAAGCCCAACTGGCCGACCGGCACAGGTGAACCAACCCGGTCAGTCGAGGAAGTCGCGGAGCACCTGGGACCGGCTGGGATGGCGGAGCTTGCTCATCGTCTTGGACTCGATCTGGCGGATCCGCTCGCGGGTCACGCCGTAGACCTTGCCGATCTCGTCCAACGTCTTCGGCTGGCCGTCGGTCAGCCCGAAGCGGAGGGAGATCACGCCGGCCTCGCGCTCGCTCAGCGTGTCGAGGACCGAGAGCAGCTGCTCGCGGAACAGCGCGAAGGTCACCACGTCGGTGGGCACGATGGCCTCGGAGTCCTCGATCAAATCACCGAACTCGGAGTCGCCGTCCTCACCCAGAGGCGTGTGCAGGGAGATCGGCTCGCGGCCGTACTTGCGTACCTCGATGACCTTCTCCGGAGTCATGTCCAGCTCCTTGGCCAGCTCCTCCGGAGTAGGTTCCCGACCCAGGTCCTGCAGCATCTGCCGCTGCAGCCGAGCCAGCTTGTTGATCACCTCGACCATGTGCACGGGGATCCGGATCGTGCGCGCCTGGTCGGCCATCGCCCGGGTGATCGCCTGCCGGATCCACCACGTGGCGTACGTCGAGAACTTGTAGCCCTTGGTGTAGTCGAACTTCTCCACCGCCCTGATCAGCCCGAGGTTCCCCTCCTGGATCAGGTCGAGGAAACCCATACCCCGGCCGGTGTAACGCTTCGCCAACGACACCACCAACCGCAGGTTCGCCTCCAGCAGATGGTTCTTCGCCTTGTGGCCGTCCTCTGCGATCCAGTCCAGCTCACTGCCCGCCTCCACGACCGAGGGGTCAGTGGCCATCGCGAGCTTCTCTTCCGCGAACAGCCCTGCCTCGATCCGCTTGGCCAGCTCCACCTCCTGCTCGGCGTTCAGCAGGGGAACCTTGCCGATCTGCTTGAGGTAGTCCTTCACCGGGTCGGCGGTCGCACCGGCGACCACCACCTGCTGCTCCGGCTCGTCGGTGTCATCACCCTCGGACAGAACGAAACCTTCACCGTCGGCCTCGAGGTCGACGTCGCCGACGACCTCGCCGTTGGCAGGCGGCTCGGCCGAGTCGCTCTTCGGATCCGCGACCGCGGTCACCGCCGCTGCCGCAGGCGCCTTGGCCGACTTGCGCGCCGTCTTGCGGACCCGCTTTCGGCTTTTCTGCGCCGGCGTCTGCTCGATGCCTTCGATGCTCACGCGCTTCCCTTTCAACTCCTGCCGTCGTCCCGGGGGCGGGACAGCAGCAAACGGACAGGTCGATGCGCCGGATCATGAGCCGCCCCGTGCTGACACCAACGAGCAGCATGTGCTTCGGCAACCCACGGTGCTTGGACAACCCTCGGTGCTTCTTGGACAAACCAAAGAGCCCCGTACGCCAGGACGGGAGTACGGGGCATGGTGGCGTGTGTCACGGAACTATCACTATCTCACCTCGCGGTCGACCGCCAACTCGGCGGTGGTGGCGCGGCTCGCCGCCACCGCCGAACCCTGGTCAGTCGAGGTAGTCGCGGAGCACCTGGGACCGGCTGGGATGGCGGAGCTTGCTCATCGTCTTGGACTCGATCTGGCGGATCCGCTCGCGGGTCACACCGTAGACCTTGCCGATCTCGTCCAACGTCTTCGGCTGGCCGTCGGTCAGCCCGAACCGCATCGACACGACGCCGGCCTCGCGCTCGGACAGGGTGTCGAGCACCGCATGCAACTGCTCCTGCAACAAGGTGAACGACACGGCGTCCGCGGGGACGATGGCCTCGGAGTCCTCGATCAGGTCCCCGAACTCGGAGTCGCCCTCCTCACCCAGAGGCGTGTGCAGGGAGATCGGCTCGCGGCCGTACTTCTGGACTTCGATGACCTTCTCCGGAGTCATGTCCAGCTCCTTGGCCAGCTCCTCCGGAGTAGGTTCCCGGCCCAGGTCCTGCAGCATCTGCCGCTGGACGCGGGCGAGCTTGTTGATCACCTCGACCATGTGGACGGGGATCCGGATCGTGCGCGCCTGGTCGGCCATCGCCCGGGTGATCGCCTGGCGGATCCACCACGTGGCGTACGTCGAGAACTTGTAGCCCTTGGTGTAGTCGAACTTCTCCACCGCCCTGATCAGCCCGAGGTTCCCCTCCTGGATCAGGTCGAGGAAGAGCATGCCCCGGCCGGTGTAGCGCTTCGCCAACGACACCACGAGGCGGAGGTTCGCCTCCAGCAGATGGTTCTTGGCACGGTGACCGTCTTCGGCGATCCACTCGAGCTCGGTGGTGGCCTCTGCCGGCGGCGGCGTGCCTTCCTCGGGCGCGAGCTTCTCCTCGGCGAACAGCCCCGCCTCGATCCGCTTGGCCAGTTCCACCTCCTGCTCGGCGTTCAGCAGGGGAACCTTGCCGATCTGCTTGAGGTAGTCCTTCACCGGGTCGGCGGTCGCACCGGCGACCACCACCTGCTGCTCCGGCTCGTCGGTGTCATCGTCCTCGGACAGAACGAAGCCCTCTTCCTCGAGCGCACCTTCGATCTCGAGAGCGACCTCGCTGTCGGCGTCGCCGGCCTTCTTCTGCTTCGCGGGAGCAGACGCACCCTTCTTGGACTTGGTGCCAGCCGCCTTCGCCCGCGACTTCGGGCCCGTCTTGGCCTCCGCCGACTTGGTGGCTCCCGCGCCCTCCTTCCCGGACGGTGCCGGGTCGGCGGGGTCGGCACTTGCCCGGACCGGCTCGTCAGGGACGCTCGTGAGCGCTCTGGCCTGCTCGGCGGCCGGGGCCTCCTCGCCGGCCCGGAGCTCCACCGCGGCGTCCGTGGCGAGCCTGGGGGCGTCTGTGGAGCGGCCGCCCGGGCGGCCGGGCGCGGACGGGCCGGACCCCTTCGCGTCGCGGGACTTCGGTGCCGAATTCGCCCGCTTCGCCGGTGTCGCGGCGTTCTGCGTTACCGCGGCCGCGCGCCGCGAAGCGGCCGCCGCGACCCGTTTGCGGGTGGTCTGGGTGGTGGAGTCAACCGACACGGTCACTCCTTCCTCGCCGAGGTATCGCAGCAGGTTCGCCCACTGAGTCTTGTCGATCCCGACTTCTTCGCACGCGCCGCGCACCTCCTCAGCGGTGACATGCCCGCGTTCCCGGCCATGCGCGACCAGTTGCTGGACTTCGGGGCTTTCAAGGAGTGGTGCAAACCGGGACGTGCGGGACGACACGAACTTCCTCTCGTCGTACTCGTGGTGAGAGTGACCGGGACACCGGGCCAAGTGCAAGGGAGCATTCTGGCACGTGCCGACGGGGCTACCCGCGCGGCACCCGCTAGAGGCAGATCACGATGACTTCGCGGCACGATCCCTCACGCGGTCGGCCCGGATGCTCGATGTTCCAGCATACGTCGGCCACCAAGTGACGCCCGGTCTCAGCGCCCAGCCTTGGCAGCACGCTTCTGCTCCTGCTTGTATGCCCGCACCTTGGCCCGCGAATCCGCATCGACCACATCCGCGACCGAGCGGAAAGTGCCTTCCTCGCCCAGGTTCCCGGTGACCTCCCGCCAGCCTTCCGGGCGGACACCGACCTGTTTGCCCAGGAGCGCGACGAAGATCGTCGCCTTGGCCGGTCCGAAGCCGGGCAGGCTCTTCAGCCGGGCGTGGAGCTCCTTCGCGGTCGCGACGTCGGTCCAGATCCGTTCCGCCTTTCCGTCGTACGTCTCGACGACGAGGCGGGCCAGCGTCTGGAGCCGCGCTGCCATCGACCGGGGGTAACGGTGGACTGCCGGCGGGCGGGCGCAGACCTCGACGAAGGCCTCCGGGTCGTAGGTGGCGACGACCTGCGGGTCCAGCGGACCACCGAGTCGTTCCACCAGCACCCGCGGGCCGGAGAACGCCTTCTCCATGGTGACCTGCTGGTCCAGGAGCATGCCGGAGAGTAGCGAGAACGGGTTGTCGAGCTCGGCGTCAGCCGCGGGATCGCCGGTGATCGAGATGGCCATGAACGCGTTCCTCACATCGTTGTCGTTGTCTCCAGGGGCAGGTGCGTGATCGTCGGTCCCGACACCGCCCGGACTAGCCGTGGCCCGAATCCGCCTTCACCGCAAGGACCGGGCACGAAGCGTCGAGCAGAACCCGCTGGGCGTTGCTGCCGAGGATCAGCTTGCCGACCGGTGACCTGCGGCGGAGCCCTATCACGATGAAGTCGGCGGCCACTTCCCCTGCCACCGCGATGAGGTCCTCCGCCGGTTCGAGCCCGGGGGCGGGTTCACGGACCTCGTGGGCGAGACCGTCCTCGGTGAGCTCTGCCCGCACGGCCGCCAGGGCCTCGTCCGTGGTCGGATCAGCGACGCTCTGGGAATTGACCACCACGAGCCGCGCCCGGCGGAGCTTCGCCTCGGCGGCGGCACGCTGCAGGGCGGCGCGCCCCTCGGGCTTGTCGACATAGCCCACGACGATCGCCGCCATCGGGCGCACCTCCCACAGACTGCACGTCGTACGGACGAGAGAGGCCCAGGGGGCCTGCGCCCGGACGCTACTACACGGGCACGCTGCCTGTGGATGACCTCCGCCGACGGTCGGAGGGTTGCGGCAGAGTGCGGGCATGCCCGTGACATCGGGACCGGACGGTCCCTGCAGTCCACACCCGGCATTGGTGAGCCACCTGACCGGCGCCGTGTGGAGGCTCCGCTGCCGGACGCGCCGCCGGATCTTCACCTCAAGCGCCGAGGTCCACCTGCTCGCCCGCGACGGTGCACCTGCCGGGGACCCGTCTGGCGACCTCCTTGCCGGCGCGGTTCATGCCCCGCTCGACCATGCATTGCGGGTCGACCTGGCCGTCAGGACACTGGAAAGCCTGGTGTCACCAGGAGACGCCGCCGGCGAGCCAGTGACCGGCGGAGCGGCCTCACCTGTGCGCGCCACCATGATCGTCGTTCGCCCGGGGCCGCTCGAGTTCCTCGAACACGATCGTGACTGGTGGCGTTCCTGGCTCGTCGCCTGCGACATCGTGGGCGTGGAACCGGCGCCGATCTATGCCGCGACCCGGCTGGGCTGGCTGGACGTCACCGGCACCGAACCTGTGGTCGTGCCTCGCGTGCGCCGGACGGTGGGCAGTCGCTAGCCGCAGCGCTCGGGGCTCGGGTGGTTGATGGCCGATCAGAGGAGGAGACGGCCGGCCCTACGCGGCGGGAGAGGCCAGTCGGCCGCGTCGGGACGTCTGCCGCCCGGCCTCGGTCGTCCCACCCCAGACGCCGTAGGTCTCGGGCAGCCGAACCGCGTGTCCCTGGCATTGCTGGCGGACCGGACATCCCGCACAGATCTCGACCGCACGCTGCTCGCGCTCATTGCGTTCTGCCGGCTTCTCGCCCTCCGGGCCGAAGAAGATGTCGGCAGGTTCGCTCCGGCAGGCTGCATGCTCCTGCCAGGTCCAGGACGACCCGCGCAGGACGGGATGGCGGCCACCCCGGCCGACACGACGCTGGTTGGGCATGATCGACCTCCTCTCGGGCCTTCAGACGCTTTTCCCCGGATGACGGTTGCCTCCCGGTCCGAGTTCCGAGCGAGGTATGTCCGGAGGCTGGGGTGTGCGCGCCGGGTCAACTGGTCCGGCCGGGACCCGGGGATCGCTCCGGCCGGGACCCGGGGTTCGCAGGTCCGGCTAGGACTGGTCGACAGGCCAGGTGTGCACCGGCGCGTTGGTCGACATGTACTCGAGATAGCGGCGCACCATCTCGCGCAACGCGTCGAGGCGCGAGATACGACCCCGGTCGTAGATGCGGTGGAACGTGGCCACCTGCCAAGCGGCGCCGTTCTGCCCGGACAGGCAGCGCTGCTCGATCACGCCGAGCAGGCGCTCGCGCTGGGCACGGTCGACGCCCCAGCTGGCGAGCCCTTCGTGGGCGAGCGGCAGGAGCTTGCGGAGCACGAGTTCGGCGGCCTGCAGCCATCCGGAACCTGGCCAGTACTGCTCGGCACCGATGCCGTGGCGCGCACCGCGTACGAAGTTCTCCGCCGCCGCGTCGAAGGACATCTGCGACCAGAGCGGACGGTCGGCTTCTGCGAGCTGGCGAACCAGACCGAAGTAGAACGCGGCGTTGGCGAGGACGTCGACGACGGTCGGCCCGGCCGGCAGGACACGGTTCTCGATCCGCAGGTGGGGCTGGTTGTCGACGACGTCGTAGACCGGTCGGTTCCAGCGGTAGATCGTGCCGTTGTGCAGGCGAAGCTCCGACAGGTCAGGGGTGCGCCCACTGCCCAGCGACTCCAGCGGATCCTCGTCGTCACATACCGGCAACAACGGAGAGAAGTACCGGACGTTCTCGTCGAACAGTTCGCTCACCGAACCGAGCCAGCGTTCGCCGAACCACACCCGGGGCCGGACGCCCTGCTCCACGAGTTCGTCGCTGCGGGTGTCGATCGCCTGCTCGAACAGTTTGATCCGGGTCTCTCTCCACAGCTCCTTGCCGAACAGGAACGGGGAGTTGGCGCAGACGGCGACCTGCGGGCCGGCGATGGCCTGGGCGGCGTTCCAGTAGGCAGCAAAGGCGTCCGGGCTCACCTGCAGGTGGAGCTGGGTACTCGTGCACGCAGACTCGGGCGCCACGGTGTCGGTCGTCATCACGAGCTCGTCGACCCCATCGATGACGATCCGGATGTCTTCGCCACGGGCGAGGATGATCTGGTCGTTGAGGAGCTTGTACCTGGTGTTGGGAGAGAGTACGTCGACCGACATGTGGCCGGCCGTCACCGTCGGCAGGATCCCGACCATGGCGATCCGTGCACCGCGCTCACGGGCCTTCGCGTCAGCGGCGTTGAGGCGCGCCCACAGGTCGTCCTCGAAGTCCTTCAGGGCACTGCCGTACAGCCGGCGCGGTGCCATGTTGACCTCGATGTTGTACTGCGCCAGCTCGGTCTGGAAGGCGGGATCGTCGATCGCCTCGAGGATCTCGGCGTTCCGGAGAGCGGGATCGCCGCGCTCGTCGACGAGGTTCAGCTCGATCTCGAATCCGGTCGACCTCGAGTCGCCCTCGAACCACGACTCGTCGAGCATCTGCGTGCACGCCTCGGTGCAGCGACGTAGCTTGCTGCGGAACCTGGCACGGTCCTCACGGGTGAAGGCCCGGGCCTCGATCTCCTGCCCCATCCGCCGCTCCTCCCCCAGGAACCCCTCACCGCGAGAGTCGCATCGAATGCACTTCTCGCCAAGGGGTCGCGAGGCACTGTCTTGACCAGAATTCCTCAGATCTCATCAGAAAACGAAGAAGCTGGACAACAGAATCCGGCATCGGTGAGGACGGCGGACCACCCCTGCTTAAGGCATCTCACACCCTCTCGTGCCCCGGAGAAACGCCGTGGGTCAACAGCTCCGCAACGAAGTAGGCCATCGGACAGTCCGGATCACTCGCGAGGGCGCGTTCGAGCGCACAGCGGGAAAGGGCCCCATGCCCGCCCGACCACGCCGCGAACGCCAACAACGTCGCGGGACCCGCATCGTGAGGTGCCACGGTCCGGCGGAGCACGCGTGTCCACAGGTCCTGGTGGACGCCCGCTGTCTCCGGCGTGACGAGTTTTGCGACCGCTGCCATCGTCTTGTGGTCAGCGACCAGGACGCAGGCCCTTGCCACCTGCTCGTCGGTCAGGGGTGAGGAGACACCCGCACCTGTCTCGACGAGGGTGGCGACATAGTGGCATGCATCGTCCATGCGTTGGCCCGTCGTGCGTACGGCGTCTCCGGTGGCACAGGCACTCGACCGGCCCGCGACCTCCTCCCCCACCCGTGCGATGAGTGCACGCATGACAGACGCCGACTCCCCGTCGGTGGGCGCGATCGAACGGCGCAAGGCCTCCTCGTCGGCGAGCGCGACCTCGCCTGCGAACACCGACCTGGCCGTCACCGGATGGTGCGCGAGATCGTACGGAGTGCCGGACCGCGGACAACATCCCGCGTCCAGGCAGGCGTCAGACCACCAGCGCTGCCCATCTGCGATCAGCCGGTCGAGCACTGTGATACCGGCGGCCTCGAGAACGGCGTGGACGATCCGCAGCACCGGGCCCGCGCGGAACGAGTTCGACGTGTAGGCGATCAGCAGGGCATGGGTCGTCTCCTGGCCGAAGAGAACGTCCGCGAGGTGCACGGCGAGGTCGAGGATCTCGCTCTCGTCGATCCGCCCGCCGATGCCTGTCTCCGTGCCTGTCTCCGTGCCCGGGTCAACGCCTGCCTGTGTGCTTTGCTCAACGCCTGTCTCCGTGCCCGGGTGAACGCCGCGGTCAACGCCGGGGTAGGCGACATCGAGGTCCACAAGGTCAGCGACCGCGGCGTCACCGGCATCATCTCGCCTCTCCGGGTCGGGCCAGCTGACGTCGGGTGGCAAGTCGGCCCGCAGCGTGCAGTGCACCTCCTGGTCCGGTCGGATGGCCAGGACGACGAGGCTCTCGTGTGGGTGGAAGCCCACGAGGTAGGGCACCTTGGCGAGGACGTCCTCGGGGGTGCGCAGGGTGAGGCCGGGACGGTGGGTACGGGTGGGTGTGTTCATGGGTCGAGCGTGGCAGCGCGGGAGTCGGGCAGCCGGCATGTTCGCCGGCCTGTGGACGAACCCGCCGATCACGTACCTGTGGATGAAATGTGGCCGGCCAAGCGCCGCCGGGTCCCACGCCCACCTGAGTACCGCGGCGGCCGAACCGGTCGTCCACTCACGTCACCGGCCTCCCGAGGTTGCGAGGATGACGCCTGTGCGCACCGAGCCGAGCGTCCTCCACCTCGACCTGGATGCGTTCTTCGCCGCGGTCGAGCAACGCGACAAGCCGTCGCTGCGCGGAAAGCCCGTGATCGTCGGTGGCTTGGGGCCGCGCGGAGTCGTCGCCACGGCGTCGTACGAAGCGCGCGCGTTCGGTGTCCGTTCGGCCATGCGGATGGCGGAGGCGCGGTCGCGCTGCCCACATGCGGCGTTCCTCAGCGGGCGTTTCGCCGCGTACCGGTTGACCAGTCGCGCGGTCCTGGCCGTTCTGCGCGAAGTTTCCCCGCTGGTCGAACCGGTGTCGTTCGACGAGGCGTACGTCGATCTGGCGGCCGCCGGTCAGACCGACCTGAGCGCCGCGGACGTCGAGGACCTGGGCCGTGAGCTCAAGGCACGCGTGAGCGAAACCAGCGGTGGCGTCACCGCATCGATCGGCGCCGGGTCCTCCAAGCTCATCGCCAAGATCGCGAGTGACCTCGACAAACCGGACGGACTCGTGGTCGTCCCACCCGGCACCGAGAGCGCGCTCCTGCGGCCGATGCCAGTGTCGCGAATCCCCGGCGTGGGACCGGCCACCAACGAACGCCTGCGCCGGATCGGAGTGCACACGGTGGGTGAGCTCGCACGGGTCCCGGAGAACGAACTCGTCTCCTTGCTCGGCAAGGCTCACGGGCAGTCGCTGAGCCGACTCGCCCGGGCGCAGGACGACCGGCCGGTCGTCGCCGAACGCGAGTCGAAGTCGATCAGCGTCGAGGACACCTTCGACCGCGACATCGCCGACCCGGCCCTGCTCGCCGTGATAGTGGACCGGCTCGCCACCCGGGTCTGCGAACGTCTGGTCGGCGAGGGACTGTCCGGCCGGACTGTCACGGTGAAGATCCGGCTCTTCGACTTCACCACTCATACCCGTTCGGCCACGGTCGCCGGCCCCACCGACGATCGCCGGACGGTGACGGCCCTCGCCCGCCGCCTGCTCCAGGAGGTCGACACGTCGGCCGGGGTGCGGTTGCTCGGCGTGGGTGTGTCAGGACTCGCGGACTGGGCCCAGCAGGATCTGTTCTCCTCCCGCGACGACGCCCTCCCCCAGGACGCGACCTCCGCGGGCACTGCCGGTGCGGAGTGGGGGCAGGCGGACATGACCGAGCCGCCCGCCGGCGCTGGTCAGGCCAGCGAAGCGGGTCAGGCCAGCGGGCGGAAGACCGACGTCAGCACAGATGCCGGCGGACCTCACGCGGGTGACGCGACACAGGAGCCTGGCGCGCGGCGCTGGATGCCCGGCGCGGACGCCGTTCACGCGTCGTACGGCCGAGGCTGGGTCTGGGGAGCGGGCCTCGGTCGGGTGACGGTCCGGTTCGAGACCGCGACAACCACCCCGGGCGTCGTGCGCACCCTTGCCGCTGACGACCCCGACCTCGCGCCCTACACACTATTGACCTGGTCCGACTGACCGGACGGCACGCTCTCGGAAACGGCCTCGACCCTGATCTGGTTGGCCGCGACCCGGACAAGGGTCAAGAGCCCGGTGCGGTCACTGGACACCGCCGCCGCACCGTTCAGCACGTGATCGAAACCGAAGTCGACGAACGTCTCCGCCGACGGGCCCTCGTCGACCTTCTCGGTCAGCGCGCCCGGACGGAGGAAGTGCTCGCTCAGATAGTCCAGCCACCCGGCCACTTCGCCGGGTGGCAGCCCGTTGCCACCGGGCAGGCCGTCCACCGGCACGAGGATCTCCCCGGCCCGGCTCGGGATCCACGGACACAACAGGCCCGGCTGCCCTTCCGCTGGTACGCCGTAGCTCGCCAGGTCGAGCGACGAGTCCAGGCACTCCGCGAGCGGGTTGCCGGGTACCGCGTAAGGGCCATCCGGCCGGCTCCACCGGCGCGACTCGGCGAACGCCGTGAGGTACTCGAACTCAACCCGCCGCAGCGGCGGATCTACTCGGATGCAACCGACCAGATGGAATCTCTCCACGCTTCCTCCCCGTTGCGGCTTCCTCCCGGTGAAACGGTGGACGGAAGCATGCCCGATCGGCGGCACTGTCAGGTGTCGATCATCCACAGCGTGCTACTTGTGGATAACTACCGGGGCATCTGGCGCAAATCGGGCAGGCTTGGCTGTGTGACCAGAACAAGTCGTTCCGTTGCCCAGCGTGATCCCGGGACGCTCCTGCGCCGGATCGGCCGACACGTGCCGTTCGGCCGCGATCGCGTCGTCCTGGCGATCATCCGACTGTCCCGCTCCTACGTCGACCATGCCGGCTGGATCGACCTGCCGCCACCGTCGCCCGCCGCCTCGTCCGGCAGGTCGCCCGCCGGCTCGTCCGGCGGGACAATCGGTGCTGCGGAGGCACGCACCGCCCTCCGCGGCATGCTCGCCACGATGGCGCCGAAGGAACGGCCCAGCCCACCGACCCATGCGGTCGTCATGGTCCGTTGCCGGCGTGGTCGGGTCGTCTGGCTTCCGACCGACGACGCCTGGCTGCACGCTCTCACCGACGAGTCAGGTCTGTACGGCCTGCCGGTGGCGGACGTCTTCCTGGTGACCGAGCACGGCTGGCGCTGCCGGTCCGGGACGACCGCCGGCCAGCTCCCCGCCCTCGCAGCCTGACCTGTCCGTGCGGCCTTGGGCATGCTGGTGGCATGTCCGCGATCATTCGTACCCGCGTCGTCGCCCGTGGAAGGGTCCAGGGAGTGTTCTTCCGGGACAGCTGCCGGCGCGCGGCCAACGCCGCCGGAGTGGCCGGATGGGTACGCAATCGCCACGACGGCGCCGTCGAGGCCGTCTTCGAAGGCACCGAGGTCCAGGTCGCCACGATGCTCGACTGGTGCCGAACCGGTCCACCCACCGCCCAAGTCCTGCACCTCGAGTCGCACGACGAGCGGGTGGAGGGCCTCACGTCGTTCGAGATCCGCCGCTGAGCGGCCCGGAAACCACGATGACGCGGACGTACGTCGCAAACCACCCCGGTGCGGGCGGGCCTGCAACGCACACCCGAGACCACGCAGGTCAGCACCGCATTGCGCTCAGCGTGCGTTCAGGTCGAGGGGGCAGACTGCGTCTCGTGCGGATCCTTGTCGTGGACGACGATCAGGGGGTCAGGGACTCCCTGCGCCGGTCGCTCGTCTTCAACGGCTTCGAGGTCGAGCTTGCCGAGAGTGGTGAGCAGGCGCTGCGAAGCGTCGCCGCGAAGAATCCCGACGCGGTGATCCTCGACGTCATGATGCCGCGCCTCGACGGAATCGCCACCTGTCGGGCGCTGCGGGCCACCGGCAACGATGTGCCCATCCTCGTCCTCACCGCGCGCGACGCGGTGGCGGACCGGGTCACCGGCCTCGACGCCGGGGCGGACGACTACCTGAGCAAGCCGTTCGCGCTCGAGGAGTTGCTGGCCCGGCTGCGAGCCCTGCTCCGGCGCGCGACGCCGGGCTCTGACGGCACGACGCTGGCCTACGCCGACCTCACGCTCGAGCCGAGCACGAGGGAAGTCCTCCGCGGTGAACGGGCGATCAGCCTGACACGTACCGAGTTCGCGCTCCTCGAGCTCTTCCTCCGCCACCCCAGGCAGGTCCTGGAGCGTACGCAGATCCTCGAGGAGGTGTGGGGCTTCGACTTCCCGACCTCGGCGAACTCCCTGGAGGTCTATGTCGGCTACCTCCGCCGCAAGACCGAGGCTGGCGGGGAACCTCGGCTGCTGCACACTGTGCGAGGCGTCGGCTACGTCCTTCGTGACACCCCACCGTGAGTCGCGCCATGAGACGCGCCGCGAACCTCCAGCCGAGAGTCCTCCCGTGAGTTCCGGCCCCCGCCCGTCCGTTCCCCGCCCGTCCGGGCCTCGCGAGCGCAGTCTCAGTCTGCGCGCGCGGGTCGGGCTCCTCGCCGCGCTCGGGGTGGGACTCATCGTGGTCCTCGTCTCCATCGCGGCCTACGTCACCGTCCGCGTGTCACTTCTCCGCCAGATCGACGCCAGCCTCTTCGAACGCGCTCAGGCGGCGGCGTCCAGCCCGCTGGGTGACCAGCAGGTGCTTGCCCAGATCCCCTCCGAGGCGCTCGGTGCGGCCGACATCCGGATCGCCCTCCTCCGCGCCGACACCGGCGTCATCGCGTCCAAGACCGAGGAGGGCAGGTTCCGCAATCCCCCGCTCGGCAGGCCCGAGCTGAACGTCGCGCGCGGCTTCCTCCCCTCGAGCGTGCGTACGGCCGAAGGCGATGACGGCAAGACCTACCGCGTCGTCGCGGTGCCGGCCTCCAGGGTCCGCGGATTCGCGCTCGTCCTCGGCCAGTCGACCGAACGGACCGAAGCGCTGCTGAAGCGGCTCGGGCTGGTGCTGCTGTTCGTCGGAGGCACGGGAGTCGCCGTCGCGGCATGGGCGGGGATGGGCATCGCCCGGACCGGTCTCCGCCCCGTACGCCGTCTCACCGCCGCCGCCGAGCACGTCGCCCGGACCGGTGACCTGCGACCGATTCCTGTGCAGGGCACAGACGAGCTGGCCCGGCTCGCCCATGCGTTCAACGCGATGTTGTCAGCACTGGCCGACTCCCGCGGGCGCGAACGCCGCCTCATCGCCGACGCCGGCCACGAACTGCGTACACCCCTCACCAGCTTGCGGACCAATCTCGACCTGCTCGCGCAGAGCGAGGGCCGACCGGGGCTGTCGCCCGCCGACCGGGAGGCACTGCTGCGCGACGTCCGCGCCCAGGTTGCGGAGCTCTCGTCGCTGGTGGGTGACCTGGTCGAACTGTCGCGGGAGGACCCGCCGGCCGCGACTCACGCTCCCGTCGACCTCGCCGACATCGTGGGGCACGCCGTGGAACGTGTACGCCGGCGCGCACCCGGGTTGCGTTTCGACGTGAGCGCGGAACCGTGGACGGTGTTCGGCGACGCACAGGCGCTCGAACGGGCGGTGACTAACCTGCTCGACAACGGCGCGAAGTGGAGCCCGCCGCAGGCCGCCGTGACGGTCACGTTGCGCGGAGGCGTGCTCGACGTCGCGGACCAGGGTCCCGGCATCGCCGACGCCGATCTGCCGCACGTGTTCGAGCGGTTCTACCGTTCGGAGGAGGCCCGGACGATGCCCGGATCAGGGCTCGGCCTGTCGATCGTCAAGCAGGTCGCCGAGCGCCACGGGGGCAGCGTCAGCGCGGGCCGAGCATCAGGTGGCGGCGCCTTGCTGACACTGCAGCTTCCCGGTACGCCGGGCCACGCGCGTGCGGGCGAGCCCGGAACCCCACCCACCGCACCGGACCGCTGAGCAAGGACGGGCTTCCGGCGGCTCTGGTCTCCACCCATCGCCGCCGGATCCGGAAGCGTGCCACCAGGGGACGCGCGCCCGGTGGTCGCGGTCATGTCGTACGGTGGGCGTTTCGCTCCCGGCGTCGCCGGCGTCAGGAGCCGGGGCCAGGGAGCCCGAAGCCGGACTGACCGGACATGGGGGTTTCTTCGGGACCTCTGGGCACCCTCTCAGTGTGATCTCAGCTACCAGGCCGAACCTTGAGGACATGAGCGAGACAACACCTTCGGGCCAGCCGCGCCGCCCTGAGGGAACGCCGGACCCGGCGCCCCAGGGCAGCAACGACGAGACGGCCCAGCGTCAAACCGGCCCGGGACAGCCACCTGGAGGTTCCGGCGGGCGCGAGGACACCAGGCAGATGCCGGCGTACGGGCCCCCCGCCCACCATGCGTACGGCCATGACTCGCCAGGAGGAGGACCTGCCGGCGGACCGTCGTACGGGCAGCCCTACGGCGGGCCGTCACCCAACCAGCCGCCGTACCCGCCGGGCATGTCCGGTGGTCATCCCGACAAGCCCGCCCCCAGGCCCAGGCGCATGGCCGCCGCCACCGTCGTGGCCGTGGCCGTCGCGGCCGGCCTGGTCGGCGGCGGCACCGGGACGGCCGCCACGTATCTGCTCACCCGGGACCAGCAGGCCACACCGACGGCGACCGCTCTCGACGAGGTACCCAGAGGGCAGAACGCCTCGAACGCACCGCCCGGAAGCGTGCAACAGGTCGCGGACAAGCTCCTGCCGAGCGTGGTCTCCATAGCGGTCGCCTCGTCGCAGGGTGCGACAGGCGGAAGTGGGATCGTGCTCAGCGCCGACGGGCTGATCCTCACCAACAACCACGTCGCCGCTCCGGCCGAGCAGGGCGGCGAGATGAGCGTCACGTTCAGCAACGGCCGGAGCGCCAAGGCGGAGGTGGTCGGGCTCGACCCCACGACCGACCTCGCCGTCATCCGCGCCAGCGGCGTCACCGACCTGACCCCCGCCAAGCTGGGGAGCTCCTCGGCCCTCTCGGTCGGACAGAACGTCGTGGCCATCGGTTCGCCGCTCGGCCTGTCCGGCACGGTGACGTCGGGCATCGTCAGCGCCCTCGACCGGCCGGTACGCGCGGGTGACTCGGCCTCGTCCAACACCGTCATCGACGCGATCCAGACCGACGCCGCCATCAACCCCGGCAACTCCGGTGGCGCTCTCGTCAACATGGGTGGGCAGGTCGTCGGCATCAACAGCGTCATCGCGACGGTCGGCGGCTCGATGGGCGGACAGTCGGGTTCGATCGGCGTCGGGTTCGCGATCCCGATCGACCAGGCCCGCCCGATCGCCAAGGAGCTGATCGACAAGGGACGGGCCGAACACGCCCAGCTCGGCGTGACCGTCTCACCTGCCACGTCCGAGAACGGTACGACCGAAGGTGCCGCCATCCGTTCGATCACGCCGGGAGGTGCGGCCGCGGACGCCAAGCTTCGCGACGGTGATGTCATCACGAAGCTGGGTGACCGCCGGATCGCCGACGCCGACGCGCTGATCGCCGCCGTACGCTCGCATCGCCCGGGCGAGAAGGTGACTCTCACATTCGTCCGCGACGGCCGCACGCAGACCGCCTCCGCAACCCTGGGCAGCGACGGCGGCCGGGCGCCACAGCAGGCGCCGGAGCAGGAGCAGGACGAGGGCGGGCTCCCGTTCCCCCTGCCGCGCTGAGCTGGCGAGCGACTACCGCCGAGGGGACCTGGTGGGCACGGACGGTTCGGGAGGACCGGCCGTGCCCACGGCGTCGCCGATGGACGAGTAACCCGCCTCCCGCACCAGCCGCGCGAGGTCGCGGTGCAGTCGGCGCGGCCACAGCGGCCCGCCGTAGATGAATCCGGTGTACGCCTGGACCAGGGTCGCCCCGGCCCTGACGCGTTCCCAGGCGTCCTCGGCGTTCTCGATGCCGCCGACCGCGACGAGGACCACCCGGGAACCGGTCCGCGCGCGCAGGCGGCGGAGCACCTCGAGCGCACGCCTCTTCAGCGGAGCTCCCGACAGCCCGCCCGCTCCGATCTCCTCGACCGCGGCTGGCGCCGTCTGCAGTCCCTGGCGCGCGGTCGTCGTGTTGGTGGCGATGATGCCGTCCAGGCCGAGTTCGAGCGCGAGGTCGGCCACAGCGTCGATGTCGGCGTCGGCGAGGTCGGGGGCGATCTTGACCAGCAGCGGTACCCGCCGGCTCGCCGCCTCGTCCAGTGCCTCGCGTACGCCGAGGAGAAGCGGCCGCAGGTGTTCGATGGCCTGCAGGTTCCGCAGCCCGGGCGTGTTCGGCGAGCTGACGTTGACGACGAGGTAGTCGGCGACGTCGGCGAGCAGCCGCGTACTGCTCGCGTAGTCGGCGAGAGCCTCGGACTCCGGAACCACCTTGCTCTTGCCGATGTTGACCCCGACGGCACCCAGCGGGCCTCTGCCAGGCTCGCCCCCGCCCCGCCGACGGTCCTGGCACTTCCGGAGCCGCTGCGCCGCGACGGCGGCGCCGTGGTTGTTGAACCCCATCCGGTTGACGAGGGCGCGATCGTCCGGAAGCCGGAACATGCGCGGAGCCGGATTGCCCGGCTGGGACCGTGCGGTCACCGTGCCGACCTCGACGTACGCGAACCCGAGCGCGGTCATCGCCTCGACTCCGACCGCGTCCTTGTCGAAACCGGCAGCGAGACCGAGAGGGCCAGCGAAATCGAGCCCGAGTGTGTGCACGCGGAGCACCGGATCAACGGGTCCGAGCCACCGGCGGAGCATACGAGCGGCTCCCGGTGTCGCGCCGACCAGGCGGATCAGTCCGAACGCCAGCCGGTGCGCGGTCTCGGCCGGCAGGCGCTTCAGCACCCACGCGAACAGCAGGTTGTACATCCTCGCTCCGGCAGGTCGGCGGCGGTGGGCTCGGTGGGGCTCTCGGTCGGGACAGGGCTCTCGGTCGGGACAGTCGGTCGGTGGGGCAGGGCTCTCGGTCGGGACAGTCGGTCGGTGGGGCAGCGGCGATCGGGCTGGTCAGGCCTGGTGTCGGCGGGCTCCGCGAGAATGGTGTCATGCTGTTCGTCGACCTGGCGCAGGCCTCCGCCACCGTGTCCGGCACGTCCTCGCGGCTCGCGAAGGTCCGCGAGATCGCCGACTGCCTCCGGGCCGCCGATCCCGACGAGGTCGCGCTCGTGGTGTTCTATCTCGCCGGTGAGCTCCGGCAGCGGCGCACGGGAGTGGGCTACGCCGCCCTGCGGGATCTTCCCGCGCCGAGTGAGACGGCCAGCCTCGGGGTGAGCGAGGTCGACCGGGCGTTCGAGGAGATCTCGAGCATCGCGGGTCCGGGCTCACAGGCGCGTCGCCGGCAGCTGCTCTCCGACATCTGGGCCAGGGCGACCGCACCGGAGCAGCGGTTCCTCGCCGGGCTGATCGGTGGCGAGCTCCGCCAGGGCGCGCTCGACGGCGTCATGGTCGACGCCGTGATCAAGGCGAGCGCCCTTCCCGCCGCCGACGTCCGTCGAGCGATCATGGTCGCGGGAGCGATCGCTCCGGTCGCGAGCGCGGCCGTCGCCGCGGCGAACGACGCCACTCCCACCGACAGCGGCACCGGCACCGACAGCGGCACTGGCACCGACAGCGGCACTGGCTCCGACAGTGGCACCGCGGATGGGGCTTCCGACGCGAAGACCGGCGCAACTGTCCGGGCCACCGCGCGGGTCGGGGCAAGCGTGCTGGACCAGTTCCGGCTGGCGGTGGGCCGGCCGCTGCGGCCCATGCTCGCCTCACCCGCGCCCGACATGGCCGCCGCGCTGGCGAAGATCGACGGGCCGGCCGCGCTGGAGTGGAAGCTCGACGGCGTCCGGGTCCAGGTGCACCGCGAGGGCGACAGTGTCCGGATCTTCACCCGCACACTCGACGAGGTGACCGGCCGACTCCCCGAGATCGTCGAGGCGGTACGTGCGCTGCCGAGCGGTGCCATCGTGCTCGATGGCGAGGTCATCGCCCTCGACGACGCCGATCGGCCGCGCCCCTTCCAGGTGACTGCCAGCCGGGTGGGCAGCCGCACCGACGTCGCGAAGCTGAGGGAGGCGGTGCCGGTCCGGGCATTCTTCTTCGACGTCCTCCACCATGACGGCCGCGACCTCCTGGGCGAGCCCGGAACGGAGAGGTGGGCGGTGCTCGAACGCGTGCTCCCCTCCCACCTGCGGGTCCCCCGCATCGTCACATCTCACCTGGATGCGGCCACCACCTTCTTCTCCGACACCTGCGAACGTGGCCACGAAGGGGTCGTGGTCAAGGCCCTCACCGCGCCGTACGACGCAGGCCGGCGCGGCGCTGCCTGGATCAAGGTCAAGCCGCGCCACACCCTCGACCTGGTGGTCCTCGCCGTCGAGTGGGGTCACGGCCGGCGTACCGGACTGCTGTCCAACCTCCACCTCGGCGCCCGCGATCCGCGGACCGGCGAGTTCGTCATGCTCGGCAAGACGTTCAAGGGACTGACCGACGAGCTGCTGCGCTGGCAGACCGAGCGCCTGCTCGCGCTCGAGTCGCACCGCGACCGCTGGACCGTCTACGTCCGGCCGGAGCTGGTGGTCGAGATCGCGTTCGATGGCGTGCAGACGTCGAGCCGGTACGCCGGTGGGATGGCACTGCGCTTCGCCCGCGTGCTCCGCTACCGCGACGACAAGACGGCCACCGAAGCCGACACGGTCGAGACAGTCCGGGCGATCCACGCCGGCAGTGGTCCGTAGCTGCCCGAGGCGTCCCACGGCACTGCAAATCCGTCCGGAGACCGATGTGGGTGATTGGCCACGCCCGGACAATGCCCAGCGGCAAGACCGCGGTATGCCCGACAAGGGACGGATCCACGCCTCGTCACGACGCCCAGACGATCAAGCTTCGGGACTCGGGGCAGGCCGGTACGCATGAACAGGCCCGCACCGGGAATTCGGTCGGACACCTGAGACGTTGAGCTGGTGACGGATCACCCGAGCGGTTCGGTGATCCGCGTGTCGGAGCTGGGAGGACACACTTTGCCACTGCGCCGTCGTCATGCCGAGGACTACGTCGAAGATCGCGATCTTGTGGGTCGCTATCTCGACGAGATCTCGCGTACGCCGCTGCTCGACGCGGCCCAGGAAGTCGAGCTTGCCAAGGCGATCGAAGCCGGTCAACTAGCTGAGCAACTGCTGGACAACCGCCTCGGCGACCGCGGGCGGGTTCCGGCGCAACCGACCCCCGACGAGCTGGTGTGGATCAGCGATGAGGGCCGCCGCGCCAAGCGGCACTTCCTGGAGGCCAACCTGCGGTTGGTGGTCTCCATCGCCCGCCGGTATGGCCGATCGGGCCTACCCCTGCTCGACCTGGTGCAAGAGGGCAACACCGGACTCATCCGGGCAATCGAGAAGTTCGACTACACCAAGGGCTACAAGTTCTCCACCTACGCCACCTGGTGGATCCGCCAGGCGATCACCCGCGGCATCGCACAGCAGGCAAGGGTCGTCCGGCTGCCGGTCCACGTGGTCGAAGACCTCAACGCGCTCGGTGCCGCCCGGCGCGCGCTCGAGCGTGAGCTCGGCCGCGAGCCTGACAACGCAGAGCTCGCCGCCCAACTCGGCGTCGGCGAGAGCCGCGTCGAGGAACTCGTGAGCTGGGGCCGCGACCACGTGTCGCTCGACGTCACGGTCGACGACGACGGCGAGACCTCGCTCGGCGACCTGGTGGCGCGGGACGTGATGCCTGGCCCGGACGAGACCGTCGTCGCGGCGGAGTCCAGCTCCCGTCTCGCCGCGCTGATCGAGACCCTCGACGCCCGGTCTGCGGAGATCGTCCGGCTGCGCTACGGCCTCGACGACGGCCGGCCGTGGAAGCTCGCCGAGATCGCCGAGCGCTTCGGACTGTCCCGCGAGCGGGTCCGCCAGCTCGAACGCGACGCCCTCCACCGCCTCCGCAAGCTCGCCGAGCCAGATCTCGTGGGGCCCAACGCGGCCTGACCTGACGTTTTTCCTACGTTCCCAACCCCCGTGGCGTCCCGGCCGGTGCTTCCGGCCGGGACGCCTTGGGTTCAGGTCGGGCGCAAGGCAACGTCTGCTATCCGCCCGACATCGGTGGTACCGCCACGCTACGGTGGGTCCCCACATCGGGGAGAACGCGCGATCAGCAAGGGAGAGTCGATGGACACGGCGGAAGAGCAGCCGGGTCCGGACCTGGGCGACGCCGCCGCAGGCGGTCAGCTCGGCTCGACCCCCTGGGAGCTCGGCCGGGTGGTCGGTCGAGGTCCGTCGCATGACCCCTTGGCCGTTCTTCGTACCGCTGACGATCCGCCGTTCGACGTCTTCGTCTCCGGGACGGTCTTCCTCGACATCATCTTCACCGGCCTGGGTGCACCACCGGAGAGCGGTACGGAGATCTTCACCGAGGGCATGGGGTGTTCGCCCGGTGGCGTCGCCAACCTCGCGATCGCGCTCTCCCGGCTGGGTCTGCGTACGTCCTTGGCGGCGGCGTTCGGGCACGACGTCTACGGCGACTTCTGCTGGCGAACCCTTGCCGAGCAGGAGGACGTCGACCTCTCGGCATCGCGGAGGTTCCCGCACTGGCACTCACCGGTCACCGTCTCGCTGGCCTACCAGTCCGACCGGAGTCTCATCACACATGCCCACGACCCGCCGCTCAGCGCGGACGAGATGATCAGCTGCCAGGGCGTCGCACACACCCGGGCATGCTTCGTCGATCTGGGACCGGAGGCCGAGGACTGGACGCGCAGGGCCGCCGCGGACGGCGCCAGGGTCTTCGCCGACGTCGGCTGGGACCCGACCGAGCAGTGGTCGCCGGCCCTGTTGGATCGGCTCAGCGACTGTTACGCGTTCCTGCCGAACACCCCCGAAGCGCTCGCGTACACCCGGACGACGACACCTGAGGATGCGCTCTCGAAGCTCGGTGACCTGGTACCGGTGGCCGTTGTGACCCGCGGCAGCCGGGGCGCGCTCGCGGTCGACAACGAGACGGGTGAACGCGCCGACGTCCCGGCGCTGCCAGTGGAGGCGTTGGATACGACCGGTGCGGGTGACGTGTTCGCCGCCGGATTCGTCACGTCCACGCTCGCCGGCTGGCCGCTGCTGCACCGGCTGCGGTTCGCGAACCTGTGTGCCGCCCTGTCGGTGCAGCATTTCGGTGGGTCACTGTCCGCGCCCGGGTGGGCGGACATCGCCGGCTGGTGGCAGGTGGCCAAGCGGGTGCCCGGACTCGGCGACGTGGCGAAGGACTACGCGTTCCTCGACGACGTCGTACCGCAGGCTCCCGTCGGTGCTGTGCGCAGGGCGTCGGCGACCATCGGCTTCCAGACCGGGGGCATCGAGCCCTGAGCGCGCCGCGCGCGGAGTGCGTCCGCGGCGGCGCGGAAAGAAGGTCAGCCGCCGGAGTTGCGCCTGACCCAGCCCCAGGCGCTCGTGGCGAGGAACAGCACCAGAGCGATGATCCCGAGCCACAGCAGTGACTTGAAAAGGAAGCTGATCACGGCGATCGCCAACCAGACGGCGGCAATCACCAGCAGGATCTTCAGCATCGTCCACCTCCTGGTGCCCCACTCTACGGCGTAGGACGATCATCCACCTCGCCCAAGAACCCGGAACCTCCCCCTAGGGGTTACTCGGATCTGGAGACGTCCCGCGACGGCGGCGGCACATGTCTCAGGACGCCGGCATGATCGTGTGGTCGTAGGTGTCTTCGATGAACGCCTTCACGCTCGGCGACCGCAGCAGTTCGGCGAGCTTGCTGACCTGCGGATCGTCCTCGTCGCCGGCACGGACGAAGAGCCCGTTGACGTAGGCGTTACCGTCGGCGGGCTCCAGCACCAGCACCTTGCCCCCTGCTGCCGTCAGGCCGGTCCGCTGGGCGGTTGACACGTCGACCACCGCGGCGACGGCGTCGTCGTAGCCGCGCGGCATCTCCTCCGCCGGCACCTCGGTGATCCGTACGTGTTTCGGGTTTGCGGTGACGTCACGGACCGTCGCCTGCGTTCCCGCACCTTCGCGGAGGCGAACCACGCCGTGCGCCGCGAGGAGCCGCAGGGCGCGACCGGCCTTTGCCGATTCGCTCGGGATCAGGACCTCGCCGCCTTCCTCCAGATCGGACACGCGCGCGATGGTCGAGGAGTAGACCGCGAGCGGTTCGACGAAGACCGGTGCCACGAAGGCAAGACCTCGACCCGGCGTCACCTGTCCAAGGGCCGCCGCCTCCGGGTCGTTGCGTACGAACGCCACGTCGATGAGCTTGTCGCGGAGCGCCTCCTTCGCCGCGGCCGCGTCGGTGAAGCGCACCGGATCCAGCTCGAATCCGAGGGCCGGGGCGACGGCCTTGTCGACATGGGCCAGGATCTCGCCGTCCGGGCGCGGCGTGACGCCGACCTTGAGGACTCGCGGGGTGCTGAACGACAGCCCGATCGCCTCGGAGCTGCAGGCCGTAGGAGTCAGCAGGAGAAGGAACGCACAGAGCCCGCGGACCCACCGGGCGGGTGTCGACGGTATCCGCCCGGTGCCCCGGCGTGTTGCAGCCGCTCGCGCCGGCGCCGTCATCGCCGGTGCTCCAGCCGCCGGGCCACGAGGTCCCCGCCCACTTTCACGAGCTGGGTGAGGACGACGAACACGACGACGATCGCGGCGATGACGTCTGCCCGGAACGTCGAGTAGCCGTAGGTGATCGCCAACCGGCCGAGACCTTCGGGGTAGACGAAGCCGGCGATGGCGCTGTAGCCCAGCAGAACCACGATCGTCAACGCGAGCGCGGTGACGATACGGGAGAGGCCTTCGCGGAGCAGCACAGTCACGAGGATATGGCGGGTGCGCCCGCCCATCGCGTACGCCGCGTCGACGAGGCCTCGGTCGACCTTGCCGAGACTCCGTTCGACCCGGCGGGCGAAGAAGGGGACGGCTGCGAGCGTCAGCGGGACGATGGCCGCGAGGACGCCGACCGATTCACCCGCCAGCCTGCGGGTGAGGGGAATCGCGGCGATCAGGAGGACGAGGAAGGGCAGGCTTCCGCCCGTATCGAGGACCACACCGAGGATCCGGTGGAACCGGCTCATGTGCAGCGGCCCGCCCTGCCCGGTCGACATGAGGAGTACGCCGAGTGGAAGGCCGATGGCGACAGTGAGCAGCGTCGCGAGGGACACCATCGACAGCGTCGCGAGTGTCGCGTCGGCGAGTTCCGGCCCCACCGCGTTCCAGTTACTGAACCGTCCCTGACTCAGCTGTATGGCCTGACTCATATGTGCACTTTCGGTGTGAGGTGAAGATCGGCGAACCTGAGCAGGGCCCTCTGGCAGTCCTCCCCCGGTCCGATCAGTTCGACACGCAGCCGACCGACGGACAGCCCACAGATCGTCTCGACGCCGCCGGCAACGACTGACACGTCGATACCGCAGGCCCTTGCTGTCTCGGTCAGCGCGATCTCGTGCTCGGCATCGCCAGTGAAGGTGAGGTCGGCGAGCAGCCGGTCACGGTCGGCGCCTGTCACAGGGTCGGGAAGGGTGGGCAGGAGTGCTCCGGCGAGGTCGGAGTCGGGCCTGCGTAACACGTCGGTCACCATGGCGTGCTCGGCCACTCGCCCGTCACGCAGCAGGGCCACGGAGTCGCAGACGGCCTTGACCACAACGTGGTGCTGGGTGGCCAGGAGGACGGTGACACCGAACCGTCGCGCGAGGTTTCGTACCAGGTCGAGGACGTGGGAACCGGTCGCCGGGTCGAGGTCCCTGGTCGGCTCGTGGCAGAGCATCACCCGCGGACCGGCCACCAGCGCCCGGGCGATCCTAGCGCGCGAGCGGTCCAGGACGCCCAACTCGGCCGGGTAGGCGCCCGCGTACTCCGCCAGGCCCACCAGGTCGAGCATCTCGTCGACGAACAGGTCACGCTTCCGTTGGCGTACGCCCGCGAACTCCAGCGGCAGGCCGACGTTCCGCGCGATGGTCCGCTGGTCGAGCAATCCGGCATCGCCGGTAAGCATCCCGATGCCGTGGCGAGCGGATCTGAGCGCGGACCGGCTCGCCGCGGTCAGATCCTGCCCGGCGACGACCACACTGCCGCCGTCGGGGCGGTCGAGCAGGTTGACGCAGCGCACCAGGGTCCGCAGCGCGGACACCGACTCGCCTATGACGCCGCAGATCTCGCCGGCCTCGACATGCAGGTCCACGCCGTCGAGTTCCACGTTCTCGCGGCCGGAGAGCCGACGGTTCTTCTGGATGTCGTCCAGTTCGATCACGGGCAGGGCTTTCGAAGGGGGTACGTCGTGAGGACGTCCGCTCGAAGGAGGTGACTCGTCGCGGGTTCGGCGACCGACGAGAGGAGATCGTCGGGCACAAGCACGCGCGTAGTCAACCAGCGTGATCAACTTCTGTCGACACCAGGGGCGCGGCGCCCCTTGCCGGAGGCACTCAGCTGGTGCTGGAACGCTTCCAGAGGTTGATGCCGGCCTCGACCGCGTGGCCGTCGATCTCGGCGAGTTCGTCAGCGCTGAAGTCCAACGTGTCGAGTGCGCGGACGTTGTCCTCCAACTGCTCGACGCTGCTGGCACCGATGAGGACGGACGTCATCTGCGGATGCCGCAAGGCCCACGCCAGTGCCATCTGCGCCAGCGACTGACCCCGTCGGGCCGCGATCGCGTTGAGCGCACGGACGTGCGCGAGGTTCTTCTCCGACAGTTGGTCGGGCGAAAGTGACTTCCCCTGCGACGCCCGCGATCCCTCGGGGATGCCGCCGAGGTACTTGTCCGTGAGCATGCCCTGGGCCAGGGGCGAGAAGGCGATGCAACCGACTCCCAGCTCGCCGAGCGTGTCGACGAGCGCTTCCTCGATCCAGCGGTTGAGCATCGAGTACGACGGCTGGTGGATGAGCAGGGGCGTGCCGAGATCGGCGAGGATCGCGGCGGCCTGCCTGGTGTGCTCGGGTGAGTACGACGAGATGCCGGCGTACAACGCCTTTCCCTGCCGGACGGCGGAGTCGAGCGCTCCCATCGTCTCCTCGAGCGGAGTGTCGGGGTCGAACCGGTGGGAGTAGAAGATGTCGACGTAGTCCAGTCCCATCCGGGAAAGGCTCTGGTCGAGGCTGGACAGCAGATATTTGCGCGATCCCCACTCGCCGTACGGCCCGGGCCACATGTAGTAACCGGCCTTGGTGGAGATGACGAGCTCGTCGCGGTAGGGCGCGAAGTCCTGGCGGAACAGCTTGCCGAAGTTGAGCTCGGCCGACCCGGCGGGAGGCCCGTAGTTGTTGGCCAGGTCGAAGTGGGTCACGCCGAGATCGAACGCCCGGCGCAGGATCGCGCGCTGCCGCTCGAGCGGCATGTCGTCGCCGAAGTTGTGCCAGAGCCCGAGCGACACGGCGGGCAGGTGGAGCCCGTTGCGGCCGGAGCGGCGGTATGTCATCCGGTCATAGCGATCTGCTGCAGCGTCATATCCCATGGCCGAGGAGTCTCCCACGCGGGTGGGACAGGCCCTCTGCCGGCTTCCGGAGCCGGACAACGACCGGGAAGCGGCGGAGTCCGCTCAGGTGTCCGCCGGTGGACGCGGTGCCTATCCTGGGACTTCGGTCGATGTCCGATGCCCCCATGTGTTGACCGATGACCAGATGCGACCGATGACCGATGACCGACGACCGGGGCTGCTCGTCGGCACCCGGCAGACGGAAGAGGTGCTCCCACATGCTCCTCGCTGAAGACCTTCTCCTCCTCCTGGTCGACGACGCCACCGGAAAACCCGTGACTGACGGGACGAAACTGGACCACGCGATCGCTGGTGCACTCCTTCTCGAACTGGCCCTGCAAGGCAAGATTGACGTCGCGGAAACCCGGGAGGAGAACGTCAGGAAGGGGCGGCTCGTCGTCCGCGACCACGCACCCGTTGGCGAACCGGTCCTCGACGACGCTCTGACGTTCATCGCGGGCAAGAACGGAAAGAAGCCCGACAGCGTGATAGGGCCGCTCGGCAAGGGACTGCGCGCCCGGCTCCTGAGTGGCCTCGCGGACCGAGGCATCCTCCGCCGCGAGGAGGGCAGGATTCTGGGCATCTTCCCGACGACCAGGTGGCCGGCCGAGGATTCCCGTCACGAGAACGCCTTGCGTGAACGCCTGCACGACGTCCTCGTGGTCGGCCTGACGCCGGACGACCGGATCGGGGCGCTGGTTTCGCTGCTCTCGGCCATCGACGTGGTACCGAAGGTCGTCGAGTCGTTGGACAGGCGCGCACTCAAGCGACGCGCGGAGGAGATAGCAGAGGGAGCCTGGGCCGCGGACGCCGTACGACGGGCGGTCGAGGCGGTCAACGCGGCCACTGTCGCGACGATCGCGGCGACGGCGGCAGCGACATCAGGCTCGGGCGGTTGAGAGCGCCGATAACGGTCGCGCCCCCCGTAACTTGCCCACCGACGGGGATGCCATTCACAATCTAACATACTAGCCTTTCAGGTCGATGTGTCCTTCTTTCTTCACCACGCGACGTGGGCCCCGACAAACGTTGACATCCGCACCACACAGCGACCTGACGGAGTTGATCTCGTGACCTCGAATTTCGACGGCCTTGGTCTCAACCTCGGCAACCTCTACCGCCTCTCCGATGCGCAGTCGCGATCGATCTCGGCGGAGAACCCGACAGGTGAGCCAGGCAAGGGAGCGCTGGCGACCGAGGGCCTCGGCGCTGACGCGGCACGCGACCTCGGTACCGGCTGGAAGGTCAGCCCGGCCGTGAGTATCAAGGCGGGAACGACCTTCGAGGTCGCCGACATCGAAGGGCCGGGTTCGATCCAGCAGATCTGGATGACCCCTGCGGGCGAGATCCGCTTCCTCATCCTGCGGATCTACTGGGACGACCAGGAGCAGCCGTCGGTGGAGACCCCACTCGGCGACTTCTTCGCCTCGGGCTGGGGACCCTTCGCACAGATCTCCTCACTCCCGGTCTGCGTCAATCCACGCAACGGGTTCAACTGCTACTGGCAGATGCCATTCCGGCGCCGCTGCCGGATCACGGTGGAGAACCTTTCCGAAAAGGATTCCGTCCTCTTCTATCAGGTGAATTACCAACTCACCCAGGTGCCCGAGGACGCGGCCTATTTCCACGCCCAGTTCCGGCGTACGAACCCGCTGCCATACAAACAGGACTACACGATCATCGACGGGATTTCGGGGTCCGGCCACTTCGTCGGCACCTACGTCGCGTGGGGCGTCAACAACAACGGCTGGTGGGGCGAGGGTGAGCTGAAATGGTTCATCGACGGTGAGGATGCACCAACGATCTGTGGTACCGGAACCGAGGACTACTTCTGTGGTGCGTGGGGATTCCACGTCGACGGCAACTACCAGACCTTCACGACGCCGTACGCCGGAATGCCGCTCGTCGTGATGCCCGACGGCAAGGACCCGAACGCCGCGCAGAGCCGGTTCAGCCTCTACCGCTGGCACATCACCGATCCGATCCGGTTCCGCGACGGACTCCGCGTCACCATGCAGGCACTCGGCTGGCGCACAGGAACCCGTTATCTCCCGCTGCAGGACGACATCGCGTCGGTGGCGTACTGGTACCAGGCACTGCCGACGGCGGCATTCCCGGAGCTGCCCGACCGGGACTACCTCGAGATCATCTGAGCGGGCCTGCCTTCTGGATGAGGGGCGCCCTCATCCAGCGGAACGGCTGCGCTGCTGCGGCGGTGGCGCGGTCGAGTCTCGTGTCACGAGGCGTACGCCCAGACAGGTCACCCGCCGCGTCATCGCCGGCGCGGCCACCCGCTGCACGAGGTGCCAGATCCCCTGCGCGCCCAGCAGGTCGATGTCGACGTGGACAGTCGTCAGCGGCGGCGGACTGTGGGATGCCATCTCCATGTCGTCGTACCCGATCACCGAGCACTGTTCAGGCACCGCGATCCCCCGCGTGCGCAGCGCCTCGAGCGCTCCCAACGCGGTCGAGTCGTTGCTGGCGAAGACCGCCGTAGGCGGCGTCGGCAGGTCGAGCAACTGGTCCATGGCCGCGCGACCGGCGGGGAAGCTGAGGTCGGCCGACCGCTGCACGTAGCGCGGCGGCACCCGAAGCCCTCGCTCGGCGAGTGCCCGGCGATATCCCGCCACCCGGTCCGCGAGCGGCCGCAGCTCGGGCAGCCCGACGATCATCGCCGGCGGCGGGTCGGTGTGTCCGAGATCGAGAAGCGCCCGGGTGGCGAGATACCCGCCGTGCTCGTCCTCACTGCGTACGCAGTCGACCGGAAGGTCCTCGACAGTGTGATCCACCGTGACACAAGGCGTTCCCGCGTCCAGCAGGCGGCGGATGAACCGGTCGTCGAGCGAGCCGAGGATCAGCAGGCCCTGCGCCTGGCGCCGCGCGACGATGAGCGGAAGCTGTCTGTCGTCGGCGTCCTCCACCGTCTCCAGGGTGAGGGCGATCCCGAGGTCGGCGCAGGCGCGCTGGGCGCCGTTGAGCACCTCCATGTAGAACGGATTTCCCGGCGAGGGGAAGTGCAGGCGGCGGGCGAGGATCCCGGCGGTGGTGAGCGCGGAACCGGCGGCCCGGGTCGACTGGCGGGGACGTCGGGTGTAGCCGAGTTCCTCCGCGGCGGCGACCACCGCGGCCTTGGTCTCCCGGGAAGCCGAACCCTTGTCGGAAAGAACGCCGGACGCGGTGCCGATGGAGACTCCCGCGCGCTCGGCCACTTCCCGCAGGGTCGGCCGCCGCTCCGACGACATCCGCTCGCACCCACTCCCTGTGACGGCCGGCCTGGTGACCTGGCCACTCCGCGTAACTGCCGGCATGTTATCCAGGCAGCTGTCGCCCGCCTCCTCTGCCCGCCTCCTCTGCCCGCCTCCTCTGCCCGCCTCCTCTGCCCGCCTCCTCTGCCCGTCTCCTCTGCCCGTCGGCCAGCAAGTCAGTCGACCACGGGCGTCTCGCCGAAGTCGTAGAGCTCCGCCAGCGAGTGGGTGAGGTCGACCACCGGCTTGGCTTCGGTGATGTCACCCCGCCGATAGGCCAGGGCGTACGCCGGAAACTGGCCCGCGATGCTCGGCACCATCGTGGTGAACTTGCCGGGGCTCCCCCGCCAGCCGATCCGGTCCAGCGCGAAGAACTCCACGCCGCCCATGCCCTGCAGGGATCCGTACGCCGCCCAGAGCGCCACGGACTCGGCCTTGAACCGGTTGGGGTTGGGCCAACCCGTCTCCGACACGGTCTGCGGGAACCCCGCGATCCGGTGGAACTTCACCACGGCCGCGTCGGGCTCGGTCAGCGTGGACCGGTCGTCGAAGGTCTGCCCGACGTCGATCATGTAGCTCGACCCGAATCCCTCGTGACGGCCGCCGAAGTACGCGTCATGGCGGTCGACCACATCCGTTGCGGTGTAGGTGTAGCGCTCCAGGGCGTCCATCGTCGACGGCTGTGCGGTGATCCAGTTGCTCGCCGTGATGAGGCTGCGGACTCCGAGGTCCTCGCGCCAGTACCGCACCGTGTCGGCGTAGAACCCACGCTGCTGCGCGACGATGAACTCCCGCTGGTCCCGCATCCGCCGCCTCATCGGTCCGTCGGCCGGATGCGCGTCGGAGGTCATCATCCATGCCTCCTGCACCACCATCACGCCATCGCCCGGCGTGTCCCCGTCGACCTCGCTGCCCTCACCCCAGGCGGCGAGTGCGTCCGCCGCCGAGCCGTAACGGCCGGCGAGCCAGGACCCGAACGCCGTGTCGAGGATCGCCAGGTGCCCTGCCGGGATGTTGCCCCGATTGAAGGTCCAGAAGAAGAAGCTGTCCTCGTTCTGGATCTCGACGATCGCGACGCCCGGGTCGGCGGCGAGCGGCTTTCCGGTGTAGGGGTTGCGGGTCGTGAGCAGGGTGCGTGCCCACGCCCGGTGCACCTCCTGGAAATCCGGGTCGAACATCAGCAGGGCGAAGGGGTTCTTGTTCCCGATCGAGTCGTACGCCGGGAAGCCGACGTCGGATCCCAGCTGGACCCACAGCGGGAAGTAGAAGCTGAGGTGGGTGTAGATGCCCTCCCGCTTCATCGCGGCCGCGAGGTAGTGCAGCTGGTCGAGGTAGGCCATGTCCACGGCGGCGAGGTCGCCCGATCCGTCGTCGAAGATCGGGCCGTGGATCCGCACCAGGTTGACGCCCCGCTTGGCGAGGAACCGTGCGAGGTAGTCGACCGAACCCTGGTCCTGCCGGATGATCTCCGGTCCGACGTTGACCGCCCAGAATCGGACCGGCTTACCACTGCCCAGGATGAAACGACCGCCGTGGCTGGTCACGAAGCCGCGCTCGCCTGCAGTGCGTTCGTTCAGGTGGCGCAGATCGATCGGGGACGTGGCGAACGCGTCGGCTCCCGGCTCGAACGCCGTGAAACCCGGGTTGGCCACGCGGCCGTACTCCCCCGGCCTGAACTTCCCCCGCGGGACGAACAACCCCGGCGTCAGCAGGAATGCGTCGAAGCACGACGTCAGCGCCTCACCCGGCCCGGCAAGCAGGCGTAGCTCGAACGACCTGCTGCCCGCGGCGAGCCGGACCTTCCCGGCGTGCACCCAGTCCGCACCCAGGAACCGCCGGATGTAGGTGGAGTCGGCGAGCCCGAACGAGTCGTCGACGACCCGCCACCCGTCGTCGTCGAACCGCCAGCGGAACGGCCCGTGGTGCCAGAACTTCCGTACCCACAGGTGATAGTCGGCGTCGTCTGGCACGTCGACGTCGTAACGGGCGTAGGCCTCCGGGTCGTCGGCCCCGCGTGTGCCGGCGTTGCTGAGCCAGTCCCCGCCGGACAGCAGGTGCTTCTCCTCCTCGGTCGGCGAGAACTCCGTCTGGGCGGGGAAGTTGGTCTCCGCCGGCCCCTCGCCCTCCCACCAGACGTACGGGATGTCCTCGCCGTCGGGAGCATCGTCGTCGCGCGGCGTGCGCGCGATCACGGTGTAGAGGGCGTCCGCGGGCAACGCCAGCCGGCCTCCTTCTCCGCTGCGCTCCACCGGCAGGGCGCGGTTGACATAGCCGTTGCCATCGAGGACGTACGCATGCGTCCCCGGCAGGTGCGCGAACTCCACACTCGCGTCGATCTCGCGTACGCCGACCGGGTGGTCGCCCACCCCCGCGATCGTGTCGCCGTCGACCCTCCAGCCGTAAGCCTCCTCCTCGGTCACGGCCTGGACGAGGACGAGCTCCGATGTACGCAGTGGGCGGTCGTCGAGAGCGGTCACCAGGACGGAGGCGTACTCGTTGCCGCAGGAGAGCACGACGTCGCCCAGGTCGAGCCGGCCCGCCGCTCCGAGGAAGCCGACCGCACCCTGGGTCCGCGCGGTGGCGATCGTCAGGACGCCGGTGCCGTAGTCCCAGGTGAGTTCGCGGGTCGCGCTGCGGATCGTCTGCTGCTCCCGGTCGAGGTACTCCGACAGGTCCGCCGCCCAGACCCGGCTCGTGTCCGCGGTAAACCTGTTGCGGACCGTGCCGACAAGGAAGCTCAGCGGATCCACCTCGGGCGGGGCCGCGAGCGCCGGGCGCACGGATCCGAGCACGGGCAGCGGGAGGGCCGCTCCCGCGATGCCCAGGCCGAGCGCACCGTGGACGAATGTGCGCCGGCCCATCCGGCCGGCCGGGTTCTCCTCTGGATCGCTCGTGGATCGGGTTCGCGTCACGGCAGAATCTCCTCGGGGCGTGGGACTCCGGTCAACTCGGTGGGGCCGGGACCTCGACCGCGTCGAGGTCGGTGTAGCTGATCAGGGTGACGCCGCGGTCCTGGCAGGCCTTGCGCACGTCCGGACTCAGCAGAGCCCGCCGGTCGCCGTCCCGCTCCGCCGCGACGGCACCCACGTCCGGGTAACCGACCCCGCGGATCGCGCGCAACTCGGGTGTGTCGATGCCGGGATGGGTCACCATCAGGTAGGTGCCGTCCTCAGCCGCACGGATCCGGTCGGCGAGGTCGGTGTCGGGGCCGGGGCCAGCCGACGCGGACGTGAGCGGCGGCAGCCGGGCGAGGTCCGGCGCGTACACGAGCGCCTCCCTCCGGGCCAGGTCTCGCAGCCGCTCCCCCAGGCCGGGCAGCACCCTGCCCACTCCCATGTGCTCGTCGAGGTAGCGGATCTCGAGGCCGGTGGTCCGCGCCTTGCCGAGCTGGGCAGCCACCTCGGCCTCCGCCTCGTCGAGGTCGAACCGGCCGGTCGCCCGGAGGTCGGCCGGTGACGGGAAGAAGCATCCGCTGGCGTCGAGCAGGGAGGGTACGTCGGTGGCCGGGAGGATGGGTCCCCATCGCGGTGACTGCCACTCGCTGCTCAGGGTCACGTGCAGGCCCGCCGTGACGTGGGTGCGGTCGGCGCCGAGCGCGAGGAGCATCGCAGCGGCCTGGTCGAACGTGGGCGTGGGTGCCATCACCGAGACGTTGCCGGCGATGCCGCCGGTGACCACCTCGGCGATCGCGCGATTCACCGCGTCACACAGTCCGGCGTCGTCGGCGCGGACGAGCAGTCTCATACCGTTCCCGTCGTCGAGGGGATCCCGGTCTGGCGTTCACCAGATCGTTCAGTTGAACTCCAGAAGAGTACGACCGGATATTGGCCAGTTCCATGCCTTGACCCAGCCGAATCAGGACGTCTACGTTCACTGAAACGTCTGAAACACCTTCTGAAATGTTGATCTGAAACGACGCGTCGAGTCGGGGATGTCAGTGGCCGGACCACCGGGGAGGCGAGCGACGTTGCGGCAGGTCGCCGAACACGCGGGCGTCTCGCTGGGGACAGCCTCGGCGGTGTTCACCGGCAAGGCGGCAGTCTCCACGACGTCCCGGCACGCCGTCGAACGCGCCGCGTCCGCACTCGGTTACCGGCCAACTCTTCGCCGGACGACGGTCCGGCCCACAGACGACACTGCCGTCCCAGGTGTGCGGTCGATCGGCCTCGTCATCCGGTTGATGGAGCACTCCCTGCGGACCAACCCGTTCTACTCGTCGGTCCTGGAGGGTGCGCAGGGTGTGTGCGCCACGCTCGGGCTGAGTCTGTCGTACGAACTCGTCGTGGGCATCGACCGCCACGATCCCCTTCCGCTGTCCGTCCAACGCCGCGAGGCGCACGGCCTGCTGCTCGTCGGTTACCTGCCGGACCACACGATCGACCAGATCACGGCGACCGGTGTGCCCTGCGTCCTCGTCGACAACGGCGTCTCCCTCGGAGGTACACACTCGCCCGGGGGCACACGCTCGCTCGGCGGTGTCCGTGCCGCGCGGGCGGCGACTCTCGACGCCGTACGCAACGACGACGAACGCGGCGGCTACCTCGCCGCCCGGCACCTGCTCGACCTCGGCCACACCGACCCGGTCCCGGCGATGATCGCCGGACCTGCGGAGTTCCCGTCCATCAGCGACCGGCTCCGCGGGTATCGCCGGGCGATCGCCGACGCCGGGTACGCCGTCGATCCGGCACTCATCCGCACGACCACGCTGAGCCCGGCAGGCGGTCGCGCGCAGATGGCCGAACTGCTTGACCTCCCGACTCCGCCGACCGCGGTCTTCTGCTGCAACGACGCCACCGCACTCGGCGCGCTCGCCACCCTGCGCGAACGCGGCATCTCCGTCCCGGGAGACATCTCCGTCGTGGGCTACGACGACATCGAGCTCGCCGGCCAGGCCGCCCCGCCACTCACCACCGTGCGCGTGGACAAGGGACTCATGGGCGCCCAGGGCGTCTGGCACCTCGTCCAACGCATCCAGCGCCCGGCGATGTCCGGCCGGGAGACCCTGCTCGAGGTCACGCTGGTCGTCCGCGACTCCACCGCACCTCCCCGTCACCACTCCCGCAACCACCCCCACCCCCACACCCACCCCCGGCCGCCCGATGGACGTCCGGAACCGCCGTCAAGGGAGCCGTAGCCATGGGCGATCCACAGTCGACGTACTCGCCACTGCAGGAGATGGGAGGCACACTCACCCGGCGGAGCATGCTGCGTGCCTTCGCCGCGGGCGCCGTACTGACCACCGGCGGCCTTACGCTGTCGGGCTGCCAGAAGGACTCCGGAGCGGGCGGCGGTTCGGCTGACGTCACCCTCAAGATCGGTGGGGTGCCGAACGCGGACCCCTATCCCGTCATGCCGTCGGCTGACAAGCGGAAGAAGGACGCCAACGCCAAGGGGTACGCCGAGGCGCTCCAGGGCTGGTTCAAGCAGAATCCCGGCGTCAAGCTCACCCACATCAACGCCGACATCCAGGACACCGAAGCCCTCGTGGCGTCGGTCGGCGGTGGCACGGCGCCGGACCTGTTCATCGGCAACGTCCTGGGCAGCTGGGGATCGGGCAACATCCGCAACGCCTTCGTCCAGGGGCTCGCGGCCGACATCACCGAACTCGCGGAGAAGTACCAGTTCGGCAGGAAGCTCAACCCGGTCGTCAAGCCGGCATGGGATTTCTGGCAGCTCGACGGCAAGCGCTACGGCCTGCCGTACGAATACTCCGGCGCCGGTCAGGGTCTCTACTACCGGCGGGACTTCCTCTCCGAGGCCGGGATCTCCGACATCCCGTTCGACCGGACGTGGACGTGGCAGCGGGTCCGCGAGATCGCGAAGGCCACCACGTCGGGCAAGCGCAAGGGCATCGCCCTCGTCAACTGGAACTACTGGGCGTTCCTGTCCGCCAACGCGCACGGGCTTCTCACCGACGTACCCGCCCCCGACACGACCTGGAACTGGCGCGCCGACTTCACGACCCACGCGGACACGTGGGTGCGGGCGGTCGAGCTGTTCCGGGGCATGGTCTTCGACGACGAGTCGGTGCGTACGGACATCACGTTCGACGACGGGCAGGCCAACGCGGCCTTCACCCGGGCCGAGGTCGGGATGTGGATGGGCAACCCGGCGGCTTTGGTCCACAGCCCCAATGACCCGGAGGCGGCGAAGTTCGTGTCGCCGACCGGCAAGCCGTACGAAGAGATCGTTGGCTGGATCCCCCTGCCGTTCGGGGAGACCGGCTTCTACGACGGCACGGCCCGCTACGGCAACGCGATGATCTCGTTCCGGCCGGACGCCGAGGACGACGTGCTCGACAAGGCGGTCAACCTGCACACCTACATGATGGGTCCGGGCCTCACCACGCAGATGAAGGTGATCAACGAGGAGACGAAGGACCTGCGCAACGTCTACGGCGGTTATGTCGGAGGTTCCATGATCCCGACGAACACGATGATCCCGGTGTTCGCCGAGAGCTTGGAGGACCTGCCCGGCAGCGCTGAGGAGGCGTGGGGCAAGGAGATCGTCGAAGCCTACTCGGCCGGCACCAAGCTGAACCCGACCCCGCCGCAGGAGCAGTTCTTCCCGGCGGAGGAGAGCCCCGGTCCATCGGGAACGGCGTCCGACGACGCAATCAACCGGTGGGCGTTCGAACGGAAGGTCAGCGACATCCGGGCCGAGCTCGCGAAGCTCGAGCAGACGGTGAACAAGACCAACGACGGCTTCACGTCGAGCATCGACGACGAGGTGTTCGTCGAGTCCGCCCGGAGGTACTACGCCGCACTGGACAAGGTGTGGCAGCAGGAGGCGCCCGACTTCCACGCACAGGTCTACGCGCCGTGGTACGCCGAGAAGGTCCGTCCGGCCGTCGGCTGAGCACGCGGCGGCTCACCGAGGCGATCTCGCAGCCGACCAGGCGGCTCGCGGCTGACCGAGGCGATCTCGCAGCCGAGCAGGCGGCTCGCGGCCGAGCAGGCGGCTCGGCGGCTGGGCGTGGTACGCGTGCCCGTGCGTAGGGTGGAGGTGGGCCTGGTCGACGACGGACGATCGGGCCTGCCCGCCGTCCACCACCGAGGAGCTGTCCCCCGTGCGTGATGACGAGCACCCTGACCGCGGGTCCGCCCGCACGCCCAGGCGGGGAAGCGGGTTCGACCTCAGCGGCTACGCACACGAGCTGTCATGGCGCTTCTCCCGCTCGGGCGGGCCGGGCGGCCAGTCGGTCAACACGACGGACTCCCGGGTGAGTGTGTCGTACGACCTCGCCCGGTCGGAGGCGCTGAGCCCGGTCCTGCGCGAGCGTGCCCTGCGGCGACTGGCGGAACGGCTCGTGGACGGCGTCCTCACCGTCACCGCGTCTGACCATCGCTCGCAGCTCGCCAACCGCCGTGCCGCCCTCGCCCGCCTGACCGCACTCGTGGAGGACGCGACCGCACCACCGCCCAAGCCGCGCCGGCCGACCAGGCGTACCAAGGGCGCGCACCAGCGCCGCCTCGAGGAGAAGAAGCGGCGCGGCGACATCAAGCGACTCCGCCAACCTCCGAGCTGAGACTCGGGGACGTTTCGGGCGTACCGCCCGAGGAGCTTTCTTGCCCGTCGCGCGGGGTCAGCGGTGCCCGCGGCGGAGCGCCTTGCGAGCGAGCGCCGGGAGATCCGGGACCTTCGGCAGCTTCGACATGTCCAACTCGGGCAGCCGCCTCGATCCTGGCGGGGGCGGCGTGACCCGCAGACTCAGGTCGGCGTGTTGAAGGACGTCGGCCAGCGGCACGTCGACGGCGGGGTAGCTCGCCACCGGCGTGTCCTTGGAAAAAACCACCCAGATCGGTTCGGCCTCGTGGAACACCCGAAGCACCGAGCCGTCGACCACGGTTGTCGCGTGGGTGAGCGCGCGCTTGCGATCAGCCTGCCGTGCCAGCGCCTTCTGGACCGCGCGCTGTGCCGGCTCGCGGCCGTGCTTGATGGCTTCGTAGACGAGCGGGCCGTACTTCATCGCGTACGTCACCGCGGTCTTGGCGATCCGTCCCTTGCCGGCCACTGGTCACCTCCGCCGTGATCATGCCGTCCTCTGCAGTCTCGCACGCCCGGAGGTGGCAAGGCCCGGGACCTGGGTCCGGATCACCTGGGTCCGGATCACCTGGTCATCCACACCCACCTGCCGACCAGTGCCGCTGTCGGTCATGCCACGCTGGCGCCGTGCCCGACCGCCGTCCTCCTGCCCGCACCCGGCGGCAGCCGCGCAGGGCTGACGCTGGACCGGCCGCGTACGCCGGTGCGCACGCGATCAGCACCGGCAGCGCGGAGCTCACGGTCGACCGCGATGACCCCGCCGGGTGGTTCGTGGTCGTCAACGGCGTACCCAGTTCGTATGTCCATCTCGACGATCCGACCCGGCTGGAGTTCGAGTACGTCCGGTGGATCGGCGACGTGCTCGACGTCCTCGACCGGGCCCTGCCGGCACCGCTGCGCGTCGCCCATCTCGGAGGCGGCGGCTGCACCCTCGCGCGGTACGTCGCGGCAACCCGACCAGGTTCACGGCAGGTGGTGTTCGAGGTCGACGGAGACCTGGTGGAGCTGGTCCGCCGGGCCTTCGGGATCCGTCGGGACCAGGGTTTCCGGATCCGGGTCGCCGAGGCTCGCGAAGGCCTACGTACCCTCCCGGACGCCTCTCAGGACGTCGTGATCCGCGACGTCTTCGCGGGCAACCAGGTGCCGCCGGCGCTCACGACGGTCGAGTTCTGTGCAGACCTCGCCCGCGTCATGGCACCGGACGGTACCTACGTCGCCAACGTCGCCGACCGCACCGAGCAGCGGCACGCCCGTGCGGAGGCGGCCACCCTGCGCGAGGTCTTCCGGCACGTCGCGCTGGTGGCCGAACCGTCCCAGCTGCGTGGCCGGCGTTACGGCAACGTCCTCCTGGTCGCATCGAACGCGCCTCTGCCGCTCGACCCGCTCACCCGGCGGCTCGCGTCAGGCGCCGTGCGAGCGCGGGTCGTCCGTCCGGAACGCCTCGCCGAGCTGGTCGCCGGCCTACGCCCGCTCACCGATCCCACCCCTACGCCAGCCGACGACGACGCACGTCAATTCCCAACGAAACATGGCGAATTCACCGCGCATCGTTGGGAATGATCACGCATGCGTGATCATGCCCCGTCGTGGTCTCCGTCGGCGAGGAGGCGCTCGACGCGTTCGACCTTGCCGGTGAGCTCTCCGGTGTGGCCGGGACGGATGTCGGCCTTGAGCACGAGGCCGACCCGGGGTGAGGTCGCTGCCACGACGTCGACGGCCTGCTTGACCACCGCCATCACCTCGTCCCACTCCCCCTCGATGTTGGTGAACATCGCGTTGGTCTCGTTGGGCAGGCCGGACTCGCGGACCACACGGACCGCCGCGGCGACGGCTTCGCTCACGCTGCCGTCGTCGGCGCCGCCGGCGGGACTGATGCTGAACGCCACAATCATGCTGCCTACCCTGCCCCATCGAGACGGGGACGGATCAGCCCCTCCTGGACGACCGACGCGACCAGGCTTCCGTCGGTGGTGAACAGCCGGCCGGTCGCAAGGCCCCGGGCATCCGACGCCGACGGTGAGATCTGGTCGTAGAGCAGCCACTCGTCCGCGCGAAACGGCCGGTGGAACCAGATCGCGTGGTCGAGCGACGCGGTCTGCAGACCACGCGCCCCGATGTAGGTGTCGTGGGGCACGAGCGTGACACCGAGCAGGGTCAGGTCACTGGCGTACGCAAGAACACACCGGTGCAGGACCGGGTCGTCCGGCAGCCGGCCGGCGGCGCGGAACCACACCCGCGCGCGGGCGGGATGGTCCGGGTCGTCCGGCGTACCGCCACGGCGCGAGTCGCCCGCATAGCGCACGTCGAGCGCGGCCCACTCCTCCGCCCACGTGTCGCTCGGGCGCCCCGAGATCTTCTCCAACACCTCGCCGAGTGTCGGGCACACGTCCGGAGCGGGTACGTCGGGTGCCACGTCCTGGTGGTCGAACCCGGCCTCGGACACATGGAACGACGCCGACATGTAGAAGATCGTCCGGCCGTGCTGTCGCGCGACCGTCCGGCGGGTGCTGAACGACCGGCCGTCACGCAGCCGCTCGACGTCGTAGACGATCGGGACGTTGGTGTCGCCGGGCAGCAGGAAGTACGCATGCAGCGAGTGGACCGCCCGGCCCGGTTCGACGGTACGGCTGGCGGCGACCAATGCCTGGCCGGCAACCTGCCCGCCGAACACGCGCTGCAGCCTGGTCTCCGGCTGGCGGCCGCGGAACAGGTTGTCCTCGATCTGTTCCAGATCGAGCAGGTCGAGCAGTTCATCCAGGGATCGAGGCACTTCCCCATCGTGCCAGGTGCTACGAACGCGACTCCGTACCGGCGGGGCTGACGGCATCGACCAGGCGGGCCACCCGCTCGCGCAGGTCGGCGAAGTGCGAACGCAGCAGGTGCCGCGCCCGTGCCCCGTCGCGAGAGCGGAGGGCCTCGACGATCCGCTGGTGGCTCCCGACCACCTGGGAACGGTCCAGCGGCGGCGGAGCAAGCTCTCTCGCGACCTGGTGGTAGATGTCCCAGAACAGACTGACCAGCTGCGTGGCGAGCTCGTTGCCCACGCCCGCGTACAACCGTTCGTGGAACCTGCGGTCGGCGTCGGCGAGTTCGCCGGTACGCATGGCCTCGACGGCCGCGTCGAGCGCTTCGAGGAGGTCGTCATCTGCCTGGTCGGCGACGCGTTCGATCAGTCCCAGTTCGAGCAGCTCGCGGACCTCCACCAGGTCGGCGAGCGCACTCGGGTCGTCGCGTACAGCGAGGCGGGTACGAAAGAGCAGGCCGGGCGTGACGGCCGTGAGCGGGGCACTGCCCACGAACGTCCCGTAGCCGTGCCGGATCTCGACGATCCCCAGCGTGTGCAACGCGCGGAGGGCTTCACGGACGGAGTTGCGGCTCGCGCCCAACGTCGTCACCAGGGCCGGCTCCGCCGGCAACGGCGAACCCGCCCGCAGCCCTTCGTCGAGGATGAGATCGACGATCCGGGCCTCGAGCTGGCGACCTGTCCCTGCCATGTACCAACCTTCAGCGAGTCCTGGGACCCTGGTGCTCCGGGTCCTGTGGGCACCGGGGCCCGGGTCCTGTGGGCACCGGGGCCTGGGTCCTACGGGCTGTGGGGGCGTCCGGTGCCCTGAGCATTCGGCGCCTTGGGCTAGCCTATCCGGCGGACATCCCACGTCCTACGTATGGCGAGACGAAGAGGTGGACCGTGGCTTCAGCCAGCACACCGTCAGGTGTCATCCCGCCGGTCTGCACGCCGTTCACGCCCGAGCGCGAGCTCGACGTAGCCTCCCTCGAACGCCTCTGCGCCTTCCTCCTCGACGCCGGCGTCGCCGGACTGTTCGTCGGCGGGTCGACCGGCGAGGCCGCCTACCTCACCGACGACCTGCGGACGCGTGTGTTGCAGGCAGTCGTGGGCTTCGCGGCGGGACAGGTACCCGTGGTGGCGGGGGCGATCGACATGGCCACGACCCGTGTGATCGCGCACGCCCGGGCGGCCCAGAAGCACGGCGCCGACGGCCTGGTCGCGACCGCGCCGTTCTACTCGCCCACGCACCCGGCGGAGATCGCGGTCCATTTCCGCGCGATCAGGCGAGCCGTCGACCTGCCGCTACTCGCGTACGACATCCCCACCGCCGTCCACACGAAGCTGCCCGCCGACCTGGTGGGCGAGCTGGCGGCGGACGGCGTACTCGCCGGGCTCAAGGACTCCAGCGGGAACATCGACGGGTTCCGGGCCGCGATCGGTGCGACGGCGGGGGTGCCGTCGTTCCGGGCGTACACCGGGTCGGAGGTCCACGCCGACCTCGCGCTCCTCGCGGGCGGGCACGGCATCGTCCCGGGTCTCGGCAACGTCGACCCGGCCGGGTTCGTCCGCCTGTACGAAGCCGCGCAACGTGGTGACTGGCCGGCGGCCATGGCCGAGCAGGACCGGCTCCGGCGCCTCTTCGCCCTCGTCGGCGTCGGCGACGGCCGGATGGGGTTGTACTCCTCGGCCATCGGTGCGTTCAAGGCAGCGCTGCGGATGCGCGGGGTGATCGACCACGCGACGACGAGCCTGCCGATGATCCCTCTCGACGACCGCGAACTCGCCGCCGTCGCGCGGCACCTGGAGGAAGCGGGCCTGCGGTGACGCCGGCGAGGACGGTGTACGCCGCGGGGGCCGACGGTTACGACACGTTCCGGATCCCGGCGATCGTGGCCGTGCCCGACGGCACGCTGCTCGCTTTCGCCGAAGGTCGCCGTCTCGGTCCGGGAGACGCGGGGCCGATCGACCTCGTCCTGCGGCGATCCGCCGACCGTGGGGACACCTGGTCTGCCCTCCAGGTCGTAGCGAGCGATCCCGGCAACACCGTCGGCAACCCGAGCCCGGTCGTGGATCCGGCGTCCGGCGATGTCGTGCTTCTCACGACCCGGGCCGCCGGAAGCGCGACCGAGGACCGCATCGTGCGGGGTGAGGTCCCTGCCGCCGAGTCGCGGCGGGTCTGGCTGCAGCGCAGCGCCGACCATGGCTTGAGCTGGACGGCGGCGGTCGACCTCACCACCTCGACGAAACGCCCCGACTGGCGGTGGTACGCCACCGGGCCGGGCCATGCGATCGCGCTCCGCCAGGGGCCACACGCCGGGCGCCTCGTCGTACCCGCCAACCACTCGACCGGCGCAGCGGGACACGGCGGGCACCTGCTGCTGAGCGACGACGGCGGACGATCCTGGCGGATCGGTGCGGAGGACCACTGCCCGCCCGAGCAACACCAGTCGGCCGGTTGGTGCGTACATGCCAACGAGTCGACGGTCGCCGAGCTCCCGGACGGGCGGATCTACGCCAACACCCGCAACCAGGGCGGCCTCGCGCCCGCCCATCGCGCTCAGACCGTGAGCTCCGATGGCGGGGAGACGTTCGACCGGCCGTACGCACCAGTGCTGGCGCTCGCGACGCCCGTCGTCCAGTGCAGCCTGCTGGCCGTCGATGGGCAGTTGGTCTTCGCCGGGCCAGGTGATCAGGAGGTCCGGAGGCGACTGACCGTCCGCTCGAGCCGGGACGCCGGTCGGTCCTTTCCCGAGGAGGTCGTCGTCTCGCCGGGTCCCGCTGCGTACTCCGATCTCGTCGACCTCGGCCGCCACAACGGCGAGCGCACGATCGGGGTGCTGTTCGAGAACGGCGACCATCGCCCCTACGAACGGATCAGCTTCACCCACCTCGCCCTGCCGTGACGGGGTCCACGCCTCTGGCATTCGCCCGGCGGTCAGGTCGCTCACGAGGGTGGCAGGAAGGTGTCGGCGGCGCGGCCAATGGGCGACGAGCACGTGCGTGATCTTCCCGTTCGTCCGGGTCCGCCCTAGCGTTCCGATCATGGAGAACGCCACGACGCCGCGGACCCCGCGAAGGCGCGAACCGTCCTCCCCGGGTAGCCCCCAGCCACATCACCGCCATGGTGGCCGGTCGCGCACGCTCGCAGGACTCGCCCTGGCCATCCTCGCCCTGTCCGTTCTCGTCACCGCCCCTTTCCTCGCCAGCCCCCTCTTCACTGGTACGGCCAGTGCTCGGGTGCTGCCGGAGCGGGGCTCAGTCCTGACCGCTCCGTCGGTCGACGCCGCCGCCCTGCCGGGGTGTGCGCTGTCCAGCCTGCCGCCCGAGGCCGCGGAGACGCTGGACCTGATCTACGCGGGAGGGCCGTTCCCCTACGACCAGGACGGCACGGTGTTCCAGAACCGCGAAGGGCTCCTGCCCGCCGAGCCCATCGGCTACTACCGCGAGTACACCGTGCCCACGCCCGGCTCGCCCGACCGCGGCGCACGGCGGATCGTCGCCGGGGGCGACCAGCCCACCGACCCGGACGTGGCCTACTACACCGCCGACCACTACGCGTCGTTCTGCGAGATCGACGGCACCGGCGGAACGCCCGACCCGGTCGGCGAGTGCGCCCTGGCAGATCTGCCCGCACAGGTGGCGGAGACGGTCTCACTGGTCCGGGCCGGAGGTCCGTTCCCTTATGACCAGGACGGGACGACGTACGAGAACCGCGAAAGCCTGCTCCCCGACCAGGACCTCGGCTACTACCGCGTCTACACCGTCCCGACTCCGGGAGCGCCCGACCGCGGCGACCGACGGCTCGTCGCCGGTGGTGCCCAGCCGACGGATCCGTCCGCGCTCTACTACACCGCCGACCACTACGCGTCGTTCTGCCAGATCACCGGCTGAACGTCCCACCGGCGCGATCGCACGAGTCATAGCCACCCAGAGACGTCTTGGAGCATGGTCCGTCGAACGTCACGGGTGGGGAGAACGACCCATGGCTCGTCGCGGCGACCTGCACAATCTGACCGAAGCTGTGCGTACTCCCTGCTTCGTAGCCTCGTGGTCCGGACGCCCGCGGGTCACGAGGGCGCGAACGAAGGGATGCACCGTGCCGAAGTACCTCATCGAACGCGACGTACCGGGGGCCGGCGGGCTCTCGCCCGAAGGCCTCCGCGCCGCCGCCGCGGAGTCCAACAAGGCGGTCACAGCGCTTTCGCCGCGCGTGCAATGGCAACAGAGCTACGTCGCCGATGACAAGATCTTCTGCGTCTACATCGCGGACGACGAGGCGGTCGTGCGCGAGCACGCCCGTCTCAGCGGAATGCCCGTCACGGTCATCACCGAGATCAGGAGCGTCGTCGACCCCACCGCTGACACTCCGTAGGGGCTGGGGGAACAGCTGCCGGGCGGGGATCGAGGGGATCTCCCGCCCGGCGGGCGGCGCAGCGGCAGAGAACCGGGAGGGTCAGCCGGTGGTCGCGGCGGCGCGGTCGATGGCGGCGCGGTCGGGCATCGAGGTGCTCGCGCCCTCCTTCTGGACCGACAGGCTGGCAGCGACGGCCGACCACCGGAGGGCGTCCGGCATGGGGCGGCCCTCCCCCAGCGCGACAGCCAGCGCGCCCACGAAAGTGTCACCCGCCGCCGTGGTGTCACGGGCGACCACCTCGGGCGCCGGTACCTCGAGCCGTCCGCCGTGCCGGTCACGCCACAACGCACCCCGAGCGCCGAGTGTCACCACGACCTCGGGCACGACCTCGAGGAGGACGGACGCGGCCGAGTCGACATCGGCCGCTCCTGTCAGCACCGCCGCCTCGTGCTCGTTCGGCACCAGCAGGTCGACCGACTCCAGGAGTGCGCCCGTCAGCGGCTGCGCGGGTGCGGGTGTCAAGACAACCTTGACGCCGTGCCCCCGAGCCGCTCGCGCACCATCGGTGACGGCGTCGAGCGGGAGTTCGAGCTGGAGCAACAACAGGTCGGCGTCGGCCAGCGAGGTATCCAGACCTGCGACGGGTTCGTGCACGGTGCCGTTGGCGCCGGGTACGACAACGATCGAGTTGTCGCCACCGCGCTCGACCAGGATGTGGGCGGTTCCGGTGGTCTCGGCGACACGGGCGACTCCGGCAGTGTCCACGCCGGCGTCCCGCAGAACTCCGAGCACCTGGTCGCCGTACGGATCCTCGCCCACCGCGCCGACCATCCGGACCTCTCCGCCTGCCCGCGCCGCGGCGATCGCCTGGTTGGCTCCCTTGCCGCCGGGGATCGTGAGGAAGCGATCGCCCGTCACCGTCTCCCCCATCGCCGGCGGTCGTTCCGCGAACACGACCAGGTCCATGTTGGCGCTACCAAGGACACAGATCCGTGCCGCCATCCGCATTTCCTCCTGGGCGTATCCGATGTGGTGGTCGAGTGTGATGAGCGGGTTGTGGTGGTCCGCTGCCGGTCGTGGCCCGTCCGGTTCTACGCCTTGCCGCTTCGTGCGGACGCGACCCATGCTGGAGGTCGTCCGCACCGGAGCCCACCGGCGATCAGGGCGATCGGCCGCGTCGTACGCCCGCAGAGGAGCCACCAGGTGACGATCTCGACCTTTCCCCCTCTTCGCGCTCAGGAGCGTACCCTCGACGCCGCCCCAGAGGCGCTGGGCCAGCTCCGGCGTTCCGCCGACGTGGCCGACGATGCCGACGAGCTGCTCCGTCGGCTCGACGACGACGGGTATCTCTACCTTCCGGGCCACCTCGACCGAGACGAGGTACTCGCGGCTCGGCTCGACCTCATGACGAGGTTGCAGGCCGACGGACTCGTGCAGCCTGGTACGGATCCGATGGACGGCATCCCCTCGGACGAGTCGTACCGCGGGATCCTCCACACAACCGCCAAGGCCAGCGCGCCACTGCAGCGCCTGCTCTACGCCGGCCGCACGGCCGCACTGTACGAACGGATCTTCGGCGAGCGGGTGCGACATTTCGACTTCACCTGGCTGCGCGCCGTACGTCCGGGCAGGGGGACGCCACCCCACGGTGACAGCGTCTTCATGAACCGGGGTACGCCGCGCCTGCTCACCGCGTGGGTGCCGCTCGGCGACGTCGACCTGCGCCTCGGCGGCCTCATCGTCCTCGAGCGCTCACACCGTGTCGACCAACTCCGCCGCGACTACCACACCCGAGACGTCGACACCTACTGCGAGAACGACGAGGAGTCCACCGCCTCGGCCCGCGCCGGGGCGTGGGAGTGGAACGGATACATCTCCCCCGACCCGGTCCAGTTGCGCGACGACCTCGGGTTGCGCTGGCTCACGGCCGAGTTCGCGATGGGTGACCTGGTGACGTTCCCGATGTACACGCTGCACGGGAGCCTCGACAACACATCCGACCGGCTGCGACTGTCCTGCGACATCCGCTACCAGCGGGCGAGCGAGCCGGCGGATCCGCGATGGATCGGGGCGAACCCCACCGCCCATGGCGCGGAGAGCAAGCGCGGCCTGATCTGCTGATCATTCCGGCGAGCGCGGGAGGTCCTCCGATCCCGCCCGGGGCGGGAAGTGCTCGCGGGCTTGGTGGGCGATCCGACGGATCAGCAGGGCATCGAACGCCGCACCGACGAAGCCGCCGACGACGGGTATCGCGCGGCCGAACCTGCTGAGGCCATGTCGGCCGAGTTGGACGAACAGCCGGAACGCCACGCCCTTGTTCACGACCATGAGAGCGGCCGGCGACACACTTCGCAGTGCGTACGCCGCGACGCCGTTCACGCCGATCCCCGCATGCTTCACGACCTTCGAGGCGTCGCTCCCGGTCAGGGCGAGCAGGACCGACGTGCGTACGGCGTCTTCCTTCACGTCATGCCCACGGACGGCGGCGATCGCCGCGACCATCCGGGTCGCGATCAGGTAGAAGCCGAGGACGTTGGCGGGTAACGCGACCGGCAGTGTGACGAAACCGCCGATTCCGGTGGCGAAACCTCCGGCAGCCGCGAGGCGGGTGTGCGTCGCGACGATCCGGTCGATCGCGTCCTCGGCGTCGGGATGGGCGCGCAGAGCACGCTCGGCCGCCCGATCCGCGGACGCAAGCCTCCCTCCGCCGTCGATCCCCGCCCGGAGGAGGTGCCTGACTGCCGCATCGACGGCACGGTGGCCGCCAGCCGGATCCTTGCCCACGCCCTCGAGTATGCCCGGCCGGACCTCCTGTGCCACGACCGGACGGTCGATGCCATTTGCCGGATACGCGCGGAATGATGGCTGCCATGACGTCGCCTGGTTGGACCGGGGACACGATCCCTGATCTCACCGGGCTAACCGCCGTCGTCACCGGTGCGAACTCCGGACTCGGCTTCCACACCGCGCTCGAGCTGGCCCGCTACGGCGCGACAGTGGTCATGGCCTGCCGCGATCTCCGCAAGGGCGAAGCCGCCCTCGCCCGGATGAAGCACGAACTCGGCCGCCCGGCACTCGAGCTCCGGCGGCTCGACCTTGCCGATCTGGCGAGCGTTCGGGCATTCGCCGTGGAGATGCGGACCGCACATCCGCGGCTGGACATCCTCGTCAACAATGCGGGGATCATGGCGATCCCTCGCCACGTGACCCCGGACGGCTTCGAGAGGCAGCTCGGTGTCAACCATCTGGGCCACTTCGCGCTCACCGGGCTGCTGTTCTCCTGCCTGACCCGTGCGGGCAGCTCACGGGTCGTCACCGTGACCAGCGCGTCGCACTCGGTCGGGAGGATCGACTTCGACGACCTGATGTCCGAACGCCGGTACGGCCGGTGGCGGGCGTACGCACAGAGCAAGTTGGCGAACCTGCTCTTCGCGTTCGAGCTCCAACGCCGTGCCGAGCACACCGGACTGGATCTGGTCAGCGCGGCCAGCCATCCCGGCTACGCCGCGACGAACCTGCAGCATCCGTGGTCCCAGACCAGGCCACCTGGGTGGCTGCGCACCGCGGGAGATCTGGCGGCGCAACCCGCTTCCGCTGGTGCACTGCCCAGTCTCTACGCGGCCACGATGCCGGACGTGCGGAGCGGCGACTTCTTCGGCCCACGATGGTTCGGCCTGCGCGGCTCGCCGACTCGGGTGCGAGCCGCGGCACGGGCGTACGACAGCGCGACGGCGGAGGCGCTGTGGAAGCGCTCCGCAGAGCTCACCGGTGTCGACTTCGCGGAGTTGGGGTGAACACGTGAACCGCACCGGTCGCGGCCGAGCATCCGCACATTCCTTACATGCATATGCCGGCGACCGAAAACTATAGACGCGCCCGGCGCGGAGCGGCACACTGCTTCCGAGCATCGTGCACATCCGTGTACGCCGTCCGGGAGGTGCGTCCACCGTGCTGACCTCGCGCATCCACCTGCAACGCCTCACGCTCGTCGCGGTCTCCGCGGTCGCGTTGGTGGCCACCATGGCCGCCCTGCCGTCCGCCGCCGCGCCGGTCGCGTCGTCCGGTGAGAGGGCCGCCGCGGCACCAGGCGGCGGAGACTCGACGACGGGCAAGGTGTGTCCGGCACCTGATCCGGCGACGCCGAAGCGGCAGTTCCGCGCGATGTGGATCGCCAGCGTGGTCAACATCGACTGGCCGTCCCGGCAGGGCCTCAGCGTCGCCGAGCAGAAGGCCGAGTACCTCCGCCTGCTCGACGAAGCCGAGGACCGTCGCCTGAACGGCGTCGTCGTGCAGATCCGGCCGACCGCGGACGCCTTCTGGCCCTCGCCGTACGAACCGTGGTCGGAATGGCTGACCGGCACTCCGGGACAGGACCCGGGCTATGACCCGCTGGCCTTCCTCGTGGGCGAGGCGCACGCGCGCAACCTGGAGTTCCACGCCTGGTTCAATCCGTACCGCGTCAGTATGCAGGCTGATCCCGCCCACCTCGCACCCGATCATCCAGCCCGGCAGCACCCGGACTGGATCGTGCCCTACGGCGGGAAGCTCTACTACAACCCAGGTATCCCGCAGGTGCGGCGCTTCGTCGAGGACGCCATCCTGCACGCGGTGAAGAACTACGACGTCGACGCCGTCCACTTCGACGACTACTTCTACCCATACCCCGTGGGCACCGAGCAGTTCGACGACGAGGCGACCTACCAGGAGTACGGCGCCGGCTTCCCCGACAAGGCCGACTGGCGCCGCAACAACATCGACCTGCTCGTCAAGGAGTTGTCCGTACGCATCAAGAAGGCGAAGCCCTGGGTGAAGTTCGGGATCAGCCCGTTCGCGGTGTGGCGCAACATCGCCACCGATCCCGAGGGGTCCGACACACAGGCCGGCGTCGAGACCTTCGACGACCTGTACGCCGACACCAGGCGGTGGGTCCGCGAGGAGTGGATCGACTACATCGTCCCGCAGGTCTACTGGAACATCGGCTTCGCTCCCGCCGACTACGCGAAGCTCGTGCCGTGGTGGTCGGCCGAGGTCGACGGGAGGGATGTCCAACTCTTCGTCGGCCAGGCGACCTACAAGGCGGGCACGTCCACGCAGGATCCCGCCTGGTCGGACCCGCGGGAGATGACGCGGCACCTCACCTTCAACCGCGACCATCCGCAGGTGGCCGGTGACATCTACTTCAGCGCCAAGGACGTCATCGCCGACCGGCTTGACAACATGAGCATCCTGGTCGCCGACCACTACGCGCGGCCGGCCTTGGTGCCGGAGATGCGCCAGCTGGGCGGGAGGGCACCTGACCAACCGTCACTCGTGAGCGCCGAGCACACCGACGAGGGCGCACGCCTGTCCTGGAAGGACACCTCGTCGGCGCACCGCCGGGCCACGTCGTACGCCGTCTACCGGTTCGACGGGGACGAGTCCGACCCGTGTGGTTTCGACGACGCGGGCAACCTGCTCACGACCGTGCGGGCGGGGTCGGGTACGAAGCAAGGCTTCGTTGACACCACCGCCGATCCGGGACGGACCTACACCTACGCGGTCACCGGGCTCGACCGGCTGCACCACGAGAGCAAACCGAGCGAGGGCCGGACCGCCCGCCCCTGAAGCATCTGGCTGGATCCGCGAAGCGGCGCGGCCGTAGGATCGCTCCACGTGCCACTCCTGCTGCTCGACCTCGACAACACCCTCGTCGACCGGGATGCCGCGTTCCGGTTCGCGACGACGGATCTCCTTGCTACGCACGGACTTCCGGCCACCGACCTCGACTGGGTTCTCGAGCTCGACGCCAGCGGCTACCGGCCGCGGGGCGTGGTAGCACGCGGGCTGCTGGATCGCTATCCGATGCTCGCTCCCCCGCTCGTGCAAGGCTTCCTTGACAACGGCGCCGCCGATGCGGTCACCCTCGCGGCGAGCACCCGTACGGCCCTGCGACACGCCACGGCCCTCGGCTGGACTCCGGTCATCGTGACGAACGGCCGGGTCCGCCAACAGGAGAAGAAGATCCAGGTTTCCGGCCTCGATCGGGAGGTCGCCGGTTGGGTCATCTCCGAGGGCGTCGGGGCGGCCAAGCCGGACGCGGGGATCTTCGCCCGCGCCGCGGAGGTGGTGGGGGCGAGGCTGGCCGACGGCGGCTGGGTCGTCGGCGATTCTGCGCGCGCGGACATCGGCGGCGCTCAGGCCATCGGCTACCCCAGCGTGTGGCTGCCTCTCTCGGCAGGATCTGGCCGGCCGAGCTCGAGTACCAACCTACGCGCACCGCCGACAACGTGTCCGCCGCGATCCACCTGGTGCTGGACAACGCGCGCGTCGGATGAGGATCAGCCGCCCTGGATCTTCTCGAACGGAAGTCGTAGCTCCAGCCCACGCGGATCCAGCGCACTGGACCGGCTGACCTGACCGATCTCCGACTCGGGCAGGGCACGCCGGTAGATGCGTACTTCGTCGATCGAGCCTTGGAACCGGTTCGCACCGTCGATGCGCTGGCCGACGTGGATCCCCTCGACGCCGAACTCCTGGCCCTCGGTCACCGAGCCCTTCGGCCCGGTCGCGGCCGCCACCTGCTCACCGTCCAGCCACAGGCTGAACTGCCGGCCAGCCCGCCGCAGCGCGACGTGGTGCCACTCGCCGTCGTTCACCGGGTCGGTGGCGGTCAGGGTGGCCGAGCCGTAGCCGGTGCCGATCAGCGCACGGATCCGGTTGCTGCCCGGTTCCGCGCGCAGCCAGACCTGCGGCGTCGTGCCGGACCCGAGCCGGTACGCCCACAGCAAAGTGTGCGACCCGGCCGTCGCCGAGTAGCGGATCCAGGTGGACCACGTGAAGTCGTCGGCAGCGAGGTCGAGCGCCTTCGTGAAGGGCAGCTCCACTCGGTCGTCGCTACCGTCGAGGTCGAGCGCCGTGCCGAACCGGCCTTCGCCGAGCGTCGCTCCACCTCGGACGTACGCGGTGTTGCCACGCCCCGGCACACCTGCCTTCGCCAGGTCGGGCGTCGTCGGCCCAGGCGCCGGAGGCGGCGGGATGCCGGGCGGATCACCGTTCGGCGTCGCAAGGTAGGCCTCGTCGAAGCGGGCGAAGCGGATCGTCTCGTATGGGCTGAAGCTCCCCGCCTCGTACATCAACCCGACCACGCCGTCGGAGATCTCGGTGAGGTCGGAGTACGCCGAGGGACCCCAGTGGACGACCTTGCCCTCATCCCAGGACTCCCACGTCCGAGCCTCGTCGTAGGACGAGCGAACCGTCATCACCTCGCGCGCCGCCGGATGCGCCGGCGCCGCGAGCAGGATCCGGTTGCGGGCATCGCCCTCGTCGACCGCGCCCAGCCGCAGCAGCGATCCCTGCACGATCGGCGTGACGATCCGCGGGTCGGTGGCGAACGGCGCGTCGAAGGTCTCTCCGCCGTCGCCGCTGGTCGCGAACGCACGGTTGCCCGGGTCAGGATCGCTCCCGCTTTCGCGGGCGGAGTCATAGATCCCGCCGTCGACGAGCTCGACGATGGTGTTCTCGCCCGGGTGCATCACCTGGCTGTCGTGCGAGGCGATCGCACCTCGGTGCCAGGTCAGCCCACCGTCGTCGCTGTAGACGAGCACGACGCCGCCGGGCGTTCCGCCCGTTTCGTTGAAGTACGACGGGACGACGAGACGTCCGGCATGGGGTCCGCGGGTGAGCTGGATGCCATGGACCGGCCCGGTGCCGTACCACCACTCCCACTCGGGCTTGCTGATGTCGCCGGTGATGTCGACCGGTGCGGTCCACGTGGCACCGTTGTCGTTGCTGACCTGCAGGAACGGGCGGCGGATCTGCTGGTTCGCCCCTGGGTTGTAGGTCGAGAGCAACGCGATCCGACCCGACGCCCGGTCCACGACCGGTGCCGGATTCCCTCTGGTGTCTCCCGATCCCTCGATGATGACCTGCAGCGGTCCCCAGGTTCGGCCACCGTCCTGCGACCGGCGAAGTACGAGGTCGATGTCGCCAGTGTCTGAGCAGGTGTTGACCCGGCCTTCGGCGAAGGCGAGCAACGTGCCGTCGGTGGCGGTGACGATCGCCGGGATCCGGAAACACGAGTAGCCCAGCGTGCCGCCCTGGAACAGCACCTGTTCCTCGAACATCGCCTGCTCGACCAGGCCCAGGCTCTCCTCATGGCCCGATTCCTGGCCCGGCCGCGGCTCCGCACCGGCGGCGTCAGTGCGGGGCACCGCCGCCAGCAGCGCGGCGAGCAGGCAGGTGGTGGCGAGGATGGCCACCGTCGCTGCGCGAGGGACGCCGGCTCGCCGCGGTTCGGTGTCCCCGCTCGGGCGTGCGTACGGAGGCGCTGCCGTCATGCCGGACTCCGTTCGTCCGTCCCTTGCGTCGACATTGGACGTGGGACATGGGATGTCTGGCGGCGACGGTAGACCCACGACGTGCCGATGACAAGACCGGCGAACGAAACCGGCCGGGCAGCCCGACTCAGCTACCCGGCCCGGACGAGCGTGCCCCTCAGACTGGCGGGAGGAATATCGGCCTGGAAGTCGGCCGCCCTCCCACAGGTCGTGGGAACGATGCCTCGGTCAGAGAATGACTTCTCCGCGACCGACGCGTTCGCGAAGCTGCTGCAGCGCCTCTTCGAGGATCTGCCGGGCTTCTTCGTCGGTACGGCGTTCCTTGACATAGGCGAGGTGCGTCTTGTACGGCTCATTTCTCGGCGCCGCCGGCGGGTTGCCCGAGTCAAGACTGGCGGGAAGCCCGCACCGCGGGCAGTCCCAGGAGTCAGGCACCGCCGCGTCAAGCGCGAAGCTCGGACGCGTCTCGTGCCCGTTGGCACACCAGTACGTCACTCTCTGGCGGGGCGCGGTATCACCACGCTCGGCCTCTCCCATTGGACCGGCACCGACCCGGCTGCCCCGAATGGCACTGCCACTTGCCACTGACGATCTCCCTCGTGACGGTCTGCGGACGAACGATGGCTCTGGAACGAGCCCGGACATCGGCGATCAGTAGGGACCAGGTGGCCGCGGTCGTCGCGGCGCTGTCCAGCGAGGTGGGGAGTGTGCCCGCACGCTCAGCCGAACTTGAGCAGCAATCCGAGTCCCACAATGCAGGCGAACCAGATGATGCCCGTGCCAACCGTGATGCGGTCGAGGTTGCGTTCAGCGATGGAAGAGCCACCGAGGCTCGACGTCACTCCGCCGCCGAACAGGTCAGACAGGCCGCCGCCCCGCCCTTTGTGGAGCAGGACCAGCAGCACGAGCACGAGGCTCGTGAGGATCAGCAGGATCGAGAGCGTGGTAACCACGGTCCGGTGAACCCCTTTGTCCGATAACGCCAATAACCGGCTATGGATAACCCAAGAGCCCTAAGAGTACGACACACAGCGTAAGCCGTAGCCCCCCGGCACTGTAGCCGCGGCGTCAGGGCGATCTTCGCGGCCGGTGCAAGGTTCGAGAGCGAGGATCGTCACCTCGAGGGACGCCACCCCGATCAGGACGAGGTGGACGGGTCACCGACCGATCCGGCGGCCGCCGCCCCCGTGACTCCGGCCGCCCTCGTGACTCCGGCCGCCGTCGTGACGCCAGCGGTGGCACCCGCCGCCTCCGCGGCGGACCGGGCGGCGCGGATGTCGCGCTCACGGACTGCGTGCTCGTCCGTCCGCGCGTCGTACCCCCAGAACTCCCGCAGCCACGCGGACACGAGCGCGACCCCGACCACACACAGCACGCCACCGCTCACGATGGAGGTACGCACGCTCGTCGCGTCGGCGACCAGACCAGCGCGTGCTTCACCGCCCATCGGCCCGATGGAGTACGACAGCATCTCGATCCCGGCAAGCCGGCCCCGTCGTTCGTCCGGGATGGTCTGGTGCCAGATCACGCTGCGGAAGATCCCGCTGATCATGTCGGCCGCGCCGGCGAACGCCAACGCGACGATCGCGAGCCATGCCGACGGCGCGAGCCCGGCGAAGACGACCGCCGCGCCCCAGCACGCCGCCGCCAGTACGACCGCGCGGCCGTGGTGGTGAACCCGCGCCGTCCAGCCGCTCGTCGCCGTCGCCACCAACGAGCCCACTGTGCCCGCCGAGTAGAGCAACCCGAGCATCGTCGGCTCGCGCAGCACGTCGGCCGCGAACGCGGGGAACAGCACGATCGGCATCGCCAGGAACATCGCCGTCAGGTCGACGATGTAGGTCCCGAGCAGGTCTTTGCGGCGTACGGCGTAGCGCAGCCCGTCGGCGATCCCCCGGGCCGCGCCGGCGAGACCGGCCTGCACGGTGTCCTGCAACGGCGGATAGCGGCGCAGGGTGGCGAAGAGCGCGGTAGCGATCATGAGACCGCAGACGTCGACCGTGTAGGCCCACACGGCGCCGCTGGTCGCGAGGATCACCCCGGCGAGCGCCGGTCCCGCGAGCATGCCGGTCTGCATCCCGACCGAGGAGAGGGTGACGGCAGCGGGCAGCTCGTCATGGCGGACGACGCGCGGCGTGAGCGCCTCGCGGCTCGGTCGTTGCAGCGACTGCGCGACCGTCAACAGCACTGCCACGGCGTAGATCAGTCCGACGGACGGCCGTGCCAGGGCCGCGTTGACGAGGAGCACGACCGTGAGCAGGCACTGGGCTGTGCCGGTCGCGACGAGGACGCTCCGCCGGTCCACCCGGTCGGCGAGCGCCCCGCCGTAGAGGCCGCAGGCGATCAGCGGGACCAACTGGATGAGTCCGAGGGCGCCGACGGCGAAGTTGGAGCCGGTGAGGTGGTAGAGCTGGTACGGCAGGGCGACGTAGGTCATCATCCCGCCGAGATAGAAGACGGTGCCGGCGATCCAGAGCAGCCGGAAGTCGCGGGAGGTCCGCATCGGGGTCAGGTCGAGGCGCAGCGCGGCGAGCCGGCGCCACCATCTGGACAGCCCTGAAGACCACCTCGACCCGCCTGGTGGTTCCTCGGCTGGTCGAGGACGCGTCACGAGCGGCCATTCTCGGTGTCGGCGCCGGCTGGCGGCAATTCGGTTTCACGGACGTGGACGGCGGTGGATCACCTGGCCGGCCGGGGTGCTCGTCGGAACGCCGTCACGCAGGACCATCGTGCCCCCGACCAGGGTGTGCAGGACGCCGGTCGAGAGCTGCCACGGGTCCTCGAAGCTGGCCCGGTCGGTCACGGTCCCGGAGTCGAACACCGCGAGGTCGGCGACGGCACCCGGCCGGACCACGCCGCGGTCCGACCAGCCGAGCCGCGAGGCCGGCAGCTCCGTCATCGTGCGTACGGCGAGGGGCAGGTCGAGCACCCGCTCGTCGCGCACGTAGTGGCCGAGCACCCGGGTGAACGTCCCGAGCCCGCGCGGATGAGGTCGCCCGCGGCCTGGGCAGCCGAGCACATGACCGTCGCTGGCGACGGCGACAGCGGGGTCGCGCAGAATCCGGCGTACGTCGTCCTCGGACATCGAGTGGTTGACCACGCCGAGGAGTCCACGCTGGCCGCGCAGCAGTTCGACGGCGGCGTGGGCGGTGTCGAGGCCGAGCTCGACGGCCGCCGCCTCGATGGTGCGCCCGACGAACCGCTGGTAGGGCCCGTCAGGTGTGTCCGCCACGACGATGCGCTCGGGATCGAACGACCCGCCGACGTCGCCGCCGAGGTCGCGAGCGATACGTTCCGCCTGGTCCGGATCATCGAGCCGCTTCAGCATCGCGGCGGGACCACCGTCGAGCGCCCAGCCGGGCAGCCAACTGGTGAGCGTCGTGCTCGACGCGGTGTAGGGGTACTGGTCTGCGCCGACGTCGACACCCTCGGCTCTCGCCGCCTCGATCAGGTCCAGTGCCTCGGCAACGGAGCCCCAGAAGGCCGGACCGGACGCTTTGAGGTGCGAGATCTCCAGGCGTACGCCGGACCGCCGGCTGATCGTCAACGCTTCGTTGACAGCATCCAGCAGGCCGCCACCTTCGTCGCGCATGTGAGTGGAGTAGAGGAGTCCCTCCGCGGCGGTCTGCGTCGCGATCGCCACGAGCTCGTCGGCCTCCGCGTACGTGCCGGGTGCGTAGATGAGACCGGTGGAGAATCCCACCACGGCGTTGGCGCTCCGCGCGACGAGCGCACGCATCCGCTCCAGTTCGGCTGGCGTGGGAGCGCGGTCGGCGCCGCCCATCGCCGCGATCCGCAGCGCACCGTGACCGACCTGCAAGGCGAGGTTGACACCCAGCGGGAGCCGTCCGACCGCATCGGCGTACTCCCCCGCGCTCGACCACTCCCAGGTCAGCCCGTCATCGATGAACCGCCCGTGTGCGCGGAGTTCGTCGGCGTGGTGTGGTACGACGGGGAACGGCGAGAATCCGCAGTTGCCCGTCACGAGCGTCGTCACGCCCTGGGTCACCTGCGTGACCGCCTCCGGTGCACCGAACACGGTGAAGTCGGCATGGGAGTGCAGGTCGATGAACCCCGGGCAGACCACCGCGCCCGGGATGTCGACGACCTCGCTCGCGTTCACGTCGAGGCCGCCTGCGCCTACGGCGCTCACGTCGACGACCCGACCGTCGGCGACGAGGACGTCAGCGGTACGACCGGGTGCTCCGGTGCCGTCGATCAGGGTGCCGCCGCGCAGGAGGATGTCGTGAGCCATCCCCTCACCCTGCCACGAGGTTCCCCGACAGTGCCGGGCGTACTGACGGCTGAAACGGCACCCGGGCCGCAGCCTCTCGGGCCAGTACCGAACCGAGATCGGATCGATACCGGCAACGGTCAGTCTCTGTCGAGACCGCGCAGTGCCGCCGACCGAACCGCGGCCGGCGCACAACCTTCATAAGACGAAACCGGGGGTGCATCATGCGCGCCATGATCATCGCTTTCCTCGCATTGGTCACCAGTGTTACTGGTGGCGGTGCCATGGCAGAGCAAGCGGCCGCGGCCGGCGGTGACAAGAGGCCGGTGGTCCAGGCCGAGACCGCTGCCATTCACCTCGACAGCAAACAGGCCAAGGCACTCGAACATGCATGGAAGTCCAACCCCGCGCTGACGGTCGACGAAGCACTGGCCGTGATCGGGGAGGAAGAACTGGCGATTGCTCCTCGCCGGGAACTGGCCAGGGCTGACGAAAGGAACGTCGGCACCACTGAGGAGGGAGAGGACGAGGTCACCCGTGAGTGTTCGACGATGAGCCTGTGGGGCGACTCGGACGGAAACTGGACGTGGACCAACGAGTTCTTCCGGCGCAAGGCCGGACCGGCCCTGGCCGGAGCCGCGCAGGTGTCCACCAACGGAGAACTCAGCGTCGCCTCCAACTTCACCTTCGAGGGGTTGGAACAACGGGAAGGCGACCAGGTTCCCTTTACCGGCTTCTTCTCCACCGCGACCCAGGTCACAGCCTTCTCCTGGAACCAACCGCTCAGCGGAGGTCCCATCGTGTGCTACGGCTGGCTGACGGTGTGGTGGGAGTGAGTCGGCTGTCATCCGGATGACGGTGGTGCAGGTCCGCCCATCGTCGAGGTCGTGTCCAGCGGTACGCCGGCTGCGCACCGCGGGCAGGCCGCCGGTGGCCAGAGGGCGTTGTCCAGCCGCGCCGTGCTGTGGAGAGGTACGGAATGCTTGCTGGCCAACGCCTCGGCCGCCTGGCCGAGGACCAGCAGGGCGCCCAGCGCGGCCGGCATCGCCCCGGCCGACCTCAGCGCGGACAGCGTTGACGTGACCGCCGAGCCGGCGTTGATGACATCGTCCACGACGGCGACCCGGGCGCCCGCGACCCGCTGCCCGGCTGCAAGCGCGTAGCGCGCGGAGTAGAGCGTCCCCTCCCGGGGTGGCTGGGTGCGTTCGGTGAACCAGAACTTCACGCCGAGTTCCAGTGCCAACATCTGCGCGACGAACGCCCCGCCGGTGAGCGGGCCGCACACGCCGTCCAGCCGGTTGACGTCGAGTGAGCGCGCGAGGTCGTGAACGAACGGGCGGAGCGCCGTGGGATTCTCGAAGAGCGCGTCGAGGTCGAGCCACAGATCGCCGTGGTGACCCGACTCCAGCAGGAAGTGACCCCGCCGGACTCCCATGAGGTCGAGAATCTCGGTCCGCACGCGGGGATCGTCCCCGCCGGTGTCGCTCAACGGCCTCTCCAGGTCGGGCGGTCCTTGGCGAGGAAGGCCCGAACCCCAGCCGAGAAGTCCTCGCTCGCGTAGACCCGGTGGAGGAGGTCGGTGTCATCGGGGATCTCAGCCGTCCGCAGCCTCCGAACCGTCTCCTTCGCGGCCCACATCGTGAGCGGCGCGTGGGTGGCAAGGCGCGAGACGACGTCCTCCGCCGCCGCGTCGACCTCCTCCACCGCACAGACCTCGCTCACGAACCCGGCCGTGTGGGCCTCCTCCGCGCCCATGAACCGGGCCCGCAGCAGCAGGTCGAGCGTGCGGTTCGCGCCGAGCTGGTCCACCAGGAGCGCCGTCGTCGCGAGCGAGAGACAGTTGCCCAGGGTGCGCGCGATGGGTACGCCGAACCGGGATCCCTCCGTGGCGATCCGCAGGTCGCAGGCAGCGGCGATGGCCAGGCCCGCCCCGACGCAGTAGCCGGTCACGACCGCGACCGTCGGGACGCGTACGGATGCCAGCTGGTCGAGCAGCGCCGTCATCCGGCGTTCGTAGTCGATCCCGTCCGCGCCAGCGGCGAACTCGGTGAACTGGGCGATGTCGGTCCCCGCGACGAACGCCTCACCGCCCGCGCCGCGCAGCACCATGACCCGGAGCCCGTCGTCGGCCTCGCGGTCGGCCCGGCGGCACGCTTCGACCAGGCCTTCGTACATCTCCCAGGTGATGGCATTGCGCTGTTCAGGCCGGTTGAACGTGACCCACAGGGCAGCGCCCTTCCGCTCGACGAGCAGCGGGCCATCCTGGTCGGGTTTCGGCCGGTCGTCCCCCACTGTTGCTATTCCTCTCCCACGTCCTGGACCGCACCCGAGGCGCGGAGCTCGTCGAACGCGCGGTCCGACATGCCTGCCTCCGCCAATACTGCCCTGGTGTCGGCCCCGAGAGGCGGGCCCGCGCGGTGGCGTACGACCGGTGTGCCGGACATCCGCATCGGCGACCCGATCTGGCGGACCGGGCCGAGCCGGGGATGCGGGGCGTCCCAGAAGAAGTCCCGCTCGTGGAGATGGTCGTCGGCGAAGACCTCGGCGTAGTCCGCGATCGGGGCGCAGGGGACGCCGGCCTCGTCGAGTGCGTCGAGCAGGCGCTCGGTGGTCCAGGTCGACGTCGCGGCCTCGATCGCCGGCGCCAGCTCGGCCCGAAGGCGTTGCCGGTCGTAGGCGTCGGCGTAGCGCTGGGCGGCGTGGAGCTCCTCCAGACCCAGCAGGTCGCACAGGGCCGCCCAGGTCTTGGGCGTGACCGCGCCGAGCGTGACCCACCCGTCGGAGGTACGAAACGCCTGGTAGGGCGCGGTGCTCTGGTGCGCCGATCCCAACCGGCCACCGACCTCGCCGGCGCCGAAGTACCGTCCCGCCTCCCAGATCGCGAACGACACCCCGGACTCCAGCAGCGACACGTCGATGTGCTGCCCCTCGCCCGTGGCATCCCGCGCTCGGAGGGCCGCCGTCACCGCGAGGGCGGCGTAGAGGCCGCAGACGAGATCACACACCGGTACGCCGATCTTCGCGGGCGGGCCGTCCGGCTCTCCGGTGATGCTCATGAGGCCCGCTCTCGCCTGGGCCATGACGTCGAGCCCTGGCAGCCCCGCGCGCGGCCCGTCCTGACCCCAACCCGACAGTGACGCGTAGACGAGTCGCGGGTTGCCCACGCGCAGGTCGTCGTAGCCGAGGCCGAGGCGGCGCATCGCGCCCGGGCGGAGGTTCTCCAGCAGGACGTCGGCGGTGGAGACGAGCCGGCGGAACGCCTCCTTTCCCTCGGGATGCTTGAGGTCGATCACGACCGAACGCTTGTTCCGGTTCAGGCGTACGAACGGCGCGCTCTCCCCCGCCACGAACGGCCCGATCTGACGCGACGGGTCACCACGCCCGGGTGGCTCGACCTTGATGACGTCGGCACCCAGGTCGGCCAGCTGCATCCCGGCGAACGGCGCGGCCATGAACACACCGACCTCCACGACCCGCACTCCCGCCATGCTGGCGCGCTCGGACTCGTTCGGCTCCATCGACGTACTCCTCTGGTGGAATCGTTCCCTGACCTACCGGCCCTTCATCCCGGTCATCACAACGCCCCGGATGAACTGCCGTTGCGCGACGAAGAAGACGATGAGCACCGGGATCACCAGGAACATCGACGCCGCCATGCTGATGTTCCACGACGCTTCCGTCGGACTGATGAACGCGCGCAGGCCCAACGCGAGCGTCTTGTTTCCCTCGCTCTGCAGGTAGATGAGCGGAAGCAGGAAGTCGTTCCAGTGGTACACGAACGAGAAGATGCCGATCGCGATCAGTACCGGCTTCGACAGCGGAAGGATGATGTTCCACCAGATCCGCAGGTTGGACGGCGCCGGTGGACGCCCTGGCCAGGACGGCACGACGGGAGAGTTCGTTCCGAGTAACTGCACGGCGAGTGTGCACGGGTCCACCTCTTCCGGGGATGCGGTTTTCAGGCTGCGGGCATTCACCTCGGTGCGGAATCACTGGCGGCTTCGCTGCGTGCGTGCCTGGTGAACGACCTCTCCCCGTGTGCCGCGAGCTCGTCGAGCACCGCCTGGGTGTCACCGCGCTCGATGATGTCGAGAAGGACGCGGTGACGGTCGACGTGGTGCGCGAGATCCTCGTAGAAGTGCTCGCGGGCATAGAGGTTCATCGCCATGCACAACAGCAACTGCTGATGGAGCGAGTCGTAGAGACCCTCGAGCCGCCGATGGCCGGCAAGTCCGACGATCGAACGGTGGAACGCATAGCCGCACTCGACCAGGTGCGCGCGGTCCTCGCGTTCGGCGCACGCCTGCATCTCGGCGAGAGCGTCGCGGCAGCGCTGCAGCCGGTCGGCGCGGTCGTCGGTGACGGGAACGCCGAGCTCCACCGACAGGCGCTCGAGAGCCGAACGCAGGGTGAGGATCTCGAACACGTCCTCGTCGGCGAGCTGGGTCACCGTGGCGCCCCGGCGCGGCTGTACGACGATGAGGCCTTCCTGTTGGAGGATCCGCATCGCCTCGCGCAGGGGTGGCCGGCTGATGCCGAGATGCGCGGTCAGGCGTTCCTCGATCAGCCGTTCGCCGGGTCGCAGCTCGGCCGCGAGGATCATCCGGCGCAGTTCGTCGGCGGCGAGTTGGACGAGGCTCGGCGGGTCGAGCCGGGGCCGGACGGTGGCGGGCGCCGGCGGGGTGCCGTCGGACGATGCGGGAGGCTGACCCTCGGACGACGCCGCACGCCGGCCGGTCGGCTGTGCCCGGTCGCGTGCTGCCACGAATCCTCCGCGTCTCGGATGGTCGGGTGTACGCCGACTGGTTGTGAAGGGTCCTTCGACTGTTGTAGACAATAGTCAGCTTTGCCTGGCGTAGCCAGGGGCCACCGCCGTTGACCGACAGACCGGGAGGAACGCATGAACCAGCTCGACCGTTCGGCGCAGATCGGATTCGTCGGGCTGGGCAACCTCGGACTGCCGATGGTGTCCGCCCTGGTCAGCGCGGGTTGGCCGGTGACGGCGTACGACATCCGACCGAACACGGTCAGCGCCGCCGTCGCGAAGGGAGCGTCGGGGGCCGCCTCCCTGTGCGACCTCGCTGGATGCCGGGTGCTCGCCCTGGCCGTGCCCGATGATGCAGCGGTCTCGGCGGTCGTGCGTACGCCTGAACTGCTTGCGAGCCTGGCGGACGATCCCCTCGTCGTGGTCCACAGCACTGTGCTTCCGGCCACCGCCAAGGCCCTCGGCCAGGAGCTGGCTGACTCGTCGACGACCGCCTTCGTCGACGCCCCCGTGAGCGGCGGTTTCGAACGCGCCGAGCGGGGCGACCTGACCGTGATGGCGGGCGCGAACGCCGAGGCGTTGCGACTCGCACAGCCGTACTTCGACACCATCGCCGGCGACGTCGTCCATGTCGGCGCTCCGGGCGCGGGATCGGCGGTGAAGCTCGCCAACCAGCTGATGATGTTCGCCGCCCTCGCCGGGGCGCACGAGGCTCTCGACCTTGCCCAGGCGTACGACGTCGATGCGGCCACCGTCCTGAAGGTTGCGGGCACCAGCACGGGCGACTCGTGGGTGGCGCGGAGCTGGGGATTCTTCGACCAGGTGGCATCGGCCTACGACGCGGCCGACGTGCCCGTGGCCTATCGCCCGTGGAGCAAGGACCTCTGGGACATCGTGGCAGCAGCGCGGACCGCCGGTGTCTCCCTTCCGGTGGCGGGCCTCCTGGCCCAGACGATGGCCGAGACCGTCGAACGCCACGCCGCCCGATCGTCCTAGCGTGTTCCGCACAACCGCCGCCAGCGGCAGCACTACCCGCCGACACACCGCCCTACGGGGGTAGTGTCCGTCTACTCGCGGAATTCGCCGGGGCCGAGGACCTGCCAGGGATCTGTGGTCGGGTCGCTGATCGAGCCGTAGGGAACGGTGAAGGTCAACACCTGCGACGTCGACCGCCTGATCGTCCACAACCTCGGCTTGTCACCGGAGCGGTCCCACGCGATGCCTTGTCCCTCGACCTCCGGAAGCTCGACGGTCGCCACCCATTCGAGCTTCGAACCCGCGGACGGGACGTTCATGACGTACGCCTCACCGAGGTCGTGACCGGTGAGCCAGAGCCGCCCGTCGGGTCCCCACGACCCACCAGAGTTGCTCATCGGCTTGAACCTGTCGAGGATCGCCTTCGGAATCGTCCACGCCTCGACGACCTGGAAATGGTCGTCCAGCTTCACGACCTGGGTGTTGTACGTCTCGCCGTACGGCTCGGTCTGGTCGTCCGGGACCACGTCGTAGTTGGCGAAGCCTGCCCACCACGCGCCGTCGTGCCGGTCCAGCCAGGTCAGCGATCCTCGGTCGACGCCGAAACTGTGGGTACGGATGGGTCGCATCGTCCTGGAGTCGAACACCTCGACCGAGCTCTCCATCGGCGACTCGTCGTAGTTGGAGTGTGCTGCGTACAACCTGCCGTTCACGACGACACTGCTGTCCATGTGCGTGATCGGACCGTCGTCGTTGCCGGCGAACTGCAAGAGAGGCTTGCCGGTCGCCCGGTCATGCTTGGTGATGGTGCGGTTGTTGACCGCGTAGAAGGCGTTTCGGTCGACGCCGACGCCCTGGTTCGCATCGAAGGTGTCGTAGGACCTGTCGAGCGTGGCCGTGTACACCGGCGGCTCGCCGGCCGCGGCACCAGCTGGTGCGGACGCCTGCGCTGGCAGCAGAGCGGAGCTCAGTGCCAGCGCTCCGGCCGCGAGCCCGGCAACCACTCCAGCGACGATCTTGGTTCGAGCAACCATCATGTCCTCCACGTGGATCTCCCGCGGCGACCATCTCGAACGCAGCGCTCGGCTGCGCGAACTCGGCTCGACGATGCGATGAACCGATCTCGAAGGTACGGCGCGGGGAAACGCCGTCCGAGTCGTACGCGGCGGCCGGATGCGGTCGTCACCTGGTACGGGCGGCTCGCTCGAGCGCGGCGCGATCGACGGCGATTCCCAGCCCTGGGGTCTCGGGGAGGACCAGATCGCCGTCGACGAAGGAGATCCCGCCGAGGAACTCGTCCTGCCACGGGCTGAGACCGGCGTAGCTCTCGACGATGAGGCCGTTGTCCACCGCCGCCACCGCGTGCGCGCCCACGTAGTGGTTACCGTGCGGCGCCATCATCAGGTGGTGCGCGGAGGCGAGGGTCGCGATCCGGACCCACTCCGTCAGCCCGCCACATGTCTGCGGATCGGCCTGGACGATGTCGACCGCCCGGCGTTCGATGAGATCCCGGAACCCCCAACGCGTGAACTCGATCTCACCGGTGGCGATGGGAGTCGTGAGGCGGCCCACCAGCCGGGCCATCCCCTCGTGGTCGTCGGGCCAGCAGGGTTCCTCGAACCACGCAAGGTCGAACCCCTCCACCGCCTGCCCGAACTTCAATGCCTCGGCCGAGGTCCAGGCGTTGTTCGCGTCGACCATCACCCTGATGTCCGGCCCGACCGCCTCGCGGACCGCGGCCACCCGGCGTACGTCCTCACCGATGTCCGCGCCACCCACCTTCATCTTGACGGCGCGGTAGCCGGCGCCGACGAACCGCAGCATCTCCTCGGCGAGGTCCGCAGGCCCCTTGCCCTCCTCGTAGTAGCCACCGGCGGCATATGCGGGTACGCGGGAACGAAAGCCGCCGAGCAGCCGGTAGACCGGTAGGTCGAACGTTTTGCCTCGCAGGTCCCACAAGGCGTTGTCGACCGACCCGATCGCCGACACGGCGTCACCCTTGACGACAGGCTTCCGCCAACCGGTGAACATGCGGTGCCAGAGGCGGCTGTAGTCACGCGGGTCCTCGCCGACGAGCCGATCGCGGATCGGTACCGCGAATCTGGCGGAGCCTTCGGCCGACAGAGCGAGGCCGGAGATGCCCTCGTCGGTGTCGACCTCGACAAGGGTGAGGCGCTTGTTCTCGGTCACCAGGATCGAGTTGCGGAAAGGCTTCGCCAGCTTCCCCAGGTCGTACGTCGTGAACCGCACGTCGGTGATCTTCATGCGACAGCCTCCGGCATGTTGGCGGGGGATGACGGATCCACGGATCTTGTTCGTACGAACGGAATCAGTCGAAGAAGTCCGCGTCCTCCGCCGAGAGGTACGGCCGGGCGGCTTCGGGAATGAGCTCGACACCCATGCCCGGCCGGTCCCACACGTCGATGAAACCGTTGGAGACAATGGGATCCGGCAGCCCGTCGACGATGTCGCACCACCATTCCGGCCGGCCGACGGGATACTCGAACGCGATGTAGTTGTCGGGAAGGGTCGCGCAGACCTGGACCAGCGCCGCCAGTCCCAGTACGCCGTCGCCGACTCCGTGGGGCGCCATCAGCACCCCGTGCATGTCGGCGTACTCCGCGACCCACTTGAGTTCCGCGATGCCGCCCACGTCGCAGGGGTCGGGCCCCACCACGCGCACGGCCTGTGTCTCGATCAGCTCCTTGAAGTTCTGCCGGAGATAGATCTGCTCACCGGTATGGATCGGGGTGGTCGTCGCGGTCGTCACCTCGCGGTACTGAGCCGCGTTGACGTACGGCACGTAGTCGCCGGTGAGCATGTCCTCCAACCACATCAGCGAGAACGGCTCGACGGCGCGGGCGAAGCGGATCGCATCAGGCACCGTCCAGCCCGGTCCCAGATCCAGCGCCAGCCCGACCTCGTCGCCCAACACCTCCTTCATGGCCTCGACGCAGTCGACCAGGTGCCGCAGCCCACGCTCGGTGAGTAACCCGCGGTGTGGATGGGAGGGACCGCTGCGCGGCTCGCCGTAGAAGAAGTCGGGAAGCTGAACCGGCATCGCGCTGTGGAACGCCAACGCCTGCTTGACGATCGTGAAGCCCTCTGGCGCCTCGCGCATGGCCGTCATCGCGGCGGCATGATCTTCTGGTGCGTGTCCGTTCATCGGGCTGCGGACGCCGCCGTTGTAGACGCGCACCTTGTCGCGGACCTTGCCGCCCAGCAGCTTGTGGACGGGAAGCCCGGCTGCCTTGCCGGCAATGTCCCACAACGCCATCTCGATCGCCGAGACCGCGGACCCCCAGGGCTTGAACGCCCCCAGCCGGCGGATCTTGAGCATGACCCGCTCGACGTCGGTGGGATCCTCGCCGAGGATGCGCTCGCGATAGAGCTCCACCACCGGCTTGTGCTGGTCCTTAGCCGGCTCGATCGCTGCGTATCCGTCGAGTCCTTCGTCCGTCACCACCCTCACGACGGGATTGCGACCGAGAACGGCACACTTCAGATCGGTGATCTTCATCGGCTGCGACTCGCTCCCTGTCCGCGTGCGGACATACCAGGCGACGTGTGTGATGTCCCACTCGCCTTAGGACGATAGCCGTCAGAAGTCCTTACAGCGTTGGTCGTGACGAACCCGGCCACGACGGCGGCGTACGCCTCGGGCTCCGGCAGTTGCTCGGCTGGCAGCCAGCGGCCTGTCAGGCTGTCCGGGTAGCGGTCTCGAACGTCCGCTCAGGGGGTGGCGGAGATCCGGCCAGCCGGTATGTCGCCAGGACCGCCTTGTGGTCGCTCGGCCAGTGCTCGGGAATCGACAGGAAGTTGTCGTCGGTGTCCTCGACAACGCGCTCGTTGCGCACGATCGTCGAACGCGGGCCGACGACGCCCGCGCTGACGAGCTTGACCCCGGACGCGGAGCGGTGGAAGACGTAGTCGATCCGGTCTCGCTCGTCGGCCTCGGGGGCCCAGGTCAGCTCGGACACATCCTTGTCGGGGTTGTCGGACGGCCAGGTGAATCCGGGATGGGTGACCGGGTTGGGGTAGGTGGCGCGGTAGGCGTCTACGTAGCCTGCGTCCCGGAGAAAGGCGCTCGTCTGCCACGGGATCGTGAGGCCTTGGTGGTCGAACAGTGAGCCGGTCGCGGCGGTCCAGTCGTCAGCCGGCGGCTCGTTGAAGTCGCCGCCGAGGAACACGGTTCGCCTCTTGGCGCGCTCGAGCGCGGCGTCCGCGACGATGTGGCTGATGACCTCGGTCCGGCCAGAGTCCGCGTTGACCTGAAGGATCTTGTCCACGTCGAGTACCGGCCCGTCCGGCAGCTTGTCCCAACCGTACTGGGCGAACTCGCTGGGCTCGTCTACGCCGCCGCCGTACCCGCGCGGGAGATAGGTCGCGTAGTTCCGGTAGTAGAGGTGCGCCGAGTACGTCGCCACCTCCCGCCCGTGGACGTCGAGGATTGCCTTCTTGGCGTAGGGGAGCTCGGCTTCGTCGATGATCGGGAATGCTGAGACGATGCCGGCGTCATCCGAGGCAGCCGCATAGTACGGCTGCTCCGGGGTCGACAGCGCCTCCGCGATCGCATGTGTGGCCGCCCCGGCCTCGGACAACAGGACCACGTTGGCGCCGGTCATTCGGATCGTCTCGACCACGTAGTCGAGACCGTCGGGGACGGCGGTGCCCTCGAACCAGATGTTGAACGACAGGATCCGGAGCGTGGTCGGCGCTGCGGCGACGGATTCGCCCGGCCGGGCAAAGGCAGCGGGTACGACGACGACGCCGTGCAACGTGGCGACGGCGGCGAGGAGCACAGCCAGCCGACGAAAGACGCGTACGAACCAGCGCAACGGAATCTCCTCGAGGTCCGAACGGGCAGGAGCGCGGCGGTTCGTCAGACTACAGCGGGTCTCGGCCGCCCGCCACGCTCCGGTGAGGTCAACAGTTCGCGAACTCTCCGGGACCGTGAAGCGACAACGTCCTGCGAGGTCATCGCCGCTTGGCTAGGTCGACAGCACACAGCTTCGACGGGCGACGTGCTGCAGATCCAGGCTGGCCAGCACGTTCTCGGAAGCGGTGCGGCACCATACGTCGACACCTGCGCCGCACATCGGGCAGACCCGGGACAGTACCCGTGCGGTGATGGTCAGGTCGTCGTCGGTGTAGCCCTGATCCTTCAAATCGCCTGACCAGATCCGATCGAGCCGGCCCGAGTCGACGGGATGAACGTTTACGGGCCTGCCACCGCCATCGCGCACACGATCCCGAGAGCCATGAATACCAGGAACATGCCGATCCGCCATCGCACCGCTACCGCCTTCGCCGGTCGGACTGAAGGTGCGGCAGACCGCCTCCGTGGGGATGGCCTTCCCAGGCTGCCGCACCAGCTTGCGTGCGACGCAGCGACCGGGCCGAGACCTGCCGGCAGCATCCTTGGCTGCGTGGTGCTCTCCGTTATGAGCATGGCTCGTCCCTCTCGGTACGTCGGTGGTGACGAACGTAGAGCGGGATGACGCTCGAGACCCGAACTGTCAGTTCGGCTCGACCAGCGGTACGAGAAGCATCAGGCGATACCAAGGCGGTCGGCGAGCGAGACAACCTGCTTGCGGTAGGTCGGCCGAGCTCGCCGTAGCAGCCGTCGCACCAGTTCGCGGGTCTCCAGGCTGTGGGAGGCATCCTCAGGTGCGAGCTCAACAAGGTCTCTGAGGTGTACCAGGACAGCGGCATCGTCTCCGCGCAGGTCGTAGCACCGGGCGACTTCCAGGTTGAAAGTGAAGCGCCGCTCTCGGGACGGCAACCTGGTGGTATCGATCCCGTCGGCGATGCGTAGGGCTTCGGTGGCTTCGCCGGCCTCCATCTCGACGGATAGTCGGTGAAGCTCAACGTTGGTGGGACCGAAGACGGTGTGCATCACGTTGCGCTCGCCGCTCCGCGCAGCGAACACGCTGGCTTTCTCTCTGAGCCGATCTCTGGCCACCCACCATGCGTGGCGGCGCGCAGCACTTGTCACAGCCACCAGATGCAGGGCGCCGACGATGGCGATGACGTCATGGTCCTCAGGGGCCTCACGCAGCTGACTGATGGCGCGCATAGCCACATCCTCGGCAGATTCCGGGTGGCCGTCGCCCAGGAGGACGTGGCCCATGTTCCACTGGGCCGTTGCTATGCGGATGGGATCATCCGCGTCTTCTGCGGCTCGCAGCCCGCGATCAGCGACCATCAGCGACAGGTCAAGCCGCCCGGTGCGACGGCAGTAAGACCGTAGCAAGCCATACAGATCTGCGGCGCAGCGCAGCACTTCACGCCGGCCCGCTGCATCAGGGTCATTTCGGTGTGCCCTGACGGCACATTCGGTGTCCGTGATCAGCTCAGGCAGCACTTCAACCGCCTCACTGAACCTCCTCCCGGAGGTCTGCCAGCTCCGCCATGCATCCTCGACCCGATGCCGGAGGAGGCTTGGCGAAAGCGCCGACGCCCCTGCGCAGGATCGGGGTTGTGAAGCAAAGAGCGCTCTCACAACGGGCGGTGCAGCTCCATGGTCGGAAGAGTAGGGCTGGGACTGCGGGATGTCGGCGATCAGGCCGGCGGCAGGCACACCTAGTTCCTTCGCAATCGCGAGCAGTACCTCCAGGGAAGGAACCTTCATGCCGCGCTCGATCTGCGACAGGTAGTCGACAGTGATGCCACACAGGCCGGCAACCGCCGCTTGGGTTCGTCCAGCCCTTTCCCGCCCCGAACGGATCCGTTCGCCGATAGGCAGCTTTGGCATACTCATGCGATCCCCTCGTTCACCGCACAGTGGCCCGTATTCTGTCAGCCTAGAGGTACCGCAGCCTGGTGGATGCGAACGCTCGTCCCGCCAGTCAGGTGACAGATGGAGAGCGACAGTGTGGCTTGTGCTGTGGGACATCGATCACACCTTGATCGCCACTCGCGGCGTGGGTCAGGAACTGTCGGCCATAGCCTTCGAGCAGGTCACCGGCCGCCAGATGGTGACCCAGGCAAAGGTGGACGGGATCACTGAACCAGTCATCTTTCGAGAGACCGCAAGGCTCCATGGCCTGTCAACAAGTCGAGCGGACTTCGAAAGGTTCGCTGCCGCCCTGACTCAGTTGCACGTCGACCGGGCCCTCGAGCTACGTCAACGTGGACAGGCGTTGGTCGGTGCCGCCGCCGCGCTGGACGCTCTCGCCGCCCAGCCGCAAGTGACGCAGACTGTGCTCACCGGAAACGTACGCGGTGTCGCCGAGGTCAAGCTCGCTGCCTTCGGACTTGACCGTCACATCGAGTGGGAGCTCGGCGCCTACGGAGAGGACGCCGATGTCCGTACGGAGCTGGTCACGATTGCCTTGGAGCGCGCGTCAGCGGCGGCAGGGCGGCGAATCACGCCTGCGGGGGCATTGATCATCGGTGACACGACCGCAGACGTGGAGGCAGGTCGAAGGAGCGGCGTTCGCGTGATCGCTGTAGCTACCGGCAGCAGCAGTGCGGACGAGTTGCGGGAGGTTGGCGCAGGCGCCGTGCTTCCCAACCTCCTCGACACTGACCTCTTGGTTGAACTGATCCTCAGCGATAACGCGCATCTGGGCCGCGACGGTCGGCCGTGCCACTGAGGCAGATGATCACGGCCGGGCGTCGCCTCAGGACGTACGGAAGAGGTGCGCGTTGACGCTGCGCGCTTCCGAAGCCAGCTCAGGCTTCTCGAGAACCTCGACACCCACCGCGCGCAAGTCCTCGACGCCGTGGCAGTCCACGAAGAGGTCCGGCTCACGCCACGCGATCACCACGCGCGGGATGCCGGCCGCGATGACGAGTTCCGCGCACGGGCGTGGCCGGGACGCCCTGGCGCTGCACGGTTCCAGCGTGGAGTAGAGCGTGGCGGTCCGCAGCCTGGGATCGTCATCGGCAACCTTGGCGATGGCCGCCTCCTCGGCGTGGTCGCGGGGGTCGGCCTCGCGCGAGTAGCCGCGGGAGATCTCCCGACCCTCGGCGTCGACGAGAACGGCACCGACCGAGTACGCCGACGGCGAGACCGGACACCGCCGGGACTCCTCGATCGCCTCGGCGAGCCAGTAATGGTCCGCGGCCAGAACGTAACGCAGGAAGGCGAGATCACCGATCCGGCGTACGTCCGCGAGCCGCATCGGATGGCCCGGGTGATACGGAAACGCACCGTCCCCGACGAAGCGTGGCGCGTCGGCATCACCGACGAAGAACGGCGCGACGACGAGGTGGAGTTCGTCGACGAAGCCCGCTGTGAGAAACGCCGTGTGGACGCGGCCGCCACCTTCGACCAGGAGCCGTCGTACGCCGCGCCGCCTCAGGTCCGCCAGGACGACCTCGAGGTCGAGCGGGTCACCCCCATCCACCACGGTCGCCACGTCACCGAGCCGCTCTCGCGCCGTACCCGCCGCACCGCCAGCCGCATAGACGACCTTGTCGCTCTCCCCCGCCGCAAAGAACCTCGCGCCCGGATCCAGCTCCCCGCTCGCCGTGAGCGTCACCTTCACCGGGTCGGCGGGGCGGCCGGACTCAAGGCGAGCTTGACGGCGTAGGTCCGAACGCACCACCAGCCGGGGGTTGTCGCGCCGGATCGTCTCCGCGCCGACCAGGATCGCGTCGCAGCCGGATCGCACCTCGTCGACCCGATCGAAGTCGGCCGCGTCGGACAGCAGCAGCCGCTCGGGGGTCGTGTCGTCGAGACAGCCGTCGACCGACATCGCGGCACTGGCCACGACGTACGGACGTTCGGCCACGGTAGCGCTCAGGTGGGGAGCACCGGCATGTCGTGGTAGCGGCAGATCGCCCCGAACTCCTCCGGGTCGAGGCTGGCACCGCCGACGAGGCAGCCGTCAACGTCGGGTTGCTCCATGATGCCGGCGACGTTGGCCGCCTTCACCGAGCCGCCGTAGAGCACCCGCATGCCGCCCGCGACCGCGGCGTCGTAACGCAGTCCCACCACCTCACGGATCGCCGCGCACACCTCCTGCGCGTCGTCCGGCGTCGCGACCTCGCCGGTGCCGATCGCCCAGATCGGTTCGTACGCGATGACGATCTCGCCCGCCTGGTCGGGTTTCACGCCGTCAAGGGCGGCTTGCACCTGGTCGACGGTGTGTTCGACCTGTCTGCCTTCCTTGCGTACGTCCAGACCCTCACCCACACACAGGATCGGGCGCAGGCCGTGCCGAAGCGCGGCGTGCACCTTGGCATTGACGAGCGCGTCGTCCTCGTGGTGGTGCTGACGGCGTTCGGAGTGTCCGACGATGACGTAGGTGCAGCCCAGCTTGGCGAGCATGGCCCCGGAGATGTCACCGGTGTAGGCGCCGCCGTCGTGTTGGCTGAGATCCTGTCCGCCGTACTGCAGGTGCAGCCGGTCGCCGTCGACCAGTGTCTGCACCGAGCGGATGTCGGTGAACGGCGGATGCACCACCACCTCGACGGCGGCGAAGTCGTGCTTCTTGTCCTGCAGGATCCAGGTCAGCTTCTGGACCAGGTGGACGGCCTCGCGATGGTCGAGGTTCATCTTCCAGTTGCCGGCCATCAACACGGTACGGCCGTCACCCGACTGCTTCGTCACTCGTCCTCCAGCACGGCAAGTCCCGGAAGGGTCTTGCCCTCAAGGTATTCCAGGCTCGCTCCGCCGCCGGTCGAGATGTGCCCGAAGGCGTCTTCGGCGAAGCCGAGGGCGCGCACCGCCGCCGCCGAGTCGCCGCCGCCTACGACCGACAGTCCGTCGATCGTGGTGAGCGCTTCGGCCACCGCCCGCGTCCCGTTCGCGAACGCCTCGATCTCGGCGACACCCATCGGACCGTTCCAGAACACCGTGTGGGCGCCGCGAAGCTTGTCAGCGAACAGCTTCGCCGAGGCCGGGCCGATGTCGAGGCCCATCCGGTCCTTGGGAATCGCGTCGACGGCGACGACGGAGTGCTCGGCCGTGTCACTGACCGCCGTTGCCGCCACGATGTCGACCGGCAGGACGATCCGGTCGCCCGCCTGTGTCAAGTAGCGCTTGACAGTCTCGACCTGGTCTTCCTCGAGCAGGCTCCGGCCGATCTCATGCCCCTGCGCGGCGAGGAAGGTGAACACCATTCCACCGCCGATGAGCAGCAGGTCGGCCTGGTCGAGGAGGTTGTCGATGACCCCGAGCTTGTCCGAGACCTTCGCGCCGCCGAGGACGACCGCGTAAGGCCGGTCCGGGTCGACCGTGAGCCTGCGCAGGACCTCGACCTCGGCGAGCACGAGCCCGCCGGCCGCGTGGGGAAGTCGCTTCGCCACGTCGTAGACGCTCGCGTGCTTGCGGTGCACCGCTCCGAAACCGTCCGAGACGTACGCATCGGCAAGTGCGGCCAACTCGCCGGCGAACGCGCCACGCTCCGCGTCGTCCTTGCTGGTCTCGCGCGGGTCGAAGCGGACGTTCTCCAGGACGGCGACACCGCCGTCAGCCAGCCCGTCAACGGTGGCGTGCGCACTCTCGCCCACCGTGTCGGAGGCGAACGCCACCGGCCGGTCGAGCAGTTCGCCGAGCCGCCGAGCCGCCGGCGCCAGCGAGTACTGCGGGTCCGGCTTGCCCTTCGGGCGTCCCAGGTGAGCTGCCACGGCGACCCGCGCACCCTTGTCGGCGAGCGCGCGGATCGTCGGGACACTGGCCCTGATCCGTCCGTCGTCGGTGATCATCTCACCGTCCAGCGGGACGTTGAGGTCGGAACGGACGAGGACGCGCTTGCCGCGCAGATCTCCCAGGTCGTCGATCGTACGCAGCCGAGACCCCTCGGTCGCAGGGCCCGAACTCACTGGGCCCGAACTCAAAGGGACCGACCCACGAGGGCGGCGACGTCGACGAGCCGGTTGGAGTAGCCCCACTCGTTGTCGTACCACCCGACGACCTTGACCTGGTTGCCGTTCGCCATCGTGAGCGCCCCATCGATGGTGCAGCTCGGCGCGGTGTTGACGATGTCGGAGGAGACGATCTCGTCCTCGGTGTAGACGAGAATGTTCTTGAGCGGACCGTCCGCGGCGGCCTGGTAGGCGGAGTTGACCTCCTCCTTGGTGACCTCACGTCCGAGGTCGACCACGAGGTCGGTCACCGAACCCGTCGGCACCGGCACGCGGAACGCCATGCCATCCAGCTTGCCCTTGACCTCCGGGATCACGAGGCTGGTCGCCTTCGCCGCACCCGTCGTCGTCGGGACGATGTTGATCGCCGCCGCGCGCGCCCTGCGCAGGTTGACCGAGCCCTTGCGCGTCACCGCGATCTGGTCGAGCAGCTGCTGCTCGGTGGTGTACGCGTGGATTGTGGTCATCAGCCCCTTCTCGATGCCGAAGCTGTCGAGCAGGACCTTGGTCATCGGCGCGACGCAGTTGGTCGTGCAGGAGGCGTTGGAGATCACCGTGTGCTTCGCCGGGTCGTACTTGTCGTCGTTGACGCCCAGCACGATGGTGAGATCCTCACCGGTGGCCGGCGCGGAGATGATGACCTTCTTCGCACCCGCCTCGACGTGCTTGCGGGCGTCCTCGGCCTTGGTGAACCGGCCGGTCGACTCGATGACGACGTCGGCCCCCAGGTCGCCCCACGGGAGCTTCGCCGGGTCGGTCTCAGCCGTCGCGCGGAACGACCGGCCGTCGACGGTGAGCGTCTCGTCGTCGTAACGGATATCGGCGTCGAGCCGGCCGAGCACCGAGTCGTACTTCAGCATGTGGGCCAGCACGTCGTTGCTCGTCAGGTCGTTGACACCGACGATTTCGATGTCTGCACCCTGGGCGAGGACTGCCCGGAAAAAGTTGCGGCCGATGCGGCCGAAGCCATTGATTCCTACCCGAATGGTCACAGGACACTCCCTCGCATGGGGTCGTTGCCGATCTTCAGTGCTCGTTGCGTGCGGCTGGCCTCGTTGCCCGACGCCGCTCCCCCTCTGCATTGTGCGCGTACGGCACGGCTCAAAACGGAGACTATCGGTCGGCTGGCGAGCGTCGTGAGCCGGCCTCAGACCGCGTACCTCACACGGTAACTCCCCATGATGCACGCCGAATTAACCGTGCATCATTCCCCGGCGGCCGGGGTCGGGGCCGGGGTGAAGGACCGACGTCAGGTGCTCAGCATTTCCGGGGTGAGGTTGGCCTCGGTGCCCGCGACGCCCAGGTCGGTGGCCCGTTTGTCGGCCATGGCCAGGAGTCGCCTGATCCGGCCCGCGATCGCGTCCTTCGTCAGCGGCGGCTCGTGCAGCTGCCCCAGCTCCTCGAGGCTCGCCTGGGTGTTCTCCACGCGGAGCTTCCCCGCCAGTCGCAGGTGGTCGGGAACGTCGTCGCCCAGGATCTCCAGGGCACGCTCGACCCGTGCACCCGCCGCGACCGCAGCGCGCGCGGAGCGTCGCAGGTTGGCGTCGTCGAAGTTGGCGAGCCGGTTGGCGGTCGCCCGCACCTCGCGCCGCATCCGGCGTTCCTCCCACGCCATCAGGCTCTCGTGGGCGCCGAGTCGGGTGAGCAGCGCACCGATCGCGTCGCCGTCTCGGATGACGATCCGGTCGACGCCGCGTACTTCACGGGCCTTCGCGACGATCCCGATCCGGCGGGCCGCACCCACGAGCGCCAACGCCGCCTCGGGACCAGGGCAGGTCACCTCGAGCGAGGCCGACCGACCCGGCTCCGTCAACGAACCGTGTGCCAGGAACGCACCCCGCCAGGCCGCCACCGCGTCGCACGTGGACCCGTTGACCACCTGCGGCGGAAGGCCGCGGACGGGCCGGCCACGCCCGTCGAGGAGACCCGTCTGGCGCGCCAGCGCCTCGCCGTCCTTGACGACGCGGACGACGAAGCGGTTGCTCTTGCGGAGTCCACCGGGCGCCAGGACCAGGACGTCGCTCGCGTGCCCGAAGACCTCCGCGATCTCCCTGCGTAGTCGCCGCGCACACGCGCCGGTATCGAGCTCTGCCTCGATGACGATCCGCCCGCTGACGATGTGCAGTCCGCCCGCGAACCGAAGCGTCGAGGAGACCTCCGCCTTGCGACAGCAGGGTTTCGTCACCGTTGTGCTCGTGAGCTCTGCCTTGACCTGAGACGTCATCGCCATGGCCCGATCCTGCCACGCATGACGAAATCTGTGGGCGAATGGGTCAAGCCGGAGGGAATTCTCGCCATGGTTTTAGCCACGCAGAGTGACCGAATGACACGATCGCAAGATACGAACGGCCCACCACTCAGCCGACGAGAACCTTGCCATAGACGCGGGCGAGGCGTTCAGGGTCGTGTCGGTGTGAACCATCGCCGCGCCCCACGTCGGCGACCACCAACTCCGCACCCAGGGTTGCCGCCGCCTTCGCCAGTGCCGACTGGTCCGCGACGGACGCGTCGTCGGCGAGCACGACGTCGATGCGGAGGTCGGGAGCATGCGCGGCCAACACCTCGAGGTGCTGCTCCGGCGAATAGTCCCTTGTCTCGCCTGCCTGCGGTGCGAGATTGAGGGTGAGGATCCGCCGCGCCGCAGTCTGGTGCAGCGCCCTTCGGAGCTCGGGAACCATGAGGTGCACCAGCACGCTGGTGAACCACGAACCTGGCCCGAGCACGATCGCGTCGGCGGCCCCTACGGCGTCGATCGCCTCCGGACATGCCGGCGGGTCGGCGGGTTCGAGCGCGACGCTGAGGACCCGCCCAGCCGTCGCCGCGACCTCCGACTGGCCGCGCAGCGTGCGTACGGCATCGGGATCGAGAGGGTCGAGTCCCTGTACCTGTGCGGTGATCTCGAGGGGTACCGCACTCATGGGCAACACGCGTCCGCGCGCACCGAGCAGCCTCGCCACCCAGTCGAGTCCGTCCACGTGTTTGCCCAGCCGCTCCCAAACCGCCACGATGAGCAGGTTTCCGACCGCATGGCCGGCGAGCTGACCGTCACTGGCGAACCGGTGCTGCAGCACCTCGGCCCACGTCCGTCCCCACTCGTCGTCGCCGCACAGTGCGGCGAGCGCCTGCCGGAGGTCGCCAGGAGGGAGGACGCCGAACTCCTTGCGCAGCCGGCCCGACGAACCGCCGTCGTCGGCGACCGTCACGACCGCGGTGAGGTGCTCGGTGACCTGCCGCAGGGCCGAGAGCGACGCCGCGAGCCCGTGCCCGCCGCCGAGGGCGACGATGCGCGGGTCGGACTGTCCGCCGCTCATGTGGCGAACCGCCTCGTCCGGGACATCGACGCGCTCATTCCCGCCCCAGGTCCCGATGCAGGACGAGGTTGCCGATGCCGTGCGTTCGAAGCCGCGCACCGAGCTCCTCCGCCATGGCCACGCTCCGGTGCTTGCCTCCGGTGCAGCCGACCGCGATCGTCACGAACCGTTTGCCCTCTCGCAGATAGCCGCGAGCCAACAGGCTCATCAGATTTTCATAGTGGTCGAGGAACGGAAGCGCGTCGTCCTGTTTGAGGACGTACTCACGAACATCGGAGTCCAGGCCGCTCTGCCCCCGCAGCTCCGGGTCCCAGTACGGGTTCGGCAGGAAGCGGCAGTCGACCACGTGGTCGGCGTCGACGGGGATGCCGTACTTGTAGCCGAACGACATGATCGTCGCCTGCAACGCCTGGTCGTCGGCGCCGCCGAACGCGTTCACGATTTTCGCCGTGAGCTGGTGGACGTTGAGGCTGGACGTGTCGATCACCAGGTCGGCGTCGGCGCGAAGCTCCCGGAGGGCGACGCGTTCGCGGGCGATCCCGTCGAGGACCCGACCCTCCTCGCCCTGGAGCGGGTGCGGTCGCCGGACGCTTTCGTACCGGCGGACGAGCACTTCGTCGGCGGCCTCCAGGAAGAGCAGCATCGGGCGGAGGCCACGGGCGCGCAGCGCCTCGAGCGATCCCTGCAGAGCCGCGAAGAAGGATCCGGACCGGACGTCGACCACCACGGCGATCTTGGCGACCGATCGCTCGCCGTCGGCGACGAGCTTCACGATGGTCGGCAGGAGCTCGGGCGGAAGGTTGTCGATGACGAACCACCCCAGGTCCTCCAGCACGTCGGCGGCCGAACTGCGACCCGCTCCGGACATGCCGGACACGAGGACGAGCTCAGGTGGACGTGTCGCCATGGCCAACTCCCTGCCGGTGATCCTCGTGCGTCGTCATGGCGTCATTGTCTCCCGAACTGGGCGAGGGGTACGGCTGGTCGGGCAGCTCGGCCGTGTCGGTCACGGCCGGCGGGTCCGCCTCGTCGAGGATCTCGCCCGTCGCGGTGTTGATCGCCGGCCGGCCGGTGGCGCCGGCGCCTTCGTCTCTCAGCGCGGCCACGACGGCCGCCGCCGTGCGAGCCCCGATGCCGGGGACCTCCGTGATCTCCTCCGCGGTCGCCGCGCGCAGGCGCTTCAACGAACCGAACTTGCGCATCAGCGCCTTGCGCCGGGTCTCACCCAGTCCGGCAACGTCGTCGAGCAGGCTCTCGACCATCGACTTCGACCGCTTCTGCCGGTGGAACGTGATGGCGAACCGGTGCGCCTCGTCGCGGACGCGCTGGAGGAGATACAGGCCCTCGCTCGTACGCGGCATGATGACCGGATCCTCCTGGCGGGGCAGCCACACTTCCTCGAGCCGCTTGGCCAGACCGCAGACGGGCACGTCGTCGATGCCGAGCTCGTCGAGCGCGCGATGGGCCGCCGCGACCTGGGGCGGTCCGCCGTCGACGACCACCAGGCCAGGGGCGTACGCGAACTTGCGTCGCCGACCGGTCTCGGGATCGACAGCGGCCGGACCCTCGTCGTCGTGGCCGTTCTCCCCGACCTCTCCGGTCTCGGAACGCTCGTCGAGATAACGCTGGAACCGGCGCGTGATGACCTCGTGGATGGATGCGACGTCGTTGGATCCGCGTGGACCGTCGCCTTCGGCGTCCCCTCCGCCCATCACCTTGCCCCTGCTCCTGATGGTGAACCGGCGGTAGTCGCTCTTGCGAGCAAGCCCGTCCTCGAAGACCACCATCGACGCCACGACGTCCGCCCCCTGCAGGTTGGAGACGTCGTAGCACTCGATGCGCAGGGGCGCCTCCTCCATGCCCAGCGCTTCCTGGATCTCCTCCAGCGCCTTGCTCCTGGTGGTGAGGTCGCTTGCCCGCTTGGTCTTGTGGAGGCCCAGTGCCTGGTGGGCGTTGCGGGCGACGGTCTCGAGCAGCGCCTTCTTGTCGCCGCGCTGGGGTACTCGCAGGTCGACCCGTGCGTGCCGGCGTTCGGTGAGCCAGGTGGTGAGCGCGTCGACGTCCTCGGGTACGGCGGGTACGAGAACCTCGCGGGGCACGCCGTCTGCCGACTCGGAACCGTAGAGCTGGGTGAGCAGGCGTTCGACGAGCTCGCCGGTCCCGGCGTCGTCGGTCTTGTCAGCGACCCAGCCGCGCTGCCCGCGGATCCGTCCTCCGCGGACGTGGAAGACCTGCACCGCGACCTCGAGCTGGTCTTCCGAGAGCGCGATCACGTCGGCGTCGGTCCCGTCGGGCAGGACGACGGCGTTCTTCTCCAGCGCGCGTTCCAAAGCCTTGAGGTCATCGCGGAGCCGGGCCGCCCGCTCGAACTCCAACTCGTCCGACGCCTGCTTCATCTCGCGTTCGACCCGCTTGAGGTAGGGCACGTAGTGGCCGGCCATGAAGTCGCAGAAGTCCTCGACGATCCGCCGGTGCTCCTGCGCGCTGACCCGGCCCACGCACGGCGCCGAACACTTGCCGATGTAGCCGAGCAGGCACGGCCGGCCGATCTGGTGGGCGCGCTTGAAGACGCCCTTGGAACACGTACGGGCCGGGAACACCCGCAGCAGGAGGTCGAGCGTCTCGCGGATCGCCCAGGCGTGGGCGTAGGGGCCGAAGTAGCGGACGCCCTTGCGCTTCGCACCGCGCATCACCTGCAGCCGCGGGAACTCCTCGTCGAGCGTCACCGCCAGCCACGGATAGCTCTTGTCGTCGCGGTACTTGACGTTGAACCGCGGGTCGAACTCCTTGATCCAGGCGTACTCCAGCTGGAGTGCCTCGACCTCGGTGTTGACGACAGTCCACTCGACCTTGGCCGCGGTCTGCACCATCGCCTGGGTGCGCGGGTGGAGAGCGGCGAGATCCTGGAAGTACGAACCGAGCCGGGCACGCAGGCTCTTGGCCTTCCCGACATAGACGACTCGCCCCCGGCTGTCGGAAAAGCGATAGACGCCGGGCGCGTCGGGAACGGAGCCGGGAGCCGGTCGATAGGTCGCGGGATCTGCCACTTGTCCGAGCGTAGACGCCCCTACCCCCACCTGATCGGCACCACCCCGTGATCATGATCGTGATCATGAAGGTTCCGGGGGGTTATAGCCCCGTTGGTTTACATGGTCCGGTTTCCCTTCATGATCATGGCTGGCGCTCCGGGCTGGACCATCGCTCGGACGGCCGATCTGCGCTGCGTGATCATGAAGGCGTTCGGAACCATGAAGGCTCTCGGGGCTATGGGCCACGACAACCTTCATGATCACGATCATGATCACGGAACGGGACCACGAGCGGCTCTGAGCGGGACGGGACCCCGAGCGGCCTCGCGATTGTGAGGGACCGGCACCAACTAGGCGAGCATGATCGAATCGCCGTTGACCGTGACCTCCTTGGTCTCCAGCGGCTCGGTGGCGGGACCGCTCGTGACACTGCCGTCGCTGGCGCTGAACTTGCTGCCGTGGCACGGACAGTTGATGGACCCGTCCGTCACGTCGTTGACCGGGCAGCCCTTGTGGGTGCACAACGCGCTGAACGCCTTGAACTCACCGGCCGCCGGCTGCGTGACCACCAGCTTCTGGTCGGCGAGCACCACGCCACCTCCGACGGGAATGTCCGCGGTCTTCGCCAGAGCGTCGGCCCCGGCGGGCGGCTCCTCCTCGGTGGGCTCTTCTTCGGAGGGCTCCTCCTCCGCGGGCGGGTCCTCCGCTGGAGCGCCGTCGGCGGGCGGCTCCTCCTCGGTCTGTGTGCCACCGGCGCAGGCGGCGAGCACCGGGACTGCGGCTCCGGCGACGGCGACACCGCTCAGGACCCGGCGCCGGGTCAAGGAAGGCAGGTCGCCAGCGGGCGGGGGCGGCACGGTCGAGGGCATCGAAAGCCGGGCCTGCGGGTCAGTGGTCTCCACGTGGTAACTCCCGTCGATAGGTCGAGCACCGGGCGCTGACCCCTCTAACTACGGAAGGCGAGCCCGGTCGGTTCAGCTCGAGCCCGAAAATCCTGGATTGTCCGACATCGACGGATGTGCCTGACCACTGCCCGCGAAGCTGTTGCCGTCGCGGGCGGGACTCTACGCCGGCCAGGCGGGCAGCTCACCCTCCGGCGTACACGCGAACGGAACCGGCTCACCGACGATCTCCAACCGCGGATGCGATTCGATCTCGGCCCGCAGGCTCGCCGAGACCAGGAGAGAAACCGTGTCGAGCGTGTCGTGGACCCGGACCAGCCGGACGTTCTCCGGGTCGGGCCGGCCGCACATGAGAATCGCGGCCGCCACCGCGTCGCGGTCGGTGGCCAGGGCGATCGGCAGCTTCGTACGCCGCAGGCCGCCGGTTCCCGACGTCATCGCGTTGACGTAGACGGCGTGCAGGTCGATGTCCTCCAGCACGCGGAACGGGATGAAGTCGGCGAGACCGACGCCGACGGCGTTGCCGTACGACGCCTTGCTGATCGCGTGCACGGTGATGGCGGTGATCCGGGGACCGTCGGGTTCGGCGACGCCGGGGATCCACATCCGGCCGATGACGTTGGTGTCCATGCCGGAGCCCGACTTGTCCTTGCCGAGCTCGTCGACGACCAGCACGTCGAGGTCGTCGAAGGGCAGCCGCCCGAGCAGTTCACCGGCCTCGGCCAGCAGAGCGGTCTCCGCCGGCCCGGCGATGCCGTCGGGGGCGACGAAGGCCACCTTGGCCGTCGTCTCGTGGGCGTTCTCGACGATCGCAAGCCCGCCGAGCACCTTGCCGGTGTCGACGATTCGCCTGGCCACCGCGGGCATCCACCGGGCGAGCCCGGTCGAGCCGTACGCATGAATGCCCTCGGCACCCCGCTGCTTGCCGAGCCCGATCGCGGCGATCTTGCCGAGACCGCTTTCCATCTCGCCGTGGAAGTCGGTGTGCGGCTTGATCCGGTTGACCAGCAGGATCCCGTCGGCCTGGGCGGCATGGGCGTCGAGATGGACTTCCGGCCCGTCCGGTACGCGTCCCAGCACGACCGTGTCCATGGTCGCCCGCAGCGGGACGCCCATCGTCTGCTCGGTGATGCCGTACGACGCGAGGACGGCGAGCTGGCCCTCGGCATTCGCGTCACCGTGTGAACCCATTGCCGGAACGATGAACGGCTCGGCCCCCTGCTCCCGTAACCAGGTGCACGCGGCCTTGACCACGGTGGCGATGTCGTGGATGCCCCGGCTGCCGGCGGTGACGGCGATCCGCATGCCGGCGGCGATCCGAGGACGGAGCGCTTCCAGCTCGCGCCTGGTCGCCGCCGGGACGTCGGCCTCGACGGGCACGTCGTAGTGCTGGCGGACGGGCAGCAGATCCGGCAGGGGCGCCTGCGGTGAGACGTCGCGGATTCGTTCGAACGGGCCGAGGTTGGTGCCTGTGCTGGTCGTTCCACCGCCGTTCGTCACGGCGACCGCCTCCCTCACATCACAGCGCCGAGCTGCCACGGGACGAACTCCTCGTCGCCGTACCCCAGCTCCTCGCTCTTGGTCTTCTCCCCCGACGCGACCCGCAGCACCAGGTCGAAGATCTGCTGCCCGGACTCCGCGACCGAGGCCCCGCCGTCGGCGACGATGCCGCAGTTGAGGTCCATGTCATCGGTCATGCGTTCGTACATCGGGGTGTTGGTGGCGAGCTTCAGCGACGGCGTGGGCTTGCACCCGAACGCCGAGCCGCGCCCGGTCGTGAAGCACAGCACCTGGGAGCCGCCGGCGACCATGCCGGTCGCATTCACCGGGTCGTAGCCGGGGGTGTCCATGAAGACGAGCCCCCGCGCGGTGATCTCCTCGGCGAACTCGACGACGTCGGCGAGGTTGGTCGTGCCACCCTTGGCCGCCGCACCGAGCGACTTCTCCAGGATCGTCGTGAGACCGCCGGCCTTGTTGCCGGGCGAGGGGTTGTTGTCCATGCTGCCGCCGTGCTTGGCGGTGTAGTCCTCCCACCAGCGGATGCGCTCGACCAGCTTCTCGCCGACCTTGTGGCTGACGGCGCGACGAGCCAGCAGATGTTCCGCGCCATAGATTTCCGGGGTCTCGCCGAAGACGGCCGTGCCGCCGTGGGCGACGAGCAGGTCCGCCGCCGCGCCCAGGGCGGGGTTGGCGGTGATGCCGGAGTAGCCGTCGGAGCCGCCGCACTCCATGGCGAGGACGAGCTCGCTCGCGGGGACGGTCTCGCGGGTGACGTTGTTGACGTCGGGGAGCATCTCCTTGATCCGGGCGATGCCTTCGGCGACGGTCTTCTTCGTACCGCCGAGTTCCTGGATCGTCATCGGCACCGTGAGCTTGTGCGCGGGGATCTGCCAGTGCTCGACGAGGGAGGAGACCTGGTTGACCTCGCAGCCGAGGCCGAGGACGAGGAAGCCGGCGAAGTTGGGGTGGTTGGCGTAGCCGGTGAGAGTACGGCGCAGGACCTCGAACCCCTCGCTGCCAGGACCAGCCATGCCGCAGCCTGTGTCGTGGGTGAGGGAGACAACGCCGTCGACCTGCGGGAAGTCGTCGAGCGCGTCGTACTTGAACCGTTCGGCGATCAGCTTGGCCGCGGTCGCCGAGCAGTTGACCGTGGTGAGGATGCCGATGTAGTTGCGGGTCGCCGGGCGGCCGTCGGGGCGGAGGATGCCCTGGAAGGTCGCGCGGGCGTTCTCGGGGACGTACTCGGTCGGGCGCGTGTCGACACCGAAGTCGTAGGCCCGCTCGAACATCTGGAACGCCGTGTTGTGCGTGTGCACGTGCCGGCCAGGTGTGATGGCCGCGCTGGCGAAGCCGATGACCTGGCCGTACTTGCGAACAGGGTCGCCTTCGGCCACTGGAGCGACGGCGACCTTGTGCCCGCGGGGCACGGAGTCGGCGACGTCGAGGGTGCCGCCGCCGGCGAGCGCGTACGGTCCTGGGTCGAGGTCCTGCATCGCGATGACAACGTTGTCGTCGGCATGGAGTCGGAGCGTCAGGTCAGCAAGCGCGGTTGGCGCCGGAACGGCCATGGGTACGCACCCTCCAAGACATCAGATGTTTCAACATCGCGATCGTACCGGGTTTCGGCCCTGTGCCAGGTATCCGTTGCGCGGCTGCCATACTCTGTGGCTCTCGTGTGGGCCACCGGACCGTCCGAAGATGGTCAGGCAAGGTGGCCAGGCTGGGGAGGCGCAGTCCAACATGACCGACCAGAACATCCGCTGGGTGGATCCGCCGCGCACCGGCAGACGCGCGAGTCAGTTCTCCACTGTCAGCCGCACCGGCCTCGCCGACCAACTGGCAGAACGACTGCTGGACGAGATCGTCAGCGGTACCTACCCACCGGAGAGCAGGCTTCCTCCCGAACCCGTGCTGGCCGAGCGAGCCGGGGTGAGCCGGCTGACCCTGCGCGAGGCGATCAAGGATCTGCGCCAGCGCGGTGTCCTGCGGGTTCAGCAGGGGCGGGGCACCTTCGTCAACGCGCCGGCGATGTGGGCACCGTTCGACAGCACCGTGCTCAACGCGCGGGCGACCCTCGAACCCGGCTACGCACTCGCGTACGAGCTCACCGAACTGCGGCGCATCGTCGAGCGCGGCATCGCCGAACTCGCCGCTCTCCGGCGTACCGACGCCGACCTCGAACGCATGACCGTCGCCGTCGAGGCGATGAAGGCCGCGTGGGCCGCCGGCGATCTCGACACGTTCAGCTCCGCCGACGTCGACTTCCACGACGCCTTGCTCCGGGCCGCGGGCAACACGTTCGCGCTGACGCTGTTCCATTCCGTGGACGGTGCGCTGCGTAGTGTCCGCAGGCGTACCGTCGAGGACAACGCCGAGCTGGCCGCTCGGGCGATCGACTTCCACACCAAGATCATGGCCGCCGTACGCCGCAGAGCGGCGCGCGCGGCCGGTGCCCTGATGGACGAGCACCTGCAGGAGACCGAGGACTTCACCGCGAGGTTGGCGGCCGCCTCGGTCCAGCAGGTCGACGCCGGGATCTACGCACCATGACCATGAAAGTCTTGCGGCGCATAGACCCCAGATTTCCTTCATGATCACGATCATGATCACGGGGATAGGCCGGGAGAGGCCGGTGCTCAGCAGATCTCCAGGGTGTCGAGGTCGGGGGTCGCGGGAGCGGCGTACGACGTCTCGCGGCCATACCAGAACGCGGTCGAGGCGATGTCGTCCTGCAGCGGCAGGTACCGCCCACCCGCCCGCCACCCCAGCGCCTGCACGGTGACGCGCAGATCGGCCGCGAAGCGGATCGGGTCGAAGATATGCCAGCGGTACATGCCGAACCGCTGCTGACTCCGGTACAGCCCGTCCGGCGCGATGATCTGGTGCAGTCCGAGGAACGGCGTCGAGAACGCGGTGTATCCCTGACCCGGGACGTCGAAGTTCCAGGCACCGCCGAAGTAGTCCTCGGTCCCGGTACCGCAGATGGTCGGGAACTCGTCGTCCCCGTCGAGGTAGAACTTCAGCTCACCCTCGCCCCACCAGCCGGTGCTGTTGACGCCCCACGCGAGGTAGGTGCCGACGTAGTGGCCGGTGCCCTCGACGCCATCCAGGATCGTGTGGACCTCCGCCGACGGCAGCGGGTTGCTGCGCCGCCACTGGGAGTGGAAGTACGCCAGGTCGTCGCCCTGCTCCGCGAGGGTGTAGTCGACCTGGTAGTAGACGATGACCGGGTCGTCGGCGAGATTCTCCAGGGTGATCCGCGCCGACCGCGCGAACGGCATCGGCCAGTAGCAGTTGAACCCGCCGTTGGGGTTGACCGCGACGGGCAGCGAGCTCAGCTGGGCGAACGCTCCCCATCCCTGGCCGAAGAAGTCGCCCACCGGTACCTCGACGGCCGGGCGCGGGTCGTCATCCCAGTAGAACCGCAGGAGCAGCCGGCGCCAGTTCGACACGTGGGTCGTCAGCCAGATGTGCTGGATCGCTCCGGACCCTTCGATGCCTGCCAGAGTCGCTGTGTCGCCGGCCTCGATCCGGATCGACGGCGAGACCTTCCAGCCGCGGCCGAGATCACGCGCCGCGTTGGCGCCGGTCCCCTCGGTCGCCGCACCGCCGCGGCCCTTCTCACCGGTCGGGTTCTCGGCGCTGATCGAGCGGGTCACCGCGTCGGACACGCGGGCCAGGTCACCGAGCCCGCCGACCAGCCCGCTCGTCGGACCGCCGCCCCGACCACTCCCCTGGCCACCTCCCCGACCGCTGTTCGGACCGCCGGTCATGCCGTCGCCTGCGTTCACGTTCGTACCTCCGGAAATCGATTCCTACGAACGTACCGGTCGGCTGGCCCGCTCCGGGTACACCGGTCATGACCTGTCCCGGACACTGCCAGGCGGTGGTGCGCGACACCGCCAGACGGTCCGTCATCCGCATGGGGAACCGGGATCGCCGACGTCCTCCGACATGCTGGGCCCGATCCGGTCAGGCGAAGTGGGCGGGACAGAAGAAGCCGCCCGAGCTGCCGTCGAAGACCCAGCCCACGTGGTCGGTCAGGTAGACGCGTACCTGGCGCGCCGAGCCCACCCACAACCCGTGGTCACGGGGCCTGAACACGATGCACGCCGCACACTCGTCGCAGTCGACCATCGCGAAGTAACCGGACTGCTCATCGCCACGGATCTGGATCATCGTGCCATCCGCATTGCGAACCTGCTCTTTCCTACGCCCGCGACCGGGTCGGATCGGGTGGATCTGCCAAGCGCCCCAGCTCGAACGAGCCGATCGTACGCCGGCCAGGTTTCGCGCGCGTCACGCCGGTCCGCAGTAGGCCGGCCCGCGGTACGCCGGTCCGCAGTAGGCCGGCCCGCGGTACGCCGGTCAGCAGTACGCCGGTCAGCCACGCCCACAGATCTGCACCATCGGCCGGTCCGCCACGTCCACCCGTCCGCCCGAATCTGTATGCCCCATCGTCGGCGTTGGTTTGCGCGGGCCGCCCTGCGGTAGGAAGTCCAAGGTGGGTCATCAGGTGCGTCGGCGACACCGAGACGTCGAGAGGCTGTGCAGGCGCCGATGAGCGTTCCGGTCACCGTCCCTGCTGGTACCGCGCCCGCGGACGTCGAGCTGCGCGGAGACCTCGTCCTGCCCACCAGTGCCGAGGCGCTCGTCCTGTTCGCCCACGGGTCGGGAAGTTCGCGGCACAGTCCGCGCAACCGGGCAGTCGCTCGTACCCTCTCCGATGCGGGCTTCGCGACGGTCCTCCTCGACCTGTTGACGCCGGACGAGGAGGTGCTCGACCGCCAGACCGCCGAGCTGCGCTTCGACATCGGCCTGCTCGGTAAACGAGTCACCGCTGCCGTTGACCAGCTACGCCGGTGGGAAGAGACGCGTGGCCTGCCGATCGGGATCTTCGGTGCGAGCACAGGCGCCGCCAGCGCGCTGGTGGCCGCGGCGGAACGGCCAGACGACGTGGGCGCGATCGTGTCCCGGGGTGGTCGACCTGACCTCGCTGGTGCCGCGCTGGACCGGGTGCGGGCGCCCACCCTCCTCATCGTCGGCAGCGAGGACCGGCAGGTACTGGGCCTCAACCAGCAGGCGGCCAGGAGGCTGTCGGCGCCCCACGACATCGCCGTTGTCGCCGGAGCCACGCACCTGTTCGAGGAACCCGGTGCGCTGGAACGCGTGGCACAGCTCGCGAGCGAATGGTTCTCGCGGTACCTGCGCCCGGACATGCCCGCCTGACGGTGCGAGCCTTGCCCAGGTGAACGAACAACGGCAGGGGCAGGGACAGCGCGGGCAGCGGCGGCGCCTTTACCTTGCCCTGATGGGCCTCTGCATCGGCCTGTTCCTAATGGCCTGGCTGGTGGTGAGCCGGTTCTCGGTGACTGCGGCGTTCATCCTGTCCGCCGTCGCCGCGTTGATCCCGCCGGCCGCCGCCATCGTGGCCAACAGCCAGCGGGATCGGTGAGGGTTGTCGATCGAGGTCGGGTGGAACGCGGCGCCGGGATCAGACTCCGCAGGTGGGCGCGTCCCACACGAAACCAGACCGGCCGTCCGCGTGGATGTGGTCGTTGTGACCGGGGTAGCCGGGCCCGAACAGGCCGCCGAACCCGTGCGACCTCGCCTGTTGCACGATCCGGCACAGGGAGGCGGAGCCCGAGACGAGGTCGGCCGCGTCGCCGTAGAGGTGCCGGCTGTTCGACGCACCACCCACCGCGCTGTTGCACGCCTCGCTGCGGAAACCTGACGTGACGATCAGCGGGTTGTCACCCAGGGCGTGCCGCAGCGCCTCGAGCTTCCACATCGTGCGTAGTGCGTTGGCACGAGCGGTGGTCGCCGAGACCCGGCCACCGGCCCAGGTGCTGTTGCATTGGTTGAGCTCGGCGTAGGAGAAGTGGATCGGCGTGCAGTCGTTGTCCTGTAGCTCGTAGATCTTCGCGAAGGTCGCCGGGCCGGCCACTCCGTCCGCGGCAAGGCCGTAGGCAGCCTGGAAACGCTGTACCGCCGCCGCGGTCTGCGGACCGTAGGCGCCGTCGAGCGCGATCTGGTTCTGGAATCCGGGCCAACCGGCCACCCGGATCTGCAACTGGGTGACGTCGCTTCCACTCATGCCCTGCTGGAGAGTGCGGTTCCAGGTGTAGCAACCATCGGCGTGTGCGGTCGTCGCCGGTACGCCGACCACGACCGCTGTCGCCAGGACCATCGTCAAGCCCGCGAGTATCCCCATCAGTCGCCGTCGCGCCATCGTGTCTCCTCGAGAGAGTGCGGTCAACGCATGAACAGATACGTACGACAAGCCTGTCGCGTACGCATGGACATCGACCGATCGCCAACCCCCGCAGGTCGGGACTCACCTTCGACGGCGGGCGGTGCGGCGTCAATCGCCATGGCACCTTGATGCCCTTGTTTGCTTGACGGCCCGGGTATGTTCAGCGCCGGGTCAGGGTCAGGACTCGAGCCGGTCGAGGACCTTGCGGATCCGCTTCTCCGAGATCGGGGCGGAGGTCCCGAGCTGCTGGGCGAAGAAGCTCACCCGGAGTTCCTCGAGCATCCAGCGGACCTGCTCGACCCCTTCGATGCGAGAGTCGGGGTCGTCGGCGTCCAGACCTCCGACGAGTTGGTCGTAGGACTGCTGAAGCCGGGCGACCACCTGCGTGTGCTCGAGGTCCCGTTGGGTCTCGGTGGGGACCTTGTCGAGGCGGCGTTCGATGCCCCGCAGGTAGCGGAGGACGTCAGGCAACCGATCCCTGCCGTGTGCGGTGACGAAGCCGGCGAAGACGAGTCCTTCGAGCTGTGACCGCACGTCCGCGACCGCCGGGGCCAGGGCCGGGTTCGTCATGGTGTCGAGGTGGGCGTTCAGCTCGTGCGCGACGCGCAGGATCTCGGCCACCCTGACGATGATGTCGGTCACAGTGTCCTGCAGGTCGGCGCGCACCGTGTCGACCAGCTTGGCGAAACCTTCGGCGTCCCAGGAGGGACCGCCCGCCGCGGAGACCAGGGTGTCGACCGCACAGCCCAGGCAGTCGTCGAACAACGCACCGGCGTCGCCGTGCGGGCTGTGCCCGAGAGCCAGCTTCTGCGCGATGCTCAACCGGGCGAGCACCGGTTTGATGGGGGCTGGGAGCTTCAGCAGGAGCAACCTGCGGGTGCCCGCCACCATCGCGCGACGTTGCGCGGACTCACTTTCGTACAGCCGGATGGCGACGCTGGTCCCCTCGTCAGCGAGCGCGGGATAGGCCTTGACCTCGTAGCCCTGCCGGCGTTGGGCGATGCCGCGCGGGAGCTGGTCGAAGTCCCAGTCGCGCAGGCCGTCGCGTTCGAGGCCGCCGGCGGCCTTTGCCAGCGTCGTCGTCATCTCGTCCCGGAGCTGCCGGCGTAGGGCTTCGAGGTCCTTGCCCTCCGCCAGTGTGCGACCCTTGCCGTCGTCGACGGCGAAGGTCATCTTGAGGTGCTCTGGTACCCGGTCCGGCTGCCAGACGTCGCGTGGCACGATCGTGCCGGACATCGCGCGAAGCTCCCGCCCCAGCGCTTCCTGGAGCGCACCTTGGTACGGCGTGAGGCGCTGCAGAGCCGCCTTCGCGAAGTCGGGCGCGGGCACGAAGATCCGCCGCAGCTGCTTCGGAAGGGCGCGGATCAACGACGTGACGAGTTCCTCGCGAAGCCCGGGAACCTGCCAGCTGAACGACGTCCCGTTGACCTGGTTGAGAACCGGCAGCGGGATGTGGACGGTGACGCCGTCGGCGGCGCTGCCGGGCTCGAACTGGTAGGTCAGCTTGAGCCGAAGGCCGTCGCGGTGCCAGAAGTCCGGGTAGTCGGACTCGCGGACCGCCTCGGCGGCGTCGGTGACGAGCATGGACGTGGAGAAGGTGAGCAGGTCCGGCGTGTCCCTGCGTACCTTCTTCCACCAGCTGTCGAAATGCGCGCCGGACACGACATCGGCGGGGAGGCGTTCGTCGTAGAACGCGAACAGCGTCTCGTCGTCGACCACGATGTCGCGCCGGCGCGCGCGGTTCTCGAGGTCCTCCACCTCGTCCAGCAGCGCGCGGTTCTCGTGGAAGAACGCATGCCGGGTCTCCCATTGGCCCTCGACCAGGGCCTGTCGAATGAAGATCTCGCGGGAGACCACGGGATCGATCCGGCCGTAGTTGACGCGCCGGTTCACCGCGAGGGGTACGCCGTACAGTGTCACGCGTTCGTACGCGAGGACGGCGCTCTGCTTCTTGGACCAGTGCGGTTCGCTGTAGCTGCGCATGACCAGGTGCTGTGCCTGCGCCTCGGCCCATTCGGGCTCGATCTTCGCGACGACCCTGGCCCACAGCCGCGACGTCTCGACGAGCTCGGCCGCCATGACCCACGACGGCGACTTCTTGAACAGCGACGATCCCGGGAAGACCGCGAACCTCGCGCCCCGCGCGCCGAGGTACTCATGCGAGATCCGGCGTCGCGGTGGACGCGTACCGCGCGACGCCCCCTTCTTCCCAGCGTCCTGCTGCTCGCCGTCCTTCACGCCGATCTGTGACAACAGACCCGCCAGCAACGACAGGTGGATCTTCTGGGGCTCCCCCGGCGTGGAGTTGAGGGTGATGTCCGTACCCCGGGTCACCTGCCGGAGCTGGCTCTCGATGTCCTGCCACTCGCGGACGCGGAGGAAGTTGAGGAACTCGGCCTTGCACAGCTTGCGGAACTGGTTCGACGACAGCTCGTCCTGCTTCTCCCGCAGGTACTTCCACAGGTTGAGGTAGGCGAGGAAGTCCGAGTCCTCCGCGACGAACCGGGCGTGCTTCTCCGCCGCCTGCTGCTCCTTGTCGGTGGGGCGTTCGCGCGGGTCCTGGATGGACAGGGCCGCCGCGATGACCATCACCTCGCGGACGCACCCGTTGTCCTGTGCTGCCACGACCATCCGCGCGAACCGGGGATCGAGCGGGAGCTGGGACAGCGTACGCCCGAGCGGGGTGAGCTTCGGGCCCTTGGCCTTCGGGTCGAGCGCCCCGAGTTCCTCCAGCAGCTGGATGCCGGCCCTGATGTTGCGGTGGTCCGGCGGGTCGATGAACGGGAACGCCGCGATGTCGCCCAGCCCCGCCGCCGCCATCGCGAGGATGACCGAGGCGAGGTTCGTCCGGACGATCTCGGGCTCGGTGAACTCCGGGCGGGACTCGAAGTCCTCCTCGGAATAGAGCCGGATGCAGATCCCGTCAGAGGTTCGCCCGCAGCGACCCTTGCGCTGGTTGGCCGACGCCTGCGAGACGGGTTCGATCGGCAGCCGCTGCACCTTCAACCGGTGGCTGTAGCGGGAGATGCGGGCGGTGCCGGGGTCGATGACGTACTTGATGCCCGGCACGGTGAGCGAGGTCTCGGCGACATTGGTCGCGAGCACGATGCGGCGGCCGCCGTGGGACTGGAAGACCCGGTGCTGGTCGGCCGAGGACAGTCGTGCGTACAACGGGAGGATCTCGGTGTGGCGGAGGTTCTGCTTGCTCAGTGCGTCGGCGGTGTCGCGGATCTCCCGTTCGCCGGAGAGGAAGACCAGGATGTCGCCGGGGCCTTCGGCGAGGAGTTCGTCGACCGCGTCGCAGATCGCCTGGATCTGGTCGCGATCGCGGTCCTCGGCGTCGTCGACGACAGGGCGATAGCGCACCTCGACCGGATAGGTACGCCCGGAGACCTCGACGATCGGCACCTCCGCGGCGGATGCACGCTCGGCGGTCTCCAGCTGGAAATGCCGTGCGAAACGCTCGGGATCGATGGTGGCCGAGGTGATGATCACCTTCAGGTCAGGCCGGCGCGGCAGGAGCTGCTTGACGTAGCCCAGGATGAAGTCGATGTTCAGGCTGCGCTCGTGCGCCTCGTCGATGATGAGGGTGTCGTAGTCGCGCAGCAGGCGGTCGTGCTGGATCTCCGCCAACAGGATGCCGTCGGTCATCACCTTGACGAGCGTGTCGTCGCCCACCTTGTCGGTGAACCGGACCTTCCACCCGACGGCTCCGCCGAGTGGGGTGTCGAGCTCTGCGGCGATGCGTTCGGCAACGGTGCGCGCGGCGATCCGGCGCGGCTGCGTGTGACCGATCATGCCGCGTACGCCGCGACCGAGCTCGAGGCAGATCTTCGGCAGCTGAGTGGTCTTGCCCGAGCCGGTCTCACCCGCGACGATCACCACCTGGTGGTCGCGGATCGCGGCCAGGATGTCGTCCTTCTTCTGGCTGACCGGTAGCGCGGCCGGATAGGTGACCGCCGGGACGCCCGCCTGCCGGCCGGCGAGGCGCCGCTCCGCCCTGTCGACATCGGCGACGATCGCGGCCTCGGCCGACTGACGTGCACCGTCGGACCGGATCTTGCGTACGCCGTCGAGCCGGCGCCGCAGGCGATGCTGGTCGCGAAGCATCAGGTCGGGGAGCCGGCTCCGCAGCATCGTGAGCGTGGGCGGCGAGGAAGTATGCATACGGTGGCAAGGATAAGCAATGCCGCCAAGCCGACCCACCCGGTTTTCCGTCACGCGTGCGCGTCTTGCACCGACGGTGGGCGGCTCGCCCGTGAGCGGCTCGCCCGTGAGCGGCGCGGGCCAGGTCAGCTAGGTGAGTAACCACGTCAGCTAGGCGAGTGGCACCCGGGCAAGGCATCGACGCCTCGAAACGCCCCAACAGCCCGGCCAACCAGGCGAGTAACCCGGCCAACCAGGCGAGTAACCCGGCCAACCAGGCGAATGCCGCATCAGCCCACCGATCTCCGTCCCCGGCCAGCTCGGCGCCCGGTCCCGGTCCCGGTCAGCGCATCTGGAGAAAACTGACAAAGCGCGACAGGAGGTACGACGCGGCGGTGTTGCGGGCCAGCCCACGAGGCTGGTCACCGCGCGATCCCTCGAACCGCAACGTGGACACGATCAGCCGGCCCTTGCCCCACGCGATCTCGGTCGCGTAGTCGTGCAGGTGCGCCGTCCGGGCATCGATCCTGCGGAGCAGCGGGCGCATCGGGCCGGCGACACCACACGTGTCGCTCGTGTCGATCGCGAGGTCGGGCGCACATCCGGCGAACTGCAGGTCGGTCCATCCCTCATGAGGAAAGTCGTCCCAGGCTTCGTGCGGCTCGATCACCTTCACCGCCTCACGCCAGAACGGCATCGGGACGAGCGGCAGTGGGCTGTCGCTCGCCTCGTCGGCCAGCAGGATCGCGCGCGCGCCGTTCTCGACCGCATGGGCGAGGTCCGGCGTCCACCGCGTCGCGACCGTGACAGCCTCCGTGGTGAGGGTGTCGGCAACTGCGGGCGCGAGGGCGCGGAGGTCGGCGACCCGCCCGCCAGGGTCGTCCAGGACGACCGGGCCGACCTCTGCCCACGGCGAGTGCGGAAAGAACCAGAACCGCCAGGTGTTCGAGGTCAGCTCACCGCCCACCCAGGCACGGACCCGCAGCGTCGCCTGCCGTGGTGTGCGTACGTCCGGAACCTCGAACGCCGCGACGCACACCTCCCGCACCGTTCCCGGCCTCAGCCGCTCCCCCGGACCATGGGAGCCGGAGGTGAAAGGATCACTGCCGTCGAGCGCGACCGTCCACTCCGCCCATACGGGCGCGGAGTCCCTTCCGTGGTGGGCAAGGACGAGATGCGGGCGTACGACGGCACCGGCCTCGTGGCACCAGGGATCGCCGTACGCCGGCCGGTCGCCACCCGCCCGCCACGTCCGGCGCCGGTCCCAGCCGACACACGCCACCAGGTCGGAGTTGAACGCCCGGAACTCCGCGGGATCGACCTTCAGCTCGCCGAGATCGTCCCAGAGCCCTGCCGTGCTGATCGGGGTGTCGCGCTCGCCGGTGACGACGTAGCCCGACGTGTCGTGCCGGATCCGGACGGCCTCCAACGTGACCTTGCGGTGGAGCAGGGCCTGTTGTCGCGAGATCGCTTCCAGCTCCGCTCCGCGGTCCCAGAAGCCGTTGCGCCGCAGGCGTTCCTCGTGTGCCTGGACGTCGTACTGCCAGCGGGCGCCCTGCGGATTGACCGCGGGGTCGCCGTGTGTCCACCAGGGGCGGTCGGCGGCTACGGCGCCCAGGCGGCGAAGGTCGCGGAACGTGTCGAGGTCGCAGAACTCGCCGAAGAGCCACGGCTTGGCGTCGCGCCATCCTGGTGCGAAGTGCTCGAGTGTCTCGCGGAAGTGCTGGAGCTCGCAGTAGAGATGGTGGTCGTAGAAGTCGGCGTACTCGGTGAGCAGTCCGCCGTACGCCTCCCCCGACCCGCTGTTGTCGCGGACCAGGGCGTCGCGCACGAGCCCCTTCACATGGGCGTAGAGCGGCGCAAGAACATCGTCTCCGATGACGGCACTCAGCTCACAGCCCAACGTGTAGAGGATGACCGACGGATGGTTGCGCGCCATCCGGACCAACCGGTCGGTTTCGGCGGGCAACTGCGTACGAAAGTGTTCGGTCGGATGGGGCAGCCACATGGGTAGCTCGACCCAGACCAGCAGGCCGAGCTCGTCGGCGATGTCGAAGTAGTACGTCGGTGGAAACCACAGGCACAGCTTGACGCCGTTGAATCCCAGCTCCCGTAGGCGTTCGAGGTCCGCGCGGACCCGGTCGCGCGACGGCGCGGCGTGGAGCAGGTCGGGATACAAGCCCCAGGACAGCAGCATCCGCGGATAGAGCGGGTCGCCGTTGAGGCGGAGCTCGCTGCCGTGGGCGGCCAGCTCGCGCAGGCCGACCCGAAGCGTTCGCTCGTCGGACCGGCCGCGGCCGCCGTCGTCGCTGCTGCTCCCGTCTTCGTCGCTGTCGTCACCGTCGCTGCTGTCGTCGTCGTCGCTGCTCCCGTCGTCGGTGTGGGCGGCGATGTGCACCGTGTAGAGCCGCGGATCGTCCGGTGACCAGGGCTGTGGATCGTCCACGCCGATACTGAACACGGCGTCGTGCTCGACCCGGCGTACGACCTCGGAGACGACACCACCCGTCGGATCTGTCAACGTCACCTTGACGGTGGACGCTCCGGACACCTCAGCTGCGATGGTGACCTCGCCCGCCGGAGTCCCCCACGCGGTGACGTCGCCGAACACGACAGGCCCGGTGACGACCACCTCGACGTCCTGCCAGATGCCGCCGTGGACGTGTCCCCAGACGTAGGGCAGAAAGCCGGCGAGGGTCTCCCTGGTCGGATAGCGACCGGGAACCGCCGGCGAGTCAGGCCCCGCCGTGAGGCTGGCGGGTTTCTCGACCCGGACCAGCAGTTCGTGGGTGCCGCCCGCGTCGACCGCCGAGGTGACCTCCACGTCGAACGCGTCCCACATGCCGATGTGTCGCCCGACCTCCTGCCCGTCGACGAAGACCTCGCATGCGTAGCTCACCGCTCCGAAGCGCAGCCAGACCCGATCGCTGGCGGCCAACCCTCCTACGTCGAACGTCGTCCGGTAGTCGAACGGTCCGGGCGCGTCCTTGGCGATCCCCGTGTCCTCCCAGCATCCGGGGACCTCTACTGGGCGGCCGGCCACCTCCCAGGGTCCTGTCAGGACGGCATTGCGCACCCGAGCTCCTCCCAACGCCAGAAGGCCTCCTCACCCCAACGCACCGTCGCAGTTCGGTCGGCGACATCGACGGTGGCGCCGCCACCGTCTTCGTCGGGTCGCAAGGTGAGCACCAGCCGCACACCACGCAAGGTGAGGTTGACGGCATAACGGCGCCCGGGCGTACGCATGCCGATCGGCAGGTTCGGCCGTACGTACAGACCCTCCGACGTCGGGCGCATACCGACCAGGACGCCCAGGAGCAGGTGGGTCGTGAACGCTCCCCAGCCGTACCCTTCGCCACCGCAGCGGCCGGACAGCGGCCAGTACTCACACGCGATTCCAGGCAGGGTGCGCCCGGGCTTGCCTCCGACACCTTCCTGGTGGTCGCGGGCATCCCAGAAGCCGTACGCCCGGTCGACGACAGCTCCCGCGATCCGTGCCGCCGTGTCGTCCTCGTCCACCGCCAGTGCGGCGTCCACGGTGGTCCACGCGAACATCGGCCACACGACGGAGTCGGCGTCACAGGCCCGGATCGCCGGCCGCAGGGCCTCCCTGCGCTCCGCCGCTGCCAACCCGAGCGCGACCGGCGCCAGGAGCATCACGTCGTCGACGCCGGTGAGTCCCGGCTGGTCCGCACCCGTGTCGGTGCGCCAGTCCGCGTACCGGCCGCCGTTCCACAACTGCTCAGTGCGCCGGCCGTAGTCCTCGGCGAGCGCGCTCCAGCGGGCGATGTCCTGGCCGTAGCCCAACTCGACCGCGAACTCCGCCATCGCCAGGGCCGCGTCCGCGAACGCTGCCTGCAGGTCGACCGGACGGGTCGACCAGGTGGGGTGGCCGCCACCAAGCGGCTGCTCGCCGAAGCGTGGCGAGAGGTCCTGACCCGACTCCCAGCTGCACGCGTGGACCAGCCATCCGTCGGTGTCGCGGCGATGGGCGAGCCACCAGTCGAGATAACGGACGAGGTACGGATAGAGCCGCGCGAGCCAGTCGCGGTCGGGCCGCAGCGCCGCGAGTTGGCGGACAACCAGCCACGGATAACCCCACTGCGGACCGGTGCCGCAGACAGAACCGTCCGCCGAGACCATGTTGTACGTACCGTCCTCGCGTGAGCACGGCACGTTGGGCAGTGGTGCGTCGGCGAACGTGCCGAAGAGCAGCTCCTGGGCGAGTTCGGGATCGGCGTAACCGAGGAGCAACGCGTCGATCGCCGCCTCGGCGAGGACGACCCGCGGTGCCTGGATCTGCATCGCGTCCCATGCGTGCCGGTAGATGCCGGCGGGCTGCTTCACCATCATTCGTAGGGTCTCGAGGTCATAGACCAGCCCGCGCCGCCAGTGGTCCGGCCAGTCGCCGTCCAGCGTGGGTGCGTGCGACCAGAACTCCTCGTCGTCGGCCAGCAGGGCCGCCCGACAAGCGTCCTGGGTACGCCGGGCCCGCGACAGGCGCGCCACTGCCTCGTCCTCGGTACGTCCGCGCGCGAGCAGGACGGTGCAGGCAACCGGGGTCGCGGACCGGATCGTGACCACACCGGAGACGCTGACCTGCTCCCCCGCCGCGCCGACGGCCGTCACCCGGTCCGCACTCGCACCGTCGACGTCGCCTTGCACCGCGCCGGTGGCCACGTCCCCCGTGGTCACCGCGAACTCGGCGGCCGCACCGACGACCTCCAGAACGAACGCCTCGCCGTCCTCGAAGCCCTGCAGGACGAGGCGGTCACCGACGCGCCGCGCGACGAGCCCCGACTCGCCCCACCCGTGATCGGCGGCGATCAGCCGGGTGTAGCCGACCTGGACAGAGAGCTGTCGCCGCGGTGCCGCGTGCACCTGCGCACAGAGAACGTCATCGCCGAGTGCGAAGTACTCCGCCTCCATCCGGGCGTTTCCGCTGGTCGCCACGAAGCGGACGACGTTCTTGGAGTGGTACGGCGCGCGGAGGTCGTCGAAGTCCGTGAGGGCGGCCGCCCCGTCGAGAACCAGCCGGAACCCCGCACGATAGGTCTCCCGCCGCCCGCCGTAGGACGTCGCGAGCGCCGGGAAGTGCCACCGGAAACCCACCCCGTTGCTACGCAGCACCCCCTTGGGTGTCAGGCGTCTGGTGTGGCCCGGCAGGTCGAGGTATCCGTGGGGCGTGTAGTCGTCGACGGGCACAGTCCTACGCCCAGGATCCGGTGCGGACATGGCTCAGCCCTTCACCCCGCTCAGTGCGATGCCGGCGACGAAGTACCGCTGGGCGAACAGGTAGACGACCAGCACCGGAAGCAGCACCACCACCGACGCGGCCATCATGAGCGGCCAGTTCGGCTGCTGGAACGCCGACGACGAGGCGTTGAAGTAGGCAAGGCCCAGCTCCAGCGTTCGGTGCTCCTCGTCACGGGACACGAGCAGCGGCCAGAGCAGGTCGTTCCACGTGCCCATGAACGCGAACACCGAGACGGTCGCGAGCGCCGGCTTCGTCAGGGGCAGGAAGATCCGGAAGAACACCGTCCACTCGTTCGCGCCGTCGATCCGGGCCGCGTCCTGGTAGTCGCGTGGGATGGTGAGGAACGCCTGCCGGAGCAGGAAGATCCCGAACGCGCTGGAGATGCCCGGCGCGATCAGGCCGGTGTAGGTGTTGACCCAGCCGAGCTGGAAGACCAGCAGGAACAGCGGGATCATCGTCACCTGGAACGGGATCATCATGGTGGCGAGGAAGAGCACGAAGAACGCCTTGCGGCCGATGAACGAAAGCCGCGCGAACGCATAGGCAGCGGTCGCACAGAACGCCACCTGCCCCACGACCGTGAGTACTGTCACGAGCACCGTGTTGAGGAAGTAGCGCCCGAACGGCACGAGGGTGAAGAGCTGCTGGTAGTTCCGCAGGTCGAAGGTCGTCGGCAGGATCTGCGGCGGATAGGAGAACGCCGTGCCCGGTGGCCGAAGCGACGTCGACACCATCCACAGGAACGGTACGAGCATGCCGGCGGCGATGAAGACGAGCATGGCGTAGAAGAAGACCGTACGCAGCGGCATGAGCGCGTCCCACAGCCGCGCCAGCCCACGCTGCTCACCTGTCACGATGCGTCCTCTCCTGCTCCGTTCCCTCAGGCTCGGTGTCCTCAGGCTCCGTTCGCCCATCCTCCGTTCCCTCATGCCAGGCTCGTCTCTCCGCGGCGGCGTACGTACCACAGCTGCAGCAGGGTGGCGACGAAGATCACCGCGAAGAGCACCCACGCCTGCGCGGACGCGTAGCCCATCGAGAACTCCTGGAACGCGCGCTTGTAGATGTGGTAGACGGCCACGTCGGTGGCGCCGAGCGGGCCGCCCTCGGTGATGACGTACATCGGGGTGAAGACCTGGAAGCCGCCGATCACACCGGTCACCGCGAGAAAGAACGTCGTCGGGAAGAGCAGCGGCAAGGTGACGTGCCAGAAGGTCCGCCACTTGTTGGCGCCGTCGATGGCGGCCGCCTCGAGCAGCTCGGTCGGGATCGACTGCAGGCCGGCAAGCCAGATCACCATCTGGAATCCGGCGCCCTTCCAGATGGTGATGACGACGATCGCGAACATCGCCCACCGTGGGTTGTCAAGCCAGGCTTGCGGTGGCAGGCCGACCAGACTGAACACGTAATTGACGACACCGGCGTTCGGGGAGAGCAGAGTGATCCACACGACCGAGACGGCCACCCACGACGTGATCACCGGAAGGAAGAAGATCGCCCGGAAGACGTTGATTCCGGGCAGGCGACGGTTGACGGTGACCGCCATCGCGAGGCTCACCGCCATCCCGAGCGGCACCGAGAGCACGGTGTAGGTCGCGGTGTTGCGCATCGCCCGCCAGAACGGCTCGTCCTGGAGCAGGTCGCGATAGTTCTCCAGCCCGACGAACGGAGCGCCGAGGAAACCCGGTGTGCTCCACTCGTGGAACGAAAGGTAGAGGCTGAACCCGATCGGGATCAGCAGGAACAACGCGAGGTGCGCCGACGCCGGGAGGATGAACAGGTAGCCCGCGCGTTCGTTGTGCCGGCTCCAGAACCGCCTCCAGAGTTGATGTCCTGGAACCCTGCCGCGCGGCTGCCTCTCCCTCCTCGTATCCTCTCCGGCGTCGGCGACCGTCACTGGGCGTCCAGCTCCTGGTCGATGAGCTTGACGGTCTTCTTCGCCTCCGTCTCGACGGCGCCGCCGGCGAGGATGCGATCCATCATCTCGTCGAGGAGGCCCTCGATCGTGGGGTACTTCGCCAGTTGCGATCCCGACGGCGGCCGACCCTTGGCGGTGGCCTCGACGAACACCGGGTCGAGCCCCGCGAACTGCGAGTCGGCGTTGGCGAGCGACGCCTCCGCCGCCTCCTGGTTCCCGGCGATCGCGATCCCGGTGATGGCCTTGGTGTCCTGGTACGACCGGCCGGTCGCCGCCTCGACGAACCGTGCCGCCGCCTCGATCTTCTCCTCCGGCAGGTCGTGGCGGATCACGAAGCTGGACTCATACAGCACGGTCGCGTCGGTCTTGCTGGCCGGCTGGGGCGCGACGCCGAGCAGTTCGGGCTTGTAACCCTCCGCCGCCGTGAGCCCGACGAGCGACCAGTGGCCGCTGTCGAACATCGCGAAACGTCCTGCCATGAACTCGGCCTCGAAGCTGGACTTCTCGGTGATCGAGTCGAGGACCGACGGCTTGGGCGAGACCTTGTGCTTCAGGACCAGATCGGCGTACCACTGCAGGGCTTCGAGAGTGGCCGCCGAGTCGAGGTAGCCGGTCGCGGTGGAGCGGTCGGGCGCGAGGACGTCGCCGCCGTTCTGCCAGGTGCGGTAGACCCACTGGTAGGCGTACTGGCCGGCGCGGTATCCCCACTGCGTGATGTCCGCGGCATCGAAGCCGCCGTCGGCGGCGGTCCGGCCCCTGCCGTCCTTGGTGAGCTGCTTGGCGAGCTCCAGCTGGTCGTCCCAGGTCCAGCCGGCCGTTGGCGCTGTCAAGCCCGCCTTGCCGATGAGGTCGGTGTTGTAGTAGACGACCATCGGCGTGAAGTCGTTGGGCAGGCCGTAGATCGCGCCGTCCTCCTGCTCGTGGATGTCCAGGACAGCGGGGAAGAACCGCTTGGTGTCGAGCGACGGAAGCTTCTCGGTGCACCTGCGCATGTCGAGCAGCAGTTTGCGGTCGATGAGTGGTGCCAGGCTGGACGCGTCCTGCGACCACAGGTCTGGTGCGGTGCCGGAGGCGAGATCGACGATGATCTTGGTGTCGAACTCGGGCGGGGTGGCGATCGAGTCGATCGTGATGTTCTTGTGCTCGGCCTGGAAGTCGGCGAGGAACTTCTTGTACGCCTTGTCGAGCGGGCTTCCCTTCTCCTCGGGGTTGACCTCGAAGCCCATCACCTTGAGGGTGATCTGGCCGTTCGCACCGGCCTCTCCGTCTGATCCACCGCAGGCGGCGAGCACTGGGCCTGCGGCGGTCGCGACAGCAGCGGCGACTCCCCACTGCAGGAACGACCGGCGACTCTGAACGGACCGAGGGCTGTGGATCGACCTGCCATGGGAGGCCGGGTGACTGCTGGCGTGACTCATCTGCGCACTCCTGCCACGGGATGGTGCCGCGAAGGTAGAACAGCCGGCAGCACCCGGTCAACGGTTCAACAGGTGGGAAAACTGTTTCTCAACGCGCATCCTTGCTTGCGGAGCGCTTCGTCTCGATACTCGAGATATCCCGATGTTTTGCTTGCGTTGCACACAGATCACCGGTGACCCTCGGAGACCGGCTGACTGACAAACCGTTTTCTCATCTGGCTTCCCGGAGGACCTGTGGCCGCAACGATCCGCGACGTCGCCCGCGTCGCCGGAGTGTCGGTGGCCACCGCCTCGAAGGGCCTCAACGGCAAGGGCCGGATGCGCCCGGAGACCCGCGAGCGGATCGTCCAGAGTGCGCGGGAGCTGGGCTTCCGGGCCAACCGCAACGCCAGCTCGCTCACGAGCGGCCGGACTTTCACGGTCGGGCTCCTCACCCGCGACGGGTACGGACGCTTCACGCCCGCCATGCTGGGTGGTGTCGAAGACGCCCTGTCGGCCGACACCTGCAGCCTGCTCCTGTGCGACGCCCGACGCGACGCTGTCCGGGAACGGCACTACATCGACGCCCTCACCGCTCGGCGGGTCGACGGGCTCATCGTCACCGGCCGCGCCACCGACCCGGCACCGCGGGTCGGCCGGGACCTGCCGTTTCCCGTCGTCTACGCCTACACCACGGCCGACGACGAACGCGCCACCAGCATCACGGTCGACGACGAGCACGGCGGCTGGCTCGCGGCGCGGCAACTGCTCCGCCAGGGATGTACGCAGATCGCGCACCTCACCGGTCCACCGTCGTACGCGGCGGTCCGGCAACGGATCGCCGGTGCCCGCCGGGCTCTCGCCGAGAAGGGGTGGGAGCTGCCCGACTCCCACGTCGTGCACGGGCCGTTCGGCGAAGAGGCGGGCTACCACGCCGCCCGAGCGTTGCTCGAGACCCGGCCCGGCGTCGACGGGATCCTCTGCGGCAACGACCAGATCGCGCGGGGCGTGGCCGACGGGCTCACCGTGCTCGGCGTCCGCGTTCCCGACGACATCGCAGTGGTCGGCTATGACAACTGGACCCTGCTCGCCGCCTCCACCCGCCCACCCCTCACCTCGGTCGACATGAACCTCTACCGCCTCGGCCGGATCGTCGGCACCACCCTCCTGCAGGCGATCGACGGCGAGCGCGAGCCCGGCATCCGGCGGCTGCCCTGCTCCCTCGCCGTCCGGGCCTCGTGTCCGGCGGGCACCGGCGACGACCCGGTGTGGGTGGGCGACGCACCCCTGGTGCCCGATGCGTAGACCCAAGAATCCAGGGGGCGCCCGCCCTGACTCGTCGACCACGAGGGAGCCCTAGTGACCGCCAACCCGCACCCGCCCGTTGCCGCCACGACCGGGGTGGCGGACACGACGCCTGTTGTCGACACGAGGCAGAGCCCGCACGCCCGGCTGCGGCCGGTCGGCGTCGGGGCGGTCCGCGTCGACGACGCCTTCTGGGGGCCGCGGCTGGAACGCAACCGAACCGAGACGGTTCCCGCGCAGCAGGAGCTGTGCGAGTCGACCGGGGCCCTGGAGAACTTCCGGCGGGCGGCGGGGCTCACCGGCGGACCGTTCCACGGCAGGTACTACTCCGACTCCGACGTCTACAAATGGGTCGAGGCGGCGGCATGGATCCTGGCCGCCGGTGGCCGAGAGGGTGAACCCAGCAACGCGTCACGTGGTGATTCGTGCGGCGATCCGCAGAACGTGCCAACCGGCGAGTCCCTGGGTCAGTCGGGTGACCGTCCCGAGCCGGGCAAGGACCTCGACGAGCTGATCGCGCTCTTCGCCACCGCCCAGGACGACGACGGCTATCTCAACACGTACTTCTCCGCCGACCGGACTGCCGAACGCTGGACGGACCTCGTCGTCAAGCACGAGATGTACTGCCTCGGGCACCTGACGCAGGCAGCCGTCGCCCACGTCCGCGCCACCGGAAAACGCACCCTGCTGGATGTGGCGATCCGCGCCTGTGAGCATGTCTTCGCGAGGTTCACGCCCGACGAGGTGCCCGGCACCTGCGGGCATCCCTGCCTGGAGATGGCACTTGTCGAGCTCTACCGCACCACGCGCGAGCCGAAGTGGCTCCGCCTTGCGACCTGGCAGCTCGACTCCCGCGGCCGCGGCGTCCTTGACAGCGGTGAATACCTCCTCGACCACGCTCCCCTGCGCGAGCAGGACACCGTGACCGGCCACGCCGTACGCGCGCTCTACCTCTACGCCGCCGCCGCAGACGTCCTGCTCGAGACCGGCGATCCGGAGCTGCGGGCGGCCGTCGACCGGTGGTGGGCGGACCTCGCGGGACACAAGACAGCCGTCACCGGAGGTGTGGGCGCACGGTGGGACGGTGAGGCGTTCGGTGCGGCGTACGAACTGCCGGACCGGGCCTACAACGAGACCTGTGCCGCCATCGCGGTCATCTTCTTCGCGTGGCGGTTGCTGCTGCTCACGGGCGACGCGAGGTACCGGGACGCGATCGAGACCGCGCTGTACAACGGAGTCCTGCCGGGCCTGGCGCTGTCCGGAACGGAGTTCTTCTACCAGAACCCGCTCGCCGACAGTGGGCGCCATCGCCGGCAGCCCTGGTTCGCGTGTGCGTGCTGTCCACCTAACATCGCGCGCCTGCTCGCGTCGTTGCCGGGTTATGCGTACACCACGTCGGAGGAAGGGGTCTGGGTCCAGCTCTATCTGGGTGGTGAGGTGGATCTGCGGCTCTCGGACGGTACGCCCGTGCGACTCGATGTCACCAGTGCCCTCCCCTGGCAAGGTCGGGTTGACATCACGGTGACCCCGGGAGATGGCGGTGGTGGCGACGCCGGCCGGGAGAGCGGCCCGGGCGCCGAGTTCACTTTGTTCGTGCCGGTGCCGGGATGGGCGGGCTCAGCCGCGGTTCACGTGGCCGGCGAGCCGGTCGACGCGGCGTTACTCGAGGCCGGCCGGGAGACGGGATACCTTGCGGTGCGGCGGGTCTGGAGTCCGGGCGACACCGTACGCATCGAGTTCGACCTGTCGACCAGGCTCGTCGCCGCGCACCCGCGGGTCGCTTCCGCGCACGGCAGGGTGGCGATCAGCCGAGGGCCGCTCGTCTACTGCGTCGAACAAGCTGACCACGAGGGCGTGGCGGTGGAGGACCTCCGGCTCACCGGCGCCGAGTCCTGGACGCCTGCGTACGCAGGCGACCTGCTGGGTGGCGTCGTGACCCTGACCGTGCCGGCCGTGGCCGTCGAGCCCGACCAGGGACCGCTCTACCGGGCGTACGACCCGGACCGGACCGTCGCGACGCGCCCGGTCCAGCTCACCGCGATCCCCTACTACGCCTGGGCGAACCGCGAGCCCGGCCCTATGCGCGTCTTCCTCCCCCTCCTCCCCTGACCGCCACATCCCGTGACCATGCCCGACCGCGACATCCCGTGACCATGCCCGACCGCTACATCCCGTGATCATGATCGTGATCATGAAGGATTCGCGGACGGATAGCCCCGTTTCCCTTCCTGGCCCGGATCCACTTCATGATCATGCGATGGGGCCGCCAAGGTCTCGTGATCATGAAAGAGAACAGAACTGTGAAGCCAAAGAGGGCCATACATCCGGGGAACCTTCATGATCACGATCATGATCACCGGGATGGGGCCGACCCGGGGCGCGCGTGCCTATGGTGAAGGTGTGAGCGTCACCATCGGCCTGGTCGGTGCGGGACGGAGGGCCGCCGAGGTCCATGCCCCGGCGCTCTCTGGCTCCGCCGACGTACGTTTTGCCGGCATCTGGTCACGCCGGCCCGAATCGGCCCGTGAGCTCGCACACCGTCACCATGTCGCCAGCTACGACCGGTTCGCCGACCTGCTCGACCACTGCGAGGCGGTCGCCTTCGCCATTCCCCCGGATGTCCAGACCGACCTCGCCGCCGCGGCCGCCCGAGCGAGACGCGCCGTTCTGCTGGAGAAACCTCTCGCGAACGACCTCGCTGGAGCCGAGGAGATCGCCGTGGCGGTCACCAGCGCGGGAGTGGTGTCCCAGGTCGCGCTCGACTGGCGTTACGCCGAGCCCGTCCGGCAGTTCCTGGCCATGGCCGCTCCGCGGACCCGACCGCTCGGCGGCAGTGGACGGGTCGTCACCGCCAGCCCACACGACCGACAGCGCACCCAGCCGTGGCGGTTCGAGCGGGGCGTCCTGCTCGGCGAGGGCCCCGACCTGATCGACCTGCTCGACGCGGCACTCGGCCGGATCGTCGGCGTACGCGCCCACGGCGACCCGCTCGGCTGGGTCGGCCTGCTCCTCGAGCACGCGGGCGGCCGGTTCAGCGAGGCGTCGCTGTGCGCCACGGCAGGGACGCCGCCCCGCGCCGAGGTCGAGGTCTTCGGGCCCGGTGGGGCCGCGTTCGTCAACTGCGCCGCGGCGGCCGGGCCGGACTCGTTCGCCACGATGGTCACGGAGTTCGCCGCGGCGGTCGCGGCCGGCAAGCCCAGGGGCCTCGACGTCCAGCGCGGCCTGCACCTACAGGAGGTCCTCGACAACGCCGAGACCGACCTGTTCACCCACGCGTGAGTCCGCTCACCTCCGGTCCGGATGAGAGACGGACGCCACGGAGCCGGCCTCCAGGACGACGATCTGGTCCGCCCTTCCGAGGACAGCCGCACGGTGCGACACGACAAGATACGCCGCCGATCGGTCCTCCGCCCGCGCCCCGTCCATGCGTTCCCAGACCAGATGTTCGGTCTCCTCGTCGAGTGCACTGGACAGGTCGTCGATGACACAAAGATCCGGCGTACGCACGAACATTCGAGCGGCACTCGCCCGCTGGACCTGGCCGCCGGAGAGCCGGACACCACGGCTGCCCACCCTCGTGTCGAGTCCCCGGTCCAGTTCGGCGACGTCCCGCTCGAACGCGGCACGGCGCAGGGCCGCTTCCAGGTCGACCGCGTCCGGCGGGAGGCCGAGCAGGATCGTGTCGAGCAGCGGTTCACTGAACAACCACGGGACCTGCGGCTTGTACGCCACCCTCGGCGGGACCATGAACGTCGCCGGATCCTCGATCCGCATGCCGTTCCAGAAAAGCGCGCCCGACTGCGCTTCCCGCAGGCCGAGCATGACCCCGAGCAACGTCGACTTGCCGGCACCGACCGGTCCGGTCACCACCGTCAGGGCGCCGGCACGCAGGTGCAGACTCACGCCCGAGATACCGCGACCTGTCTCCGGATGCCGGTAGCAGAGGTCAGTGACCACAAGATCTCGCAGCCGACCGCCGCTGTGGCTCCGCGTCCGACCGCGGCGGCTGGCCGTCGGCTCGACCACGTGGACACTCGCGGGCGACGGCTGCGACCGTGGACCGCTCAGATGGACGGCTCGATGCGCCACGAGCGTCGACACGGGTGTCGTTCCCATGACCTCGCGCAGCCGCTCCAGGGACTTCTCGCTGGTCCTGTGCTGGCTGAGCAGCCGGCCGATTCGACGCGGGAGCATGAGCATCCAGTCGAGATAGAACGCGAAAAGAATGAAGTCGCCGACGGTGAAGCGGCCCGCGACCATCGCACCGGCCCCGATGAGCAGGACCAGCCCGCGGCCCGCGATGGTCGTCGCCACCGTGATCGCGTCGATCCGCCTCGCCGCGACGAGGCTGCGGACCTCGGCCTTCCTGCGGAGGTCATTGAGGTGCGCGAAGCGTCGCACCACGGCCGTTTCGGCGCCCGCCACCCGAATCGCCTGCACCCCCTCGAACGCCTCGCCGACGAAGTTCGTCACCGCCGTGGTCGCCTCCCGCGCCTCGCCCCACAAGCGCGGCAGCCGACTGCGCACCCAGTGCGTACACCCCACAACACCGGCCAGCGGCAGGAACGTCGCGACGGTGATCAGCGGATCGATGCCGAGCATGATCACGAGTGCGATCGCCACGAACGCCCCTTCCCCCGAGAGCCGGTACCACTCGTTGACCAGAGACGTGTGACCGGGAACGTCGTCGCGGAGATGGCCCACCAGGGTGACCGGCGATGCCGGGGTCCCGCGCCTCCCCGACGTGGTGAGAACCCACGAGAACAGGTTGGTACGAACGAGTGCCTCCACCGTCCCCTCGAACGTGGTGTGCACCCAGTACCACAGGACTCCCAGCGCGGGTTCGGATACCGCGAGGACGGCGAGGGCGGCGAAGAGCAGCACGAGATCCCGGCCCTCGAGATCCCGGCCCTCGAGATCCCGGCCCTCGAGATGGCCGGACGCACTCGGGTCCAGTTCCTCGAAGATCGCCTGCTGCACAAGGCCGGTCAGGATCGGGAGACAGGACGACAACGTCCAGGTGAGGACGGACGCGAACATCAGACCCGGGCGGTAGGTGAACAGTCGGACGAGCATCACCGCACACCTCCGGAGCGCTCACGCTCCGCCCGTCCAGGACCACCGAGACATTCCACGCCCTCGAGGCCGCCGGCAAGGAGTGCGCGGTGGTAGGCGGAGCTGGGGTCATGCGCCAGGACCGCCCGCGGACCGTACTCGGAGATCCGACCGCGCTCGAGGACCAGGATCGTGTCGGCGCGTTCGAGCGTACGCAGGCGATGGGCGATGATCACGCCCGTCCGGCCGGCGAACAGCTGGTCCCATGCCCGCTCCACCACCGCCTCGCTCGCCGGATCCAGCCGTGATGCCGGCTCGTCGAGGATCACCAGGCCGGGATCGTCGACGAAGACCCGCACCATGGCGAGCAGTTGCGCCTCTCCCGCCGACATGCCCGCCGATCCGGAGGCGAGCAGGGTGTCGAGCCCGCCGGGTTGTCGGTCGTACCAGGCGCCGAGTCCGACCTCACGCAGCAGCGTCACAAGCCGCTCGTCAGGTGCGCGGCCGGGTCTGAAGAGGGTGAGGTTGTCGCGCAGCGTCGTGCGGAACACCTGTACGTCCTGGGTGACGACGCCGACCGTCGCTCGGAGCTCGTCGAGGTGGGCCTGTCGGATGTCCGTACCGTCGAAGGTGATCCGTCCGGTGTCGGGGTCGTAGAACCGCAGGAGCAGGCGGGCGATCGTGGTCTTGCCGGCACCAGTGCGCCCGACCAGGCCGAGCACCTCACCCGGTCGCAGCCGGAAGGTCACGTCATGCAGGACCGGCGACGAGGTGTCGCGGCCGGGATAGCCGAACGACACGTCCTCCACCGCCACCGCCACCGCGCCACCGGCGAAGGCCGCGCCGGGACCGGAGGAGATCGTGGGTGTGACGGCGAGCAGTTCTCGTACCCGCCCGATGCTCGCCGTCGCCCGCTGCAGGTCGTCGATCTGCCCCATGATCTGACGCAGCGGCCCGACGACGAGAGCGGTGTAGGCCACCATGAGGAAGACCGTTCCGAGCGAGACCGTTCCCGACCGGTACAGCGCGACGGCAACCGTCAGGATCGCGACCGATCCCACCACCATGAGGAGCTCGATGCCCCCGCCGACGAGCACGCTGGTGATCCCGGCGGCACGCGTACGCAGGAACATCGCGCGCTGTAGAGAGGTGAACCGCCCCTGCACGTACTCCCCGGCTCCGTTGGCGCGGATGTCGGCCAGTCCGCCGAACCGTTCCTCCACCTCGCCGTAGAGGTCGGCGGAGGCCGCCCGGCTACGTTGCCATGAAGGTGCGGCGACACCGCGAACCCGGCTGAGGATCCAGAGCGTGCCGGCGGTGAACCCGACGAAGACACCCATGATCCGCCAGTCGACGGCCAGCATCACGACCAGCACGCCGCCGATCAACGCCAGGTTTCCCAACAGAACAAGGGCAAACTGGGAGAAGAAGTTGTTCAGCTCCCGGACGTCCCCGTCGACGCGTTCCACCAGCTCACCTGGGCCGTGGTCGTGGTGGAAGCCGGTGTCCAGGCGCAGACAGTGATCGGTGACGTCCTCGCGAAGCCGGTTCGTCGCCTGCCACGCGACATGCGCACCCAGGTGGACGCCCGACACGGCCAGCACCTGGTCGAGGACTCCGCCGACGCAGAACAGTGCCGCCCACACCACCAGTCCGGGCATCGCCTCACGTGCGACCGGCTCAGGCAACCGCGCGGCCACGGTGGCGCCATCGATGAACCGCGCCGCGAACCACGGCGTCAACAGGCGTACGCCGATCCCGGCGAACAGAATCACCGCGAGCAGAACAAGCAGTCGACGGTGTGCGACGAGATAACGAGCCAACAGTTGCCAGTACGCACGAACGGGAATACGCACGATCGCCTCTCCCAGCTGGACGGAAACGTCACGGGGCTTGGACGTGACGCCGTCACCGGGCGAATGCGGAGATCAGCCTTGGCAGGAGGTCCGGAAGGCCCGTTGTCTGGGCCGTGGTCCCTACCTCACCGCGAGGGTCATGGCGAGCCCGGGATCGAACGACGTCACCAGCTGGGCCGCCATCGGATGCCTCCTCGAGCAGAGATCCCGGATCCACTTGCCGCGCAGGTTACCAACCGCGAAGCTCTCAGGGCAGCGGGTTTGTGCGGGGTCCGCCCGACCGCGGCGTCGGACCTACGAGGGCGGTTGGGTCAAGGCGTCACCACAGCACCAGGTGACCTTCGCGTCAGGAAACCGCGCCCGGGCCCGCTCCAGCACTGGGGCGTCCACGTCGACGGCGACCACGCGCGGGATCCGTCTGGCCAGCCGGGCGGCGAGGAAGCGGCGCGACCAGCGTCGCGGCCCGGTTACGCTCCCAGGAGCTCCGGGAGGGCGCGCATGTCGGTGAAGAGCACGGTGCCTGGGCCTTCCAGGCGGCTCGCGGGCGTGACACCACCGGCATAGCCGAACGCCGCCATGCCCGCCGCCCGGGCGGCCTCGACGCCGTACTGGCTGTCCTCCACCACCGCGCAGTCGGCCGGCTCGACGCCCATGCTCGCGGCCGCGTGCAGGAACAGGTCAGGGGCCGGCTTGCCCTGGGCGACCTCGCTCGCGGAGAAGATCCGCCCTTCGAACCGTTCGTACAACCCGGTGAGGCCGAGAGTGAAGCGCATCTTCGCGTGGCCGCCGCTGGAGGCCACACAGCTCGGTGTCGTGATCTGGTCGAGCGCCTCGACAATGCCGGACACCGGCTGCAGCTCCGCGGCCAACACCTCGCGGTAGTGGGCGTTGAACCGTTCCTCGACCTCCGCCGGCACGGGACGGCCGATGTGCGCGGTCAGCTCGCCCATCATGTACTCCGACGTACGCCCGACGAACCGCCGGGCGATCTCCGCCTCGGGCAGCGGCCAGCCCAGCTCGGCGAAGAGCATGGCGTCGACCCGGAGGGCGAGCGGCTCGCTGTCGACGAGGATGCCGTCACAGTCGAAGATCACCAGCTTGTACGCCGTGCCGTCGGCCGCTGGAACCTCGCTCGCAGAGTCTGCTGTCGTCACCGCAGCAGCCTATGAGACGTCCCGCCGCCGGGTCGCCCTCGGGTGAGCCGGATCAGCGGAACGCGTCGAGCCCGGTGAGCGCCTGGCCCAGGACCAAGGTGTGCACCTCGCTGGTGCCTTCGTAGGTCAGGACCGACTCGAGGTTGTTCGCGTGTCGCAGCACGGAATACTCGAGGGTCACTCCGCTCGCCCCGAGGATGGTGCGCGCGGTCCGGCAGATCTCCAGCGCCGACCGGGTGTTGTTCAGCTTGCCGAAGCTGACCTGGGCCGGCCGCAGTCGACCCGCTTCCTTGAGCCGGCCGAGATGGACGGCGAGCAGGACTCCGTTGTGGAGTTCGAGAAGCATGTCCGCGAGCTTTCGCTGGGTGAGCTGGAATCCCGCGATGGGCCGGCCGAACTGCGTACGCGTCTTGGCGTAGTCGAGCGCACAGGTGAACGCGTCCCGCGCGGCGCCCATGGCGCCGAACACGATCCCGAACCTCGCCTCGTTGAGGCAGCCGAGCGGGCCGCCGAGCCCGCGGGCGGCCGGCAGCAGCGCGTCGGATGGCAGGCGTACGCCGTCGAGGACGAGTTCGGACGTGACCGAGACGCGCATCGACGCCTTCCGGCCGATGTCGTTGGCGGTGAAACCCTCGGTGTCGGTCGGCACCAGGAACCCGCGCACGCCGTCGTCAGTGCGCGCCCAGACCACGGCCACATCGGCGATCCCGCCGTTGGTGATCCACATCTTCGTGCCGTCGAGGATCCAGTCCGCGCCCGACTTCCGGGCTGTCGTCCGCATGCTCCCCGGATCGCTGCCGGAGTCCGGTTCGGTGAGGCCGAAGCATCCGATGACCTCCCCGGTCGCCATCCGGGGCAGCCAATGGGACTTCTGCTCCTCCGACCCGTACAGGTCGATCGCGGCCATCGCCAGTGAGCCCTGCACCGATACCATGCTGCGGATCCCGGAGTCGACGGCCTCCAGCTCGAGACACGCGAGGCCGTAGGTGACCGGCGGCACCCCCGCACAGCCGTGGCCGGAAAGCTGCATGCCGAGCACACCCAGAACGCCGAGTTCGCGGAGCACATCGCGGGCCTCAGCGCGCGAGAGCTCGCGTTCGAACCACTCGGCCACCCGTGGACGCAGCCGTTCCTCGCCGAACCTACGCACCAGATCGCGGCTCGCGCGCTCCTCGTCGCTGAGCGAGGCGTCCACGTCGAGGAAGTCCTCCGCCGGAGGCGGCTGCGACCTCTCCCGCGAGGGCCCGGTGGGCGACGCGTCAACCGGTCTCGTCACGAAGCTCTCCTTGCTGGCACTTGGCGGTGGCCGGCCGGTTCAGGGGGCCACAGTCGCGTTCCCGATTAGTTTGTCCTAGTGTGTCCGAACGGCACGACGACCTGCCCGCCCCGCGGTCACGAGGGCGGTCGGTCGATACGGGGACAGTCCGAGATAGCCAAGTGCTCGAGGTGAATTCCCATGGGTATCGGTGCCAGCATCTTTCTCATCGCTGTCGGCGCCATCCTCGCCTTCGCGGTCGACTACCACGTCTCCGGGATCGACATCGCCGTCATCGGCTGGATCCTCATGCTCGTCGGCGCACTGGGCATGGCCGCGACGCTCGCGATCTGGGCGCCGCGCCGGAGCCGCGGACCACGCGAGCGGCGTGAGCGGCGCCGGCCCTTCGCCGCTGAGGACCACCCGCCGCCGGTCGCTCCTGCTGGCGAGGCGGTCGAGTACTACGCAGGCGTCGACCCGTCCGGTCGCGAGCGCTGGGTCGTCGGCAGAGTCGAACGACGGGAGCGGCGGGCCGACGGCGAGTGGCTCTACATGCGGCCGACGCAGCCCGGCCCCAGCGCGCGTCAGCCGGAGCCCGCGTGGGTGGCGGCCGAACAGACGCGCACGATGCCGGCGTACGACCCACGCAACGGCTACCCGCGCTAGGAGACGTCCGTCAGGGTATGACGGCCAGGAAGGACGCTCGCTGAGTTCGGCGGCCTCCTCCGCTCGTTCACTGGTGCAGAAGCGCCTGGGCAAGGATCTTCTCCGCGACCTGCATGGTCTTCAGGGCGTCGCGGAACGGTGAGCTCGTGAGCTCCTTTCCCGCCAGGAGCGAGTCCACGAACTCCCGGTTCTTGGCCTGGAACCCACCGTAGATGTGAAGGCTCTCGCCGCCCGCGACCGCACGGGAGTCGTACGTCGTGCCGGCTGTGTCCCCGTCCGCGTACAGGTGAGCCTGCCCCTCCGGGTCGGCGTCACAGGCGATCTCGGGTGCGTGCATCTCGACCCTGAAGATCCTCCGCCCACTCGCCCAGTTCGCCACCAGCAGACCGGTCGATCCGTTGTCGAAGTGAAGTGTCGCCGTGATCCAGTTGAGGTCCGGTACGCCGACCTGCTTGCAGTGACTGTCGATGTCGACGACCTCACCACCGCAGAGCCACCGCAACGTGTCGATCGCGTGCACGCCGTCGTCGAGCATCCGGTCGCGGGCGGACACGAATGCGCGCCGGTCGCACTTGTAGAACTCGCACACGGCATGGCTGATCGGTCCTCGGGCAAGACATGCCTCGCGCATCTTCACCAGGAGCGGCGACGTCCTGCGTTGGTGGCTGACCTGAGTGATCACCCCCGACGTCTCGGCGAGGTGGGTCAGCATCCGCGCCTGGTGCCAGCTGAGGCCGAGCGGCTTCTCGACGTAGAGGTTGAGGCCGTGTTCCAGGCACCAGACCCAGATGTCGTACATCAGGTGCGGCTGGCCGACGGCATAGACACCATCGGGTGCCGTGGCGTCCACCATCGCGCGATAGTCGGTGAAACGACCCTCGATGCCGTAGCGGTCCGCGACGTCGGCCAGCCGCTCGGCGTCCAGGTCACAGACGCCGACGATCTCCACGTCGTCGAACGACGCCAGCGACGGAAGGTGCACCCGCTGGGTCATTGCACCGACGCCGACCAAGACAACTCTCGCACGGCCCATACCATCGTCCCTTCTGTCGCGTACGCATGCGAACCTCCCCGACGTCATCGACCGCCCGGTGGGGCTGTCGACTGCCGCACGACGAGTTCCGCCGCCGCGGTCACGTGCTCGGGCTCACCACTCCGCTCGCCTTCCAGACGTCCGATGAGCTGGTCGGTGGCGACACGCATCATCTCTGGCAGCGGTTGGCGCACCGTGGTGAGCGGCGGCGCGGCTACCTCCGCGAGCACCGGCAGGTCATCGAAGCCGAGCACCGACAGGTCGTCGGGCACGCGAAGGCCGAGGTCACGAGCGCCGGCGTACGCCCCGATCGCGTACATGTCGTTGATCGTGAAAAGCGCCGTCGGCCGGTCGGGCCGGCTCAGCAGGTGATGCGCACCTGCCCGACCCAACTCGGCCCCCTCCGCATCACCGAACGCCGTCACCGACGCGCCCTCCCACACCAGACCCGGGTCGAACCCGATGCCCGCCGCCTCCAACGCCTGGCGGTACCCGGCGAGCCGCTCGCGCCGACTGACGGTACGGATCGGGCCGGACAGGAAACCGATCCGCGTGTGCCCCAGTCCGGTCAGGTGGGAGATCGCCAGCCGGCCGGCGAGGACGTTGTCGATCTCCACGCTGCCGACGACCACCGAGCCCGCGCCGGCGAGTGACCGGTCGAATGCGACGACCTGCAGGCCACGCCCAGCGAATGTCGTGAGGTGGTCGAACGACAACGGCGACGACCCGAAGATCAGTCCTCTCACGCCGGAGTCGAGCAGCGTCTCGGCGAACCTGGCCTCCCGCGCCGGGTCGCGCTCGGCGTTGCACAGCAGCACCTGGTAGTTGCGTTCACTCGCCGCCTGTTCGACCCGCAACGCGACGAAGCCCCAGAACGGGTTCGCCACCGAGGGAACGATCAGCCCGATCGTGCGTACCTGCCCGGTACGGAGCTGGCGGGCGAGCTGGTTGGGCGCATAGCCGAGCTCGCGGACGGCCTGGCGTACCCGCTCGCTGGTCTCGTCCCGCATCCGACCGACCCTGCCGTTGAGGACGTTCGACACCGTGCTCGGTGAGACGCCGGCATGGCGCGCGACGTCACGCAGGCTGACCTTGCCGCTGCCCAACCGCCCTCCTCACACCGGTATGGATGTCGTCCGGAGTCTAACGATTTAGTCCGGACGTTGGCCACCTCGAACGTCGGTCTCTTCGAAGCACGACAGCGTCCTCTCTCGGACGCGGCGACGTCCGCAACGCCATTGAGTGGCAGATTGATAAATCGTTACACTGCGGCGATCCACGCTGGTCGTCGTCTCGCCCGGCGGGCGGCATCTCCACGGTCCCGCGTTCAGCCCGCCCGTTGGATTCGAAGGCTGGCGCTGCCTCGACGAGAGGAGCCTGACCATGGGTCAGCAGACCAACCACGTCCGCCACGGTCTGACCCGGCGGCAGGCACTCGGCATTGGCGTGTCGACCCTGCTGGCCGGCGGCGCGGGAGCCGGCTGCAATCTGCTGTCGACCGATCCGACTACGCAGAAGAAGGCGACCGGACCGGCCGCGTCCAAGGGCCGGGAGGCGCCCATGCTGGCCGAACGCGTCAAGGCCGGTACGCTCCCGCCGGTCGGACGCCGCCTGCCGAAGAAGCCGCTCGTCGTCGAGCCCGCCGAACGCATCGGGCAGTACGGCGGTACCTGGCGGGCGGCCATGCTCGGGCCCGACACCGCGTGGCTGGATCGCAGCGTCGGTTACGACCCGGTGCTGCGATGGCGCCCCGATGCCCGCACGTTCGGCCGCGACCAGGTGGTGCCGGGTGTCGCCGAGTCCTTCGAGGTCAACGCCGACGCGACCGAGTACGTCTTCCGGTTCCGGGAGGGCACCCGCTGGTCCGACGGAGAACCCTTCACCGCCGACGACGTGCTCTTCGCCTATGACGACGTGTTGCGTAACGAGGACATCTCTCCGCTGCTGGCCGCGGCCTACCTCAGCGCGGATGGCCCGGCAACGCTGGAGAAGATCGACGACTACGCGGTACGGGTGACGTTCCCCGCGCCCAACGCCCTGTTCGCGCAGCGGATGGCGACCAAGGCGTACGGTCTCGACTTCGTCCGGCTCCCGAAGCACTACCTGTCCCAGTTCCACGCGAGCTACGCCGACAATGCCGACCAGGTCGCCGAAGAGGAGAAGCTCGGCGACTGGGTGGCACTGTTCGACGCCAAGCGCGACAGATGGGCCAACCCCGAGCTCCCCACGCTCAACGCGTGGATGATCAAACAGCCGGTCGGAGAAGGCGACCGGGTGGTTGCCGAGCGCAATCCGTACTACTGGAAGGTCGACCCCGACGGCAGCCAGCTTCCCTATCTGGACGAGTTCGTCAACACCCTCATCACCGATCCGGAGGTGATGCTCCTCAAGGCCACGAACGGCGAGTTCGACATGCAGACGCGGACCATCACCTCGCTGCGGAACAAGCCCGTCCTCGCGCAGAGCCGCGAGAAGGGTGGCTACGAGTTCGTCGACATGGTCAACGCGAACATGAACACCGCGATCATCTCGCTCAACCTCTGCCACAAGGACCCGGTGAAACGCGAGATCTTCCGCAACCGCGACTTCCGCATCGGACTCTCCCACGCCATCAACCGACCGGAGATCATCGTCGCTGCCTACCAGCGGCAGGGTGAGCCGGCCCAGCCGGCGCCCCGCCCGGAGTCGGACTTCTACGACGAGACGTTGGCCAAGCAGTACACCGAGTACGACGTGGATCTGGCCAACTCGCACCTGGACAGGGCCGGTTACAGCGACCGCGACGGTGATGGCCTTCGGCTGGGCCCGGACGGGTCGCCGATCAGGTTCTCCGTCGAGATCGCCTCCCAGGACTACGGCTTCGCCTGGGCGAGCGTGATGGACCTGGTGCGGGGATACTGGCGCGAGGTCGGCATCGAGGTGAACATCCGGGCCGAGGACGGCGACCTGTTCTACGAACGCAAGGACGCCAACCTCTTCGACGCGGTGGTGTGGCAGGGCGACGTCGGTGGCATGGACCCGCGCCTCGAACCCCGCTACTACATGCCGTACCGCGACGAGTCGAACTTCGCGCTGGCGTGGGCGGAGTGGTACCAGACCAAGGGCGCCGGCGGCGAGGAGCCGCCGGCCGCGGTGCGCGAGCAGATGCGGCTGTACGACCAGATGGCCGCGACCGCCGACCCGGCCGAGCAGGACCAGTTGCTCCGCGACGTCATCGCGATGGCGCGCGAGCAGTTCTACGCGATCGGGATCGCCCTGCCGCCGAAGGGTTACTGCATCAGGCGTACGGATTTCCACAACGTGCCCGCGACGATGATGATCGAGTCCGACTATCCCGAGCCAGGACCGTCCAACCCGGAGCAGTACTTCACCACCCGCACCTGACTCACCACCCGCACCTGACTGACCACCCGTCGCCCACACACCACCCGCACCGATAGTGAACGTTGCGTTTCCAATATGTGGAGAGTAATCTGCGCGTATTGGAAACGCTCCGTACTCTATTCTCGCGAGGGTGGGTGGCGGCATGGCGCAGCGACTGCCGACGTCGATGGCCCTCGTACTCCCGGGACTCCTGCTCGTCATGCTCCTCGGCGCCCTCGACCAGACGATCATGGCGCCCGCGCTGCCGACTGTGGCGGCGGACCTCGGCGGGCTCGACGAGATGCCCGCTGTCGTGGTCGCGTACCTCGTCGCGGCGACCGTGGTCATGCCGATCTACGGCAAGCTCGGCGACCGGCTCGGCCGCAAACCCGTCATGCAGGCGGCGATCGGGGTTTTCGTCGCCGGCGCGGTCCTGTGCGGGCTCGCGGGGTCGATGTCGCAGCTCGTCGCGTTCCGGGCGGTCCAGGGCATGGGCGGCGGCGGGTTGGTGATCGGCGCCCAGGCCCTCATCGGCGAGATCGTGAGTCCCCGTGAGCGCGGCCGCTATCTCGGGTTCGTCGGTGCGGCGTACGTCGTCGCCGCCGTGGGTGGGCCGCTGCTCGGCGGGTTCTTCGTCGACCAGCTCAGCTGGCGGTGGATCTTCGCGATCTATCCGCCGCTCGGGCTGGTCGCCTTCGTCCTGCTGGCCGCCACACTCCGGATCCCCCGACCGACTGCCCGGCCGCCGATCGACTGGGCCGGCGCACTCACCCTGGGCACCGCAGTCGTCGGCACGGTCCTGCTGGCAGGCACGGTGGGGGGTCTCGACGCGGTGCCGGCGTGGGTCCGTCCCGGCCTGATCGCCGCGACGATCGCCGGGTACGCCGGCTGGCTCGTCACGACCAGGCTCGCCACCGACCCGATCCTGCCGCTGCGACTGTTCCGCGACCCGGCGTTCGCCATCCCGGTCACGATCAGTTTCCTCATCGGGTTCGCGCTCTTCGGGACGGTCACCTACGTCCCGGCGTTCCTGCAGATCGCCCTGGGGACGACCGCCACGCAGGCGGGGTTGCTGGTGACGTCGCTCATGGCCGGCGTCCTGCTCACCACGGTGGTGTCCGGTCGGCTCATCACGCGGACGGGGAAGTACAAGGCCTTCCCGGTAGCCGGTACCGCCCTCACGGCGACCGGACTGGCGCTGCTGGCCCTAGTCGGCGCCGGCGCTCCTCCCGCGGTTCTCGCGGCCGTGCTGCTTCTGACCGGACTCGGGGTCGGTCTCGTCATGCAGGTCATGGTCCTGGTGGCACAGAACTCCGTGAGCTATCCCGACCTTGGTGCGGCGACGTCGGCAGTGACCTTCCTCCGCCAGATCGGCGCCTCGGTCGGGGTGGCGGTCGTCGGAGCACTGGTGACCTGGCGCTTCACCGAACGCCTGCCCGCCGGGCTCACGGACCGGCTCGGCGGCGGCCGGATCGAGAGCCTCTCCCCCGACGCCCTGGCGCAGCTTCCGGAGGGCGTGCGGTCCGCAGTCAGTGCGGCGTTCGGTACGGCCGCGCCACCGGTGTTCGGTGCGATGGCGCCGCTGCTGGTGCTGGCGTTCGTTCTCGCGCTCGCACTGCCGGTACGCCCGCTGCGGACCACTGCCCATGTCGACGCCCACCACGAGCCCACCGCGCAGGTCGCCACGCACGACCAAGCCCCCGCCTCCCGACGACACGAGGAGCACCAGCCATGACGGACTGGCACGTCAGCTCGCTCAGCGAGTTCGGCCGCGACGACATCGGTGCGGCAGGCGGCAAGGGCGCCAACCTGGGCGAGCTGGTCCGGGCCGGTTTCCCGGTCCCCGACGGGTTCGTCGTCCCCACAGATGCGTACGAACGACTCCTCGACGCCTCCGGGCTCCGGGTCCACCTCGCCGACGTGCTGGGCGCTGACGGTGGCGACGGTGCCGCGATTCGCGCCGGGTTCGCCGCGGTCGAGGTTCCCGGGGCACTCCGAGCCGCGCTCGCAGAGGCCCACGCGAAGCTCGGCGGCGGCCCGGTCGCGGTCCGCTCCAGCGCCACGGCGGAGGACCTGCCCGGCGCGGCGTTCGCCGGCCAGCAGGACACCTATCTCAACGTCATCGGTTCCGCCGCCCTGGTCGACGCCGTACGCCACTGCTGGGGATCGCTGTGGACCGAGCGGGCGATCGCCTACCGCCGTAACCGGCGGATCGACTCCGCCGACGTACGCATCGCCGTCGTCGTCCAGCGCATGGTCGAGGCCGAGACGGCGGGCGTCATGTTCACGGCGAACCCGGTCTCCGGCGACCGGAGCGAGATCGTCGTCGACGCCAGCACCGGGCTCGGCGAGGCCGTCGTCTCGGGCCTCGTCACACCGGACCACTACGTCCTGGACGCCGGCGGCAAGGTCAAGGAACGCACGCCCGGGCGGCACGAGGTCGTCGTCGCCTCGACGCCGGGCGGCGGCGTCAGCCAGGACAAGGGTCCGGTCACCGACACGCCTCCGCTGCCGGCGGCCGTGCTGGCAGAGCTCGCCCGGCTGGGAACCGCGGTCGCCAGCCACTTCGGACGTCCCCAGGACATCGAGTGGGCCTACGCCGACGGGCAGGTGTGGTTGGTCCAGTCGCGCCCGATGACCGCGTTGCCGCCGCCCCCCGTCCGGCTCAACCACGTACAGCGGCGCATGGCGTCGGTCCTGCTCGAGTACCTTCCGGTCCGCCCGTACCCCATCGACATGACGACCTGGCTGCCGTACGGTCCGGCCGGACTCATGGCCAAGGTGGCGGCGAGCGTCGGTGTGGTGCGGACCTTCGACGACATCCTCCACGAGGAGGACGGCGTGGTCGACCGGGTCGTGCCGCCATCGCCGCGCCTCGCGCCGAGGGTGCTCTTGGCGCCGTTCCGGCTCGCCCGCCGCGCTGGCCGGTACGACCCGGCACGGTGGACCGAGGACCCGCGCTTCGTCGAGTTCCTCCGGCGTACGGACGCACTCGCCCGCGTCGATCTGCAGTGCCTGCCCTGGTCAGAGCTCGTCCGGGTCCCGCGGACCGCCCTCGACCTGGAGAAGCCGGTCGCCGACCTGCGCATCGACTACCTTCCCCGGTCCGGACTCGGGCTGTTGCGGCTGCTCGTCGCGCTCACGCTGCTGCGGCGACGGCGCCTGCTGGGCGACCTGATCCTCGGCGCGCACACAAGGACGGAGGCGGCCAACCGTGCTCTGGCTGGACTCGCCGATCTGGTACGCGCCGACGCCCGACTGGCGGACGCGTTCGCGCGGTTCGACGCGGTCAATCTGGTCGACGTGATCGCGGATCCGGCGTTCGACGGATTCGCGCGGGCGTTCGAGGACTTCCTCGGTGAGTACGGACATCGCGAGACCGCCAGCCCGATTCTCGTGTCGCCACCCACCTGGGGCGAGGCTCCGGAGACGGCACTGGGGCTGGTCAAGGTGCTCGCCGGGGCGCGGTCGCGGGGTGGTCCCGACACCGATGCCGACGCCGATGCCGACGCCGATGCTGACGCCGATGCCGACCGGGCAGGTGCCGCGATGGCCGACGTGCTCGACCATCCACTGCTGCGCCGGCCGTGGGCGCGGGCGAGAATCCGGCGCTGGGTCGAGGCGGCCCGGGCGGGTATCGCCTTCCGCGAGGACTCGCACTTCTACTTCACCAAGCCCCTGCCGGTCCTGCGGCGTTCCCTGCTGGAGATGGGACGCCGGCTGTGCGAGGCCCGAGTGCTGGACGTTTCCGAGGACGTGTTCCACCTGCGTCTCGAGGAGCTCGAAGCGCTCACCGACGTGACCGCTCTCCCGGACGCGACCGCATCGGAGGTGCGCGCGGTGGTCCGGGCGAGGGCGGCCAGGCGCGACGAGTTGTCCGGCGTACGCCTGATCGATCCTGCGCTGGTCTTCCCGCGCGCCAGCGACGAGGGGGACGCGCTGGTCACCGGAACCGGCGCCGGCGGTGGCGCCGTCACGGGACCGGTCAAGGTCATCCTCGGACCGGACCAGTTCGGTGACCTGCAGACTGGCGACGTCCTCGTCTGTCCGTACACCAATCCGGCGTGGACACCGCTGTTCCCACGCGCGGCGGCGGTGGTGGTCGATGCCGGCGGGATCGCTTCACATGCCGCGATCGTCGCCCGGGAGTACGGCCTGCCCGCCGTCATGGGCACCGGCCGGGCAACCAGTGTGCTCAGCGACGGACAGCTCGTCACCGTCGACGGCGACACAGGACGGGTGACCGCGGCCACCCGCGAAGCTTCCTAGGATTCTCCCGTGGCCCGCGAAGCGCACGACCCTCCGGCCAGGGCGGCCACCGACCACCGCAGCCAGCCGCGGCGGCGCGGAGACGCCCTCACCGCCGCCATCTTCCAGGCCACGCTCGACGAACTCGCCGAGCACGGCTACGCGAAACTGACCATGGAACGCGTCGCCGAACGTGCGCGGGCGAGCAAGGCCTCGCTGTACCGTCGCTGGCCGACCCGGATCGAGCTCGCGATGGACGCGGTCTACCACGCCCTGCCCGACCCGACCGCGCCTCCGGACACAGGGACGCTGCGCGGTGATGTCCTCGCCAGCCTCCGCGCCTCCGCCGACGCGCTCGCGGGACCGGCCGGCGAGGCGATGCGCGGTCTGCTGAGCGATGTCCTGCGTGACCAGGCCACCACCACACAGGTACGCCAGCACTCGCAGGGAACCGGCCGGATGGTCATGGGAGAGATCGTCCGCCGGGCGGCCGAGCGCGGCGAGATCGACCCCGGCGTCGTGACTCCTCGCCGGCTCGAGACCGGACAGGCGCTGCTTCGTACGTACTTCCTCTTCAACGGCGTACCCATCCCCGACGAGATCATCGTCGAGATCGTGGACGAGGTGGTGCTGCCGCTCTTCGGCGCCGATCCCGCCGCGTCCTCGGCGTGAGGTCCTCGGCACCCCGCCCCCGGGCTGCTGAACCCCCGCCCTAGCTCCGCTCAGGCGTCCTTCGTGGCTTCGCCCCGGTAGGTGCCGAACGACCAGAGGTTGCCCTCCGGGTCTCGGACGCCGAACCCGCGCGAGCCGTAGTCCTCGTCGCGGAGCTCCTGGAGGATGTCCACGCCCGCGGCTTTGGCGCGGGCGTACAGGGCGTCCGGGTCATCGGTGACGACGTAGACGCCCTCGTGTCCCGGCTGCTGCGGCCACGGGTCGTCGGTGCCCGGATCGCGAACCGAGCCGAGCATGATCCCGCCGCCCTGCGGCCAGGACAGCTGCGCGTGGTCGACCCGGTCCCCTTCGCCGAAGACCACCGTCTCGACGAAGCCGAAGGTGTCGACCAGGAAGCGGATCAAGGCTCGCGCGTCTCGGGCGCGGAGGGTCGGCCAGATGGCCGTGCCAGGTGCGTTGTCAGTCATGGCCTCGATGCTGTCCGGTCGAGGTCTGGTGCGACTTGGAAATTTCCGAACTCCTCGGCCAGCCACCGGCTCGGCGGGCAACCCGCGAGCGACCGGAACTCCCTCGCCAGGTGCGCCTGGTCGTAGTAGCCGGACTCCGCGGCCAGGGTGGCGAGGTTCGGGCCGGAGTCGTCGGCAGGTGTGGCGTGGCGCTGCAGGATCCGCCGGGTCCGGTCGAACCGGATGACCCGCGCGGCGACCTTCGGGGTGAGCCCGATCTCGGTACGAAAGTGCCGCGCGAGGTACCGGTCGCTCCACCCGACCTCCTGCGCAACGTCGGCCACCGAGGCCGTTCCCCCGCTCGCCAGAAGCCGCCGCCAGGCGTGGAGGAGCTCGGGCGGGAGGGGGTGGGCGGGATGGTGGTCGGGGTGGTGGCCGAGGTGGTCGAGTCGTCGCAGGAGGAGTTCGTCGAGGTCGGCGAGGCGTTGCGGCCAGGCCGCCGCGGTCCGGATGCGCTCGTGCAGTTCGTTCGCGAGTGACCCGAGGATCTCTGTGCCGTCGACGTCCACGCTGGCGAGCTCCCCGGCCGGCAACCCGAGGAGTGCCCTCGCGCCGCAGGGGTTGAGCGCCAGCTGGATCCCCGACTGCCGTCCCTCGTGGCTGATCAGGGCGGGAGCGGTGTGCAGGCCGCCGATCAGCGTGTCGTACCGGCCTGGCGCGATTGCAGGATCCGGATGGGCGGCGATCGTGACGGGTTCGTCCAGGGTGACGATCAGGGTGAGGTACGGCGAGGGCAGGCCGCGATGGATCCCAGGCGCCCGACCGGCCTGCCGGTAACCGACGTACTCCGCCACGAACGCTCGCAGCGCAGGCGAGGGCGGCCTGCTCACCCATTCCTCGGCCGGCTCGTTCCCGGGCATCGGTCCATTGTGCGGCACGTCGTACGGCCACCCAAGCTGCGCGCCTTGCGCGCCAGTTCCCCACGATGCGCGCCCGATCCACCGCGCATCGTGGGGAATGATCACGCATACGTGATTCTGCCTGGAGTCCGGTCGAGATCCGGCAATTCCTTGACACCTGTTGCGGGCCGTAAATAGCGTCCGAAATGCTGGACACCTGCCGCGGGACGCCTTTTCCATCCCGGTCCCGCCTGTGGAGGGCTCCGTCGCAAGAACCCCGGTCGGCCAATTCGCCCCGTATCTCTCCGGGAGCGGCGGGTGGGCGCAACGTGGCGCCCGGCCCGGCGCGTCCGTCGCCGCTCGTCCGTTCCGGATCGCCAAGGTCACAAGGACCGCAAGGATCGCCAAGATCGCCATCGTCGCGAAGTGAGGTTTCGTTCATGGGGTTGGAGTCGTTCGGACTCAACGGCCGGGTCGCCCTGGTCACCGGAGGTAACCGCGGCCTCGGGCTGGTGATGGCGACGGCACTCGCGGCAGCCGGCGCCGACGTCGCCGTGACGAGCCGCCAGGAGGATCAGGCGAGGGAGGCGGCGGCCGGCATCGCCGAGTCCACCGGCGTCCGCGCGCTCGGCGTCGGCGGAGACGTGACCCGCGCCGACGACGTGGCCCGCGTGGTCACCACGGTCGCCGAGGAGTTCGGCCGGATCGACATCCTGGTCAACAACGCCGGGATCAACATCCGCAAGCCGATCGAGGAGTTCGACGAGGACAGCTGGGACCGCGTGCAGGCGACCAACCTCAAGGCGCCGTACCTGTTCGCCCGGGCCGTCTCGCCGCACATGAAGGCGCAGGGCTACGGCCGGGTGATCAACGTCGGTTCGATGCTCGGCCTGTCCGCACTCCCCGACCGCAGCGCCTACTGCTCGAGCAAGGCGGCCGTGATGCAGCTGACCAAGGTGCTCGCACTCGAGTGGGCCGGCCACGGCATCACCGTCAACGCGCTGTGCCCGGGACCGTTCGCCACCGACCTCAACATCCCGGTCATCGAGAACCCGGAGACGAACAAGTTCTTCGTCGACCGGATCCCCCTGGGTCGATGGGGAAATCCTGACGAGCTCAGTGGCGCGATCGTGTTCCTCGCCTCGGCCGCGTCGAGCTTCATGACCGGTTCGGAACTCGTGATCGACGGAGGGTGGACCGCCCAATGAGCCCGTCACCTCTGCGCGTGGGACTTTCCGCGTACGGCACCACCTACAGCATGGGTCTCAACCCCGACGCCGGTCGGCCACGCATCACAGCGCGGGCAATGATGGACCTGGCACAGACGTACGGCCTGACCGGCGTGGAGATGCCGGCCACGTTCCTCGAGGGTGAGGACGTCGAGAAGCTGGGCAGCGAGGCGGCCGAACGAGGTCTGTTCATCACCGTAGACACCGGCGGCTACGACCCCGAGGCACTGGCCCGGGTGATCGAGCTGGCCGCGCGGGTGGGCGCTCCCACTGTCCGTACCGTCGTCGGCGGCGCCAAGATCGGCGGCGACCGGCGACCCCTGGCCGGCCGCTGGCAGCCCTTCCTCGCCGAGGTGCAGGCGAAGCTGAAGGTGGCCGCGGGAACCGCCGAGAGCGCGGGCATCAACCTCGCCGTGGAGAACCACCAGGACCTCGCGTCGGAAGAACTCCTGTGGCTGTGTGAGTCGATCGGGTCGCCGTCCTTCGGTATCAACCTCGACACCGGCAACCCGCTGGGAACGGCGGAGGAACCGGTCGACTACTTCCGCCGGGTCGCACCGTATGTCAAGAACGTCCACCTCAAGGACTACTGGACGTGGTGGAGCGAGGAGGGCTATCTGCTCGTCCGCTGCCCCCTCGGTCAGGGGCTGACCGACTTCCCGGTGTTGCTGGACCTGCTCGACGAGGCCGTGCCGGGCGTCACGATGGCGATCGAGCTGGGTGCGCTTCAGGCCCGCGACATCCGGGTGTTCGCGCCCGACTTCTGGCCCGACTACCCGCCGTCCCGTACACCCGCCCAGCTGGCCGAGGCGCTGCGCGTCGTCCGCGCGAACGCCCGGCCGGGAGGCGACTGGCGGACGCCCGCCGAACGCGGCGAACCCGCAGAGGCCATCGTCGCCTACGAGCAGCGCCAGTTGACGGCGAGTCTCGCGTACGTCCACGCACTGCAGACCGCTCGGGCGGGAGACCGATGACCGCGCAGGACCACCCGGGCGATGACCTCACCGGCAAGGTCGCGCTCGTCACCGGGTCGAGCCGCGGACTCGGCCGCCACTACGCGCTCGAGCTCGCCCGCCACGGCGCCGATGTCGCGATCCACGACCTGGACGGGGCCGCGGCCGCGCGATTCGGCGAGGCCGAGTCCGGAGAGGCGGTGGCGGACGAGGTACGCGCGCTCGGCCGGGGGTCCGGGTTCTTCGCCGCCGACCTGACCAACGCCGCCCAGACCGCGGGCCTGATCACGGACGTGATCGAGGCGTTCGGTCAGCTCGACATCCTGGTCAACAACGCCGGCGGGGACATCGGCGCGCAGACCCCCCGGCCGGAGCCGAACGACGCGCTCGACATCGACCCCGACGACATCCGCGCCGTCGTGGACAACAACGTCCTCACGACGATGTACGCCTGCAAGTACGCCGGCCGGCACATGCGCGAACGGCGTACCGGCCGGATCGTCAACGTGGGTTCGGTCGCGGGGCACCTACCGGCCCGCAACGGCCTCATCTACGCCGCGGCGAAGGCGGCGAACTCGCACTACACCAGGTGCCTGGCCGAGCAGCTTCGTCCGTACGACGTGAACGTCAACTGCATCGCGCCGACCGCGACCTATACCGGGCGGTTCCGCGCCACCCGGGAGGTCGCCGACCAGAGCGACCGGTCCCGGCTGCAACGCGTCGCGGAGCCGGCGGACATGGCGTCGATCGTGCTGTTCCTCGTCGGCCCGGCGTCGGCCCGCCTGACCGGCGAGACGATCGTCTCCTGGTGACGCCCGTGACGAACCTGGCAATGAGCGTCGTGCGGGGCCGGCGTGACACGGCGGCGACGCACGCCGTTCCCGAGCCCGGACCAGGCGAAGGCTCCGTGCTCGTGCGTACCCTCCTCGTCGGGGTCTGTGGCACCGACCTGCACCTTGTCGGCGGTACGCACCGTGCGTCCGCGTCCGGCCCCGACGCGCCCCGGCTGGTGCTGGGCCACGAGGCGGTCGGGCTGGTCGTGGAGGCACCGCCGACCTCCGGGTTCGCGCCCGGGCAATTGGTCACCGGCATCGTGCGCCGGCCCTGCGCCGAGTGTGCCGCCTGCGCCCGTGGTGACTGGGACTTCTGCACCAGCGGTGCCTACACCGAACGCGGTATCAAAGGTGCCGACGGTTTCGGCCGGACCCGCTGGCGTAGCGAACCCGCCTACCTCGTTCCCGTTCCCGACAGGCTCGGCGAGCTGGGCGTCCTCGTCGAGCCGATGTCGGTCGTGTGCAAGGCACTCGAGACCGCCTTCTACGTCGCCCGACGGGGACCCTCCACGCCCGCGCGCCTCCTGGTGACCGGCGCGGGGCCGATCGGTCTGCTCGCCGCCGCCGCCGGCCGCGACGCCGGGCTCGACGTGACCGTGCTCGACCGGATGCGTACCGGCGTGAAACCCGACCTGGTGACCACGCTCGGTGCGGCGTACACCGACGACCTCGGCACCCTCGCGGACGGTCCCCACTTCGACCTGGCCTTCGAGTGTTCAGGGGCGGCCGGGTTGATCGGGCCGGCCACCGCCCTGCTCGGCCAGGCCGGCGTGATGATGCTCATCGCCGGCGGCGCCGCCGACCCCGGCTCGGTCCCGCCGATGCTGCTGCGCGCGAACGCCGCACTGGTGGGCACGGTCAACGCCGGCCGCCGGCACTACGCCCAGGCCGTCGACACCCTGCTGCGCGTGGACCGCTCCTGGCTCTGCCGCCTCCTCACCCGGCGCGTGCCGCTCACCTCCTGGCAGAGCGCCCTCGACCGTGACGACGACGAGGTCAAGGTCGTCGTCGAGTTCTGAACCATCGGCTGAGGCGTTGTCGGGTTCTGCACTGTCGAGCGCTCTGGGCACGCCGGTAACGTCGCGGCCATGGCGGAGCCGATTGCTGAAACGCAGGAGACCTACGACGCGATCGCATCCGAATACCTCCGGCGGAACTCGACCGTCGATTCTCGGTCGCTCAACGACGACATCGCTGCCCTCGCCGCCGTTCTCCCGCCCGGAAGCTGGGTGGCCGACGTCGGCTGCGGTCCCGGCCGAGAGGTCCGCGCCATGCGCGCGAACGGGTTCCGGGTCGTCGGCCTCGACCTGTCCGCCGGCCAGCTCCGGACCGGTGGGCTGACCGGCGCCGCGCGGGCCGACATGCGCCAGCTTCCGCTGCGTACCGGATCCATGGACGCCGTCTGGTGCCAGGCCGCACTGCTCCACCTCCCTCGTGCGGACGTGCCGGGCGTGCTCGCCGAGTTCGCCCGAGCCGTACGCATCGGCGGCCGGCTCCACCTGTCCGTGGCCGACGGCGACGGCGAGGCGTGGGAGGTCGCGTTCAACTACGGCTCGCACCGTCGGCGCTGGTTCACCTACCACCGCGCACCCGACCTCGCCGCGCATCTCGCCGCCGCCGGCTTCGTCGTCCAGGAGGTACGCCGGACCACGTCCTTCCGCGACTGGCTCGGTATCGATGCCCGGCGGGTCGCGACGTAGCACGTGTGTCTCTGCTCGATGGACCGGAACGGTTCCACCCATCCCCGGACGACGATGCGTGTAGCCAGCCGCAGGCATCGGCCCGACCCCGCACCGCCCTTCCAGCCGTCGCCTACGGCCTGCTGTGAACCTCTAGTGTGGGGCACTCGTCGTTGCCCGCGAGTGAGCGTGCCGTGCAACGTCGTTCGTACGTATGAAAGGGACGGCCATGATCTTCATCACCGCGAAGTTCCGCGTGCGGCCCGAGTCGGCCGACCAGTGGCCCGCGATCGTCGAGGAGTTCACCCGGGCGACCCGCGGTGAACCCGGCTGCCTGTGGTTCGACTGGTCGCGCAGCCTCGACGACCCGGCCGAGTACGTCCTGGTGGAGGCGTTTCGCGACGACGACGCCGGGGCGGCGCACGTGCAGTCCGCGCACTTCGCGAAGGCACGCGAGACGCTGCCGCCCCACCTCGTCGAGACACCGCGGATCGTGAACTTCAAGGTCCCGCAGGACGACTGGTCCGAGCTCGGCGAGATGGCGGTGTCAGGCTGAGTCACTGAGTCGCGCGGCCAGCCGGGCGTCGTGATCAGCCGGTCCAGCTGGGCACTGCCTGCCGCGACCGCGACGAACCGACCCTTGTCGAGTCTCGACCCACCCGCGGTGCATGGACAGCGCGGCGCATTCCGTTCACGTTCACCTTCCCCGCAGTACTACTCGGCCGCTGACATGGGCCAGTCTTGCGACCGGTCCGCCGGGGCCCCTCGTACGCCAGCGCACTGGGCTTGACCACCAGTGCAGTGTTCGGCGGAGAGGTCGCAACGGCGGGTTGACAGATCACAGCTACCCGGACACCGCGCGTGGCGGCCAAGAGTGTCCACCGATGCCGCGTTCCGTTGACCTGCCACGCGGGCCACCATTACTAATTTTGTATGCCTTATTCCCCGCCCGCCGCGAAGCCCGCTGACGCTGGCACCAGGCGGTCAGGGGCGAAGCGGTCGCGCCGGCGCTGGGGGCAGGAGGCGGTGCACGGGTACCTCTTCGCCGCGCCGGTGATCCTGGGTCTGCTGATCTTCACGGCGTACCCCATTGTCTTCACGTTCTATCTGAGCTTCACCGAGTACAAGATCGTCGACGCGCCGACCTTCATCGGGTTGCGCAACTACCTGGAGATGTTCTCCGACGAGCTGTTCCTCAAGTCGCTGTCGGCGACGATCTACTACAGCGTTCTCGCGATCCCCCTGACGCTCATCACCGGTTTCATGGTTGCCATCCTCATGAACCAGAAGGTTCGCGGCATCAGCATCTACCGCACCATCTGGTATCTCCCGACGCTCGTACCCGCAGCGGCCGCCGCCGCCCTGTGGCGCTGGATCCTCAACCGCGACTTCGGCCTGCTGAACAACCTGCTCGACTTCGTTGGCATACCCGGCCCTGGATGGTTGATCGAACCCGGACTCACCATTCCCGCCCTCGTGATGATCGGGCTCTGGATGGGCCTCGGCGGGACGATGCTGGTCTTCCTCGCCGGACTGCAGGGACTCCCCCAACAGCTGTACGAAGCGGCCGAGATCGACGGTGCCGGCACGGTCGGTCAGTTCCGGCACATCACGGTCCCGATGATGTCGCCGATCATCTTCTACAACCTCGTACTCGGCATCATCGGGTCGTTCCAGGTCTTCACGATCGTCTACCTGATCTACACTCCCACCGGCACGGGCAGTTCGGGGCCTGAGGACTCCGCGCTGATGTACATGGTGTTCCTCTACCGCAACGCGTTCCAGTACTTCAATGTCGGGTACGCAGCGGCACTGTCGTGGTTGCTGTTCCTCGTCATCGTGGGGCTGACCGTGGTGATGTTCCGCCTCCAACGCCGTTGGGTCTACTACGAAGCCGAGCGCGGGAGGTAGGCAGGTGGCCACCACGACGACGGGAAGCGGTCCCCTGACAGTCGACCTGGGCGAGGCACCGGCCGCACCGCGCCGGCGGCCGACCGGTCGGATCCGCCGCGCGGTGGCCTACGTCCTGCTGACCGGGGGCGGGCTCGTCATGCTGCTGCCGTTCGCGTGGCTGATCAGCAGCTCCCTGAAGGGGCCGGAGAACATCTTCGTCCTACCGCCGGAGTGGATCCCCGAACCGGTGCGCTGGAGCAACTTCACCGAGGTCCTCTCCGCACTCCCCTTCCTGCAGTATCTGGAGAACACACTCGTCATCACGTTCGTCGCGACCGCGGGGCAGGTGGTGACGTCGGTGTTGTGTGCCTTCGCATTCTCACGACTGCGCTGGCCCGGCCGCGACATCTTCTTCGCCATCGTGCTGGCCACGCTCATGGTGCCGTACACCGTGACACTGATACCGACGTTCATCCTCTTCAAGTCGCTGAACTGGTTGGACACCTTCCTGCCGTTGACCGTGCCCTACTGGTTCGGCGCCGGCAGTGCGTTCTTCATCTTCCTGCTCCGGCAGTTCTTCCGTACGCTGCCGATGGAACTCGACGAGGCGGCCCGCATCGACGGGGCCAGCCCCTGGGTGATCCTCACCCAGATCATCCTTCCGCTGTCCAGACCGGCGATCGCGGTCGTGACGGTGTTCTCGTTCCTCTCACACTGGAACGACTTCTTCGGTCCGTTGGTCTACCTCACGAGCGAAGAGAAGTGGACCCTCGCGCTGGGAATCTCAGCGCTACAGGGCCTGCAGTGGGGCCGGGACATGACCCATCTCGTCATGGCCGTCTCCGTCATCATGGTGGCGCCGGTGGTGGTGCTGTTCTTCCTGGCGCAGAAGACATTCATCCGCGGAATCGTGCTCACAGGTCTCAAGGCGTAGTGACGACGCCTTGCTCGAAAGGAAGGCATCATCGTGGATGCTCCGAGACAGTCTCCGCTCCACAGCCGGCGCGGGTTCCTCCTGGGCGCCGGCTCGCTCGGCCTCGCACTTGCGGCCGGAGGTTTCACGTCGGCCTGCAGTGGCTTCACCGGCGGATCCGGCGGCGCGGGCGGCAGCGACAGTGCGGGAGTCGACTTCTTCGCCCGTGGCGACCAGGCGATCTGGAAGGTGTTCCGCCAACTGCGTGAGGAGTTCGCCACCCGCAATCCCGACACCAAGGTGAACATCGAGCAGGTGCCGGGCGACTTCTACCAGAAGTTCCAGCTCAAACTCGCGAGTGGCACGCCGCCGGACGCGCTCTTCGAGTGCTCGTGCACGATCACGTCGTCGATTCGGGCGGGTGCGCTCGAGCCACTCGACGATCTGATCAAGAGCGACCCCCGGTTCAAGAAGGACGAGTTCCTGCCAACCGCGTGGGACACCTCGGAGTACGAAGGCAAGACGTACGGCCTGCCCTATGACGGCGGGTCGATGGCGATCTACTGCAACCTCGACCTGTTCGAGAAGGCCGGCATCGAACCGCCCGACCCGACGACGCCGATGACCTGGGACGAAGTGGTCGAGTACGGCCGCCAGCTCACCGTCGACCGCAACGGCAAGAGCCCCGGCCAGGCCGGCTTCGATCCGAAGCGGGTCAAGCAGTACGGCTTCGACCCGGCCGCCGGCGGCACGCCCTGGCCGTGGGTGTGGGCGAGCGAGGGCGAGGTGATCACCGAGGATCGCCGAGTGCCGTTGGACGAACCAGAGGCGGTGGAAGGTCTGCAGTTCGTTGCCGACCTTGGCGTCAAGCACGCGATTGCCCCGAGTCCTGCCTACCAGCAGTCCGGCCAGCTCTCCTTCCTGACCGGCAACGTCGCGATGGTCTATGACGGCGTGTGGGCGACGGTGCGCAACCGGGCGGCGAAGTTCGACTGGGACGTCGTCCCCTTCCCGGTCGGGCGTAAGAAGGTCTCCACCGGTTGGTACTCCCCGCTTTCGGTCACGGCGAAGGCACCGGATGAGGAGAAGCAGGCCGCCTGGGACTGGATCTCCTTCTGTACCTCGGCCGACGGCCAGAAGATCGTCTCCTCGCTCGGCCAGAGCGTGCCGTCGCTCCGGGAGCTCGCCGAGGGCGACGTGTTCCTCGATCCGTCGACGAAACCCATGAGCAAGCAGGTCTTCCTCGACGAGCTCAACCCTGAGTTCCTTCGTACGCCAGGTGACAAGACGGGCAAGCACTACGGCGGGTACGTCGTCGAGTGGGGCAACGTCTTCACGCCGGTCTGGGAGTCGGTCCTGATGGGCAAACGCTCCGCGGCCGAGGCGATGAAGGAGGTTCGACCCAAGCTGGAGAAGCTGCTCGCCACCGGGAAGACCTCCTAGCGTCGGCGGCCACGGGGGACGGCTTCAGCCGAGACCTCATCGGCGGCCATCCGCGACACGTGATCGCCTGGAAGCTCGACGGGCAGGGCCGGAACGCCCGGAACGTTACGATTCCCGCATGACGTCGAGTGACGAGCCGGGCCTGGCTCCGGCCGACAGTGATCTCCTGCGGCAGGTCGTCCAGCTCGCCTTGGACAACGCGGGCGTCGGTCGAGCCCCGTTCGGCGCCCTCGTGGTCCGAGACGGGCAGGTGCTCGGCACCGGCGTCAACACCACCGCGCAGGACAACGATCCGACGGCGCATGCCGAGGTGGCCGCCATCCGCGCCGCCTGCTCCCGGCACGGCCTGGAGAACCTCGCCGGGGCGACCGTCGTGTCGAGCTGCGAGCCCTGCGTGATGTGCCACGCGGCATGTGCCGTCGCCGGGGTGGCCCGCATCATCTATGCCGCACCCAAGGAGTTCGTACCCGGCGTCGAGCGGACTCCCCCTATCCTCACGCAGATGCAGGACGCCCTGCACCGACTGGCCCCGGGCCAGCTCCAGTACGTCCCGACGCCCGGTGCCGACGAGCCGTTCGCCCGGTGGCAGCAGTGAGGCTCTAGGCCTCCGCGCGCGGGACCTGGGAGCTAGGCCTGCGACGCGTCCTTTGACGAGGCGAGCTCGGCGACGATCCGGGCCGAGTCGTCAACTGGTTCGTACCCCAGTTCGCTCCGGGCGTTGTCCAGCAGGTAGCGCATGGGGGTGTTGGCGGACACGCCGTAGTAGATGCCGAAGCGGACATCGGCGGTGAGGCTCTTGCGGACGAGTTGGCCAAGGTCGCGGAAGCTCAACCACATCCGCCGCCAGCCCGCGTTGTCGGGAAGGTAGCGTTCGAGCACCCAGCCGATCCGTAGGCAGACGACGGACAGGTCACTGGTCTCGGCGTAGTAGCGTCCGAGCGCCTCGCCGAACGCCTTGCTCGCGCCGTAGAGGGAGTCCGGCGCGATGTCACCGCCAGGGTCGAGGGGCCACCGCTCCTGCTGGTCGAGCATGCCGGTCACGTGGTTGGTGCTGGCGAAGACGAGCCGACGCGCGCCAGCCAGACGGGCCGACTCGAACACGTGGTAGGCACCGTCGAAGTTGGGCGAGCGCAGGTCGTCCCAGGGCGCCGAAACCCGGGGATCCGCCGCCAGATGGATCACCGCGTCGCACCCCGCCGCCGCTTTCTGGACGCCGTCGAAGTCCGCGATGTCACCCTCGAACACCATCTCGTTCGGCCGCGCCTGGACGCCGGACAGGTCCCGGTCATGCAGGTGCAGGCGATAGTCCGACAGCGTGTCGCGCAGGCTCGTGCCGATCCTGCCGGCCGCTCCTGTCAACAGGATCCGCGGTGCGTCGTCACCCACGTGCCATCTCCTTAGCCGGACGCCGAGACTGTCACGATATCGAGCAGGCGGACGACCGCCCTCACCCCGCCCTTGTCGGACAGAAGCCGGGAGTTCCGGGCCCGGCTCAGGCGCTCATCCCTCGACGAGGTACTGCGGTCGATGTCCGGGTTGTGGCGCTTGTGGAACTGTTCGAGGTAGTGGCGAGGTGTGGCAACCATCGCGATGCCGTAGCCGTTGCCCGACGCGAGCAATCGGTCGAGCAGCGCGTTCGGCCTGGAACGGAACCGCACCGCGAAAGTGATGTCGTCCACCTTCTCGACCAGCATCGGCTCCTGGCCGCCGCACCTCATCCTTTCCTTGGTGGGCATCAACTCGTCGTTCATGAAGACGTCCTCGTACCAGAAGAACGTCATCGGCGGCGAACGGCTTGCCGTCGGACCACTTCATTCCTCGGCGGAGCGTGAAGACGTACTCGCTCGCATCATCGTTCACCTCGTACTTCTCCGCGACGTTCGGGAGAACCTTGTCCCATGAAGTCGCGACGACGGCCATCCCGCTCGACTTCAGGAACGCCTTGCGAGAAACCGTGTCCCCCATGATTCACTCCGTTCCTCTTTCGTTCGCGACGCTGGATGGCCGACGGCGGGCTCGCGGCTACTCCGGCCCGAAGGGATAGCCGCCGACGTCGTTACGTATTGCCTCGATCAGGATCGAGATCTCCCGCTTGTCGTCCGCGTCGAGCTCGAACGCCGCACTGGGCGCCCGTTGGACGGTCGAGGTGAAGACGCCACGCCTCCTGAGGATGTAGCGCATCAGTGACTGCCGCTCCCGGATGAGGATCGGCAGGAGCCGCTGGTGCAGGTCCCGCGCGGCCGGCTCATCACCGGCCCACCACTGCTCCATCACCTTGGCCAGGACATCGGCCACCTGGCAGGCGGGCATGCACCCGCCAGCCCCGCGGACGAGTTCCTCGGGAAGCAACCGCCCGCCAACACCGCCGAAGATGGTCTTGATCTTGTCGCCGAGCAGCTGGTGGATCTCCCCGATATGCCGCGGCCCCGGTGGGCGTTCCTCCTTGACGTAGGTGATCTGGGGTACGTCGTCGACGACCGACGCCACCTGTTCGGCCGACAGCGGCACGTAGTCGCTCGCGTTCTGCAGGATGATCGGGCCCTCGAAGACCTCGCCCAGCCGACGGAACATGTCCATTCCCACGTCCTGCGTCGTACCTGCCGGAGGCATGGCGATGATCGCGTCTGCACCGGCCTTCTGCGCCTCGCGGGCGAACAGCAACACCTGTGGCACGGACGTACCGGAGCATCCGAACACCACCGGCAGGCGGCCGTTCACTTTCTCCAGCAGGGGCTCGAGGTGGCGGAGGCGTTCCGACTCACCCAGGAGGTAGAACTCCCCCACCATCACCGGCCACACGATGCCGTGCTGCCCGGTCTCGCAACAGAACTCCGCCGCCGCCAGGAGATCGGCGGTGTGGATCTCGTGGTCCTCGGCGTAAGGCGTGGGCAGCAGGCCGAAGACGCCTTTCAGATGGTCGAATCTCGTCATCGTCACTCCCGCCAGCGATCGTCCGGACGCCAGAAGCCGAGCTTGGGCGTGTTCCACTCTTCGGTGGGAAGGAACATCGTGTCGGGTGTGCGGAGGTTCTCCTCGATGGCGGCGTAGTTGAGATCGACACCCAGGCCGGGGGAATCCGGGACGGTGACGTAGCCGTCGGTCAGATAGTCCGCCGGCAGGCCAGTCACCAGGCTCTCCCAGAAGGGAAGGTCGAGACCGTGGTGTTCGAGCGCCACGAAGCTGGGAATCGCCGCAGCGCAGTGGACGTTGGCCATGAACGCGATCGGCGAGCCGGCGAAGTGCAGCGCCGTCGTCAAGCCGAAGCGTTCGCCGTAGTCGGCGATCTTCTTCGTCTCCAGCATCCCACCCGAAGTGAGAAGGTCAGGGTGCAGAATGTCCATGGCCCGCTCTTCGATGAACGGCTGGAACTCGTCCCACAGATAGAGTTCCTCGCCCGCCGCCGTCGGCGTGGAAATCGCGTCCGTCACCCGCTTGTGTCCGGCCACGTCGTACCACGGCATCGGATCTTCCAACCAGGCAAGGCCGAAGGACTCCAGGGGCTCGGCGAGCTTGATGACGTCCTTCGCGGTCAGGTGTCCATGACCGAAGTGATCGGTGCAGAGCGAGACGTCCCAGCCGGCCGCCTCTCGCACCGCGGACACCACCTCGACCGCACGCGCGATGCCGCGTTCGGTGAGCTTCGCGGGAGATCCGGCACCCGGTGCCCGCCATCGGCGACCGAGGCCGTGCTCGAACTTCGACGGCTGGCCGATCGTGCCGCCCGGCGTGTCGGTGAACAGACTCGGCCGGATGTCGAACTTGATGAACGTGAGGCCGAGAGCCTTACGGGCGCGTACGACGTCGGCGTAGGCCTCCGGTGTCGGCTCGGCCGGCGCGGGAGTGTCGCCGTAGATCCGTACGGCGTCACGGTACTTGCCGCCGAGGAACTGGTAGCAGGGGACGCCGTAGACCTTGCCGACGAGGTCCCACAGGGCGATCTCGATCCCGGAAACGCCGCCACCCTCACGACCGCTGTTGCCGTATCGCTTGATGGCACGGAAGATCATGTCCACGTTGCAGGGGTTCTGACCGACGAGCATGCTCTTGAACTGCAGCGCGCTTTCCTTGTGCCCCGCGTCGCGGACTTCGCCCAGTCCGTACACGTCCTGGTTGGTGTCGATCCGGATGATCGGGTAGTCGTAGTTGCTGGCCACGACCGCCACGCGGAGGTCGGTGATCTTCAGATCCGACGACCGCGAAGCCGCGGAGATGGCGTCCTCGACCTGGCCGAGGCGTTCGGCGTCGTCACCTGTGCGTGACACGAGAAGTCCTCCTGTCGGTAGACAATCGTGAAAGGTCTGTTCCGGCGACCTGAGAGGGCATTGGCGGCGCGTACGCATCAACTCCACCAGCTCCTGGACTGCGACAACGGCTGCGGTCGGAAACTCAACTCCGCGATGGCTTCCACGTTGACCTCCGCACCGAGTCCGGGCCCTGTCGGAACACCCTCGAGGTCCCACAGGGCGAGGTCGATGGCGCTGAGGGCGGTGTTCTGGATCGCTCCGCCACGCCAACGCCAGCCGTGGTAGAGCCGCTGCCAGCTGACCTCCACGCCATCGAACGGCGCACCGACGAGCGCGGGGCTCATCTCCCTGATCGCGGTCTCGACCGACGCGATGGCGCCGTGCAGAGATCCCTCTCCCCACCCGACGAGGCCCTCGTCGGTCGACACGCGGACGAAGAGCCAGTTGCACCAGTCGGCCCAGAAAGTGAACGTGTCAACCTTCGTGATGCGCACCCGGCTCCTCCCTCCTCACTAGCTCGTCCGTCCCCTGATCAGATGGTCGACGAAGGTCATGGCATGGCGGCGGTGCAGGCGTTCGAGGTCGTCGCGTCGGCGTTGCTGTAGCAGGGTGAGCAGTTCCCGATGCTCGGCCTGGGACGCTTCGAGATAGGCACGGTCGAAGACGTCGTCAGAGTGCCGGTAGCGCTCGGTGTTGCGGGCGATCGCGGCGATCGCCTCCTGTAGTGCCTGGGATGGTGCCTTGTGGACGAAGCTGTCGTGGAACTCGGTGTTGAGCCGGCGGAACTCGCGCACGTCGTTGTCGGCGGTGGCGCGTTCCAGAGCGTCGAGCAACCGGGCGGTGACGGCGAGCTCCTCGGTGGTCATCACCTGGCACGCTTCGGCCGCCGCGTACCCCTCGAGCAGCCCTCGGACCGCGAACAGCTCGCGCAGCTGCTCGTCCGTCGCGCGTGAGACCGTCATGCCGCGGTAGGGGGTCTCGGTGACCAGGCCCTCACGCTGCAGCCGGCGCATCGCCTCGCGGACCGGGGTGATGCTGACATCGAACTGCTTGGCCAGCTTGTCGATGACGAGCTTCTCGCCGGGGACGAGTCCGCCGGAGCAGATCAGCTCACCGAGGCGCTCGTACACGGCGTCGGAAAGCGTGCCCCGTCCCAACGGGCGGATCGGCGTCATGGTGATGGATCATGCATGATCCATGGCACTTGGTGGAGGTTTGGCGGCGTCTTCGTCCCCGATCGGCCCGTGACCGACGCTACCGCCGATCAGCCCCCGAAGGACGTAGGCCGTTCACGTTCCCAGGGTCCGCCGGAAGAAGTCGAGGGCCTGCAGGCCGAGATCGACCCAAGGGTCGCTCCCCCAGGGCAGATCCAGGTTTTCCAGCAGGTTGTGGTGCCCGCCCTCGACGACATGGAACGTCACATCCCGGTCGGTCGCCCGAAGTGCCTGGACCATGGTCTCCGCCTGGTCGAACGGGACCGTCTCATCGCGGGTGCCGTGCACGATCAGGAACGGCGGCACGCCCGCATGCACGTGACCCGCAGGGCTCGCCAACCGGCGGAGCTCCGCAGTTTCTGAAGGCGGCCCGCCGAACAAGCGTCGAGCACCTCCGCGTTCTCGGGTGGCATCGTGGGAAAGTCACTCGGTGCGCAACGCATGACCACCGCCTGCACCGCGCTCGACCATTCGGTCGAGCCGCAGTTCCCTTCAAGATCGGCACGCCCGGCGGTGGTGCCGAGCAGCGCCGCGAGGTGGCCGCCCGCCGAATCGCCCCAGACCCCGACGCGCTCCGGGTCGATCCCGTACGCCTCCGCGTTCGCCCGCACCCAGCGGACCGCCGCCTTCACGTCGTACAGCTGGGCCGGGAAAGGTGCCTCTCCGCTCAACCGGTAGCTCACGTTGGCCGCGACGAACCCGTGGGCGGCGAGCAGTGGGCTGAGCCAGGGATACAGTCCGGCGCTCCGCTCCCCCGCCCGCCAACCGCCGCCGTGCAGGTAGAGAACGGCAGGTGCCAGCTCCGGCGGTCGTGGTGTGGGCAGGAGGAGGTCGAGGTACCGGTCCGCCTGCCATGCCGGCAGTCCCGGAACAGAGCCGTATTTCTGGGCGGCTCTCACGTCAACTGCATAAGGCGATTCTGGCGTGAGCAACATGTCGTGCACCGTAGTGAGGCCAGACGACGAAACGCGAGAGGCCGAACCCCGTCCGAATCCGGCCGATGTCGGGGACGCGCCACCATCAGCCGCATCGCTTCTCGGGCGAGAAGCACGCCCCGGACAGCCGACCGACCCAGGAACGGTGCTGCTATCCATGGTCACCGGTCTTTCCGTCGGACTGGCAGGGACACCGGGTCGTGCTCAAACACGCCGCGCAGCGCAACGGAGAGGCCGTGCAGCGTGGTGCCGGCACCTGACCTCCCTCGGCGTCGGGGTGGTGACACCGGTCGAACTTCCGGTCGCCAAACCCGGTGTGGTGGGCAACCGGCACGCTTCCGCGGACGCCGACCGGCTCCTTGCCCGCCTCGGGACGACGGCGACGGGGCGGCAGTCAGGTGACAGGGACGATCCGGGCGTCCAGGATCCGACCGGCGTCGAGCTCGAGGATTCCGATCGTGCCTCGTGGCTGCCGGCGCCGGTCGGTCGGCGAGCCGGGGTTGAAGATCCGCAGACCCTGCCCGGTCTCCGTCAGCGGGATATGGGAGTGACCGAAGACCACGAGATCGGCATCCGGGTAGCGGCGGCGCATCCGGGCGAGGCGCCCGGCCGCCGGACCGCTGTCATGCAGCATCGCAAGTCGTACGCCTTCGAGTGTCAGCTCCACCTCGTCCGGCGCGCCCCAGTTGGCGACGTCGGGCCCGTCGTTGTTTCCCCGGACCGCATGCACGGGCGCGTAAGCAGCCAACTCGTCCAGCACCGCTGCCGTGCACACGTCACCCGCGTGAAGGATTATCTGAGCCGTCCGCAGGTGTGCGGCGACCCGCTCGGGGCATGACCGCCACCGCCGGGGCGCGTGGGTGTCAGACAGCACCACCACTCGCATCACCCCATCATGGCGCAGGCGTACGCCACCGGCGTCCGGTCCCGTACGGGTCGTTCGGCAGTCGCTGCGCCTCGGCGGCTAGCGTCCGTCCGGCTGAGGAGACGAAAGGGAGGGCGACGACGGGGAGGGCGAGGACGGGGAGGGGGACGACGGGGAGGGCGGGGGTGACGGGTCGAGGCTGACGGTCGGCGACGACACCGGAGTCTCGGGCACCGAACCGGTCGGAGTGGGTATCGGGCTCGGTGGCGGTTCCGCCTCTTCGTCCGGCTTCACCTGGTGCCGTTCGATCTGGGCCGACGTGAGCCCAAGCCCACCGAGCGTGATCTGGTCCCAGGCCCGAAGCTCCCTGGTCGACCGGTCGAGGTAGAGCACCGCCAGCGCGACCGGCTGCGGCTCCTCGTACTTCAGGGCACGCATGCCAGCGCCACCGGTGGTGCCTTCCTGCATGAGTCGGCTGCCCTTCGGCAGTACGCGGGCGAGGTGTTCGTGGCCGTGGCCGGTGAGCAGCAAGGACGCGTGGCCGTCGAAGAACGTCGCGCCGGCGCTGTCGTGGAAGACGATCGCGTCGACGGCGGGAAAGGAGTTCTTCGCGACCTTCGCCAGCGCGAACGCCTGGTTCGCCACCGCGCGGGTGTCCGACTCCGGCACGACACGCCTCCAGGCCGGGGTGAACCGCGGATCACCCGCGCCGAGGAACCGGATCCCCTTCACCGTCTTCACCTTGCCGTCGAGCACCACGACGTTCGGCAGCGCCCGCATCGCCTCCTCGGTGACCAGCGAGTCGTGGTTACCGCGCACCCAGACGTACGGCACACCGAGGTTCCGGATGGGTTGCAGGAAGTAGTTCTCAGCCGGGAGGCCATGGTCGGTGATGTCACCGGAATCGACGATCACGTCGATGGAGTACTGCCGGGTGACCGAACCGATGATGTCCCACGCGTGCTCGCCGAGGTGCAGGTCAGAGACATGGAGGACCCGGATCTCGTCGTCTCTCGCCGAGGTGGCCGGGAGCGTGTTCGTGACGTCGTACAGGTCGGAGACGCTGCCGACCAGGCGTACCAGCTCGTCGGAGTAGGCACCGAAGCTCTCGGCGAGGTCCTGGGCGTCGCCGACCAGAGAGGGTGCGCTGGCAAGGAGGCCGGTGTACTTCGGCTCGGCGACAGCGCGCGGATCCAGCGTCGCGCCCGCGACGCTGAGCACCGTGAGGATCGCGACGGCGGCCCCACCGCCGGCGATGAGCGTCGGGATCCGGCGACGCATGACGATCAGCGTGACCGTCATCGCGCCGAGCGTTCCGGTGATCAGCCCCTTGGTCGCGGTGGCGTAGATACCGGTACGCACGTCGTCGACGATCTCGGGCTCGAGCCCCCGAAGCGCCTGCGGGTCCTCGACGAGCCGCTTCGCCGCGACCGGGTTGATCGCGTCGACGCTGACCTGGATCTGGACGGGCCCGTCGTGCGTGTCGAGCTCCAGGGTGCCGAGAGGCGGCAGTGAAACCCTCGACTCGCCGTCCCACGACGGCACAAGCCGCATCGTCGTGTCCACCGGACCCACCGGAGCCGCCGTCTGCCCGAGAAACATGCCCAGCCAGGCCCCGCCGGCAGCCAACCCGGCCAGGCCGACGACCTGGACCGGACGACGCAACCGGGTAGACACCCGCGCGTACGTACGGAGGACGACGCCCAGGAAGCGTCGCTGAGCCGCCCACGCCCCGATCCTTGCGGAGGCGAGCGCCAGGCGCCTTCGAAGGCCCGGCATCAGCGGACGGTCATACATTCGTACCGTTGTATCACCCGCCGGCCCGGCTGATCGAACCTCTCCGCGAGCGTCGCCAGGACCTACCGACGACGACCTGGGTCGGTGCGGTACAACGGTACGTGTGAGAGTGGCGACCTGGAATGTCAACTCCATCACCGCCCGGCAGGCACGCGTCGAGGATTGGCTCGACCTCGCCCAACCCGACGTGCTCTGCCTGCAGGAGACCAAGTGCGCCGGAGACAAGTTCCCCGGTGAGGGGGCGATCGAGCGGGGCTATCAGGTGGTCGCCCACGGCGACGGCAGGTGGAACGGCGTGGCGATCCTGTCTCGCGTGGGACTCGAACAGATCACCCGGGGGTTCCCCGGCCAGCCGGGCTACGCGCCCCCACCGGATGAGGATGACGCGGCGCTGGTCGACATCCCGCCGGTCGCCCAAGTCGAGGCCCGCGCGCTGGGCGCCACCTGTGGCCCGCTGCGGGTGTGGTCGGTGTACGTGCCCAATGGACGGACCCCGGACAGCCCGCACTTCCACTACAAGCTGACGTGGCTCGCCGCGCTGCGCGACGCGCTGGCAGCTGAGCTCGCCACCTCGGAGGCGTTCGTCGTGGCTGGTGACTTCAACGTCGCACCTACCGACGCCGACGTCTGGGATCCGTCCGTCTTCGTGGGTTCGACCCACGTCACCGATGAGGAACGAGGGGCACTCGCCGACCTTCGCGCGCTCGGTCTCGATGACGTGAATCCACGGGCGCTGAAGTACGACACTCCCTACACCTATTGGGACTACCGAGCTGGCAGGTTCCACAAGAACGAAGGCATGCGGATCGATCTCTTCCTTGCGAGCCGGTCGGCAGCGTCACGCGTCACGGACGCCTACGTCGACCGAGATGCGCGCAAGGGAAAGAATCCCTCCGACCATGCCCCGGTCGTCGTCGACCTGGACCTGTGAGCAGTCGGGACACGAGGACCTCACCCTCAGCGGAGGGAACGCCCGGATCCGGCAGGTCAGTGGTGCCGGTGCCGGCGTGGATGCACCAACTGCCGCAGTCGCCGCTGGTTCCCAGGCTTACGCAGCTGCTCGCGGGCCTGACGAGTAAGTCGCTGTGCCTGCTCGCCGTGGAAGAATGCGCGGACGCGCTCAGAGAGCCTTGCCATGATGCCTCACTTTGCCGGATTCGTACGGGTCACCACACCTGCTCAGTGGCCCTCGGCGAACTCGAGTCTTCGCTTGGTCTCTATTCGAGTCGACGAACGTACGCAGCTGGACGTTCCTTCCCGGCCGGGGCCGCACAGCACCGTCTAGGTGTTCCCGGTCAGGAGGTTGGTGACGCCGTGGTGGAGTTGTGAGGCTGGGGGTTGGTCTCCGACGGCGGTGTGTGGGCGATGGTAGTTGTAGTGGATGTTCCAGATCTGGATGGCTTCGGCGCGTTGGGTTTCGCTGGTCCAGACTCTGGCGTAGAGGAGTTCTTCGGCCAGGATCCGTTGGTAGCGCTCGACTTTGCCGTTGTGGCGTGGGGTGTAGGGGCGGATCCGTTGGTGGCGGGAGGCGAACGCGGCGATGGTGCGGGCGAAGGCGGCGGCGCGGTAGTTGGGTCCGTTGTCGGTGACCACGCGGGTGATCCGAGTGATGCCGTGGGCGGCGAAGAACGCTCGCGCCCGGTGGAAGAAGCCGATGCTGGTGGCGGCGGTCTCATCGGGCAGGTGTTCGGTGTAGGCCAGTCGGGAGTAGCCGTCGATGACGGAGTGTAGGTAGACGTAGCCGGCTTTGGCGGCGCCGTTGCGGCGGTTCTTGGCGCGTTGGGCGGCCCGGTCGGCGGTGCTGCCGCGGCCGTGGGCGCGCCAGCCACCGCCGTCGGGGATCCGACCGACTTTCTTGACGTCCAGGTGGATCATGTGGCCGGGATAGCGGGCGGTGATCGTGGCTGGTCTGCGGTTCACCTCCCCGTCGGGGTCGAGGTCGCGGCGGCGGTTGATGCCCAGCCGGACGAACCAGCGGCCCACCGTCGCGGCCGAGACCCGGTGCCCGATCGCAGCCAGCTCGGTCGCGATCGTGCGGGCGGACCACTTGCGCTTGCGGCGCCAGGACTCGATCAGCTCCACCACCTCCGGCGCCAGCTGTGCGGGCGAGGTGTGTGGCGCTGACGACCGGTCGAGCAGACCCACCTGGCCACACCGGCGGTACCGGCCGACCCACTTGGACAGGCACTGCCGAGACAGGCCAGCCTCGGCAGCCACATGAGCGATCGGACGGGCCTGACAGCGCTGAACCAGACGCAGACGGCCAGCAGGAGTCAACGGAGCATTACGGTGGGACACGCGGGTCTCCTTCGGAACAGGACGTGTGGTCAGCGCTTCACATCCTGCCGACGGAGACCCGCCTCACGTCCTCACGCCCCCCGCGTCACCAACCTCATGATCCGCAACATCTAGGTGTCCTGATGGCGCGGTCGAGCCGGATTTGTACGGCTCTCACAGGTCCACAATGGCACAGCCATGACCTGCCACAGAGTGGCTCTGAGATCAGGTCTTGTCCGAACGGCGGTCCTCGATGGCGCTGGCCATGGCGGCGAGCGTGACGATGCTGAGGATCACCATGCCGACAACGATCACGATCGCGGGGCCGGGACCATCCATCACCACTCCGCCGTACGTCACGAGCAGCCAGATGACTCCCATCCAGAGGCCGGTGAGGATGAACGTCACCACAACCTCGCCGGAGATCACCATGAAGATCGCCGCGACTGCAACGACGAGAAAGGCCCACGCCCAGACGTCCATCGCCACCAGCCTCCGCCCGCTCGATACACCAAGTATCACCGCGCAGCTCGGCAGCCGGACTAGGTCAGGATGACGGGGTTGGTGAGCGCTGCCATGGAGCCGCTGGGGTGGCGTACTTCGATGCGGACGTAGTCCGATTCCTCGGCGGTGGTCGCCCACTCGGTCGCGCCTGCGCCATCCTCGGGCAGTGACGCGCGGTGGACGGTGCCGCGATCGGTGTGCACGCTGATCGAGCCGGACGGTACGCCCTGAACGGCTACGCGCACGACGGCTGGCTTGTTGTCGGTCTCGAGCTGTTCACCGATGCCGGCGGTCCGGTGGTTGGTGGAGAGGGTGACCGCGAGGTCGACACCGGAGGACTCGGCGACCCAGCTCCGACCGGCGCGTATTCCCGCGAGGATGGCGCCGGTGGTGAAGTCGTCAGCTTGGACGACTGTCTGCGGGATCCCCAGCTGATTCTCGAAGTGGGTGTCGCTGTTGCCCATCGCGGGCCGCCACGTTCCGGAATGGATGTCGGCGGCCAGGTTGCGGCCCCATTCGGCAAGGGCCGCAGCGTTGTCGGCATTCCACGGCAGGTCCGACGCCCACAGCCCGTTCCACACCTCGATGACATCGAGTCCCTGAGGGGGATACATGAACGTCCCGGACTGGTAGGGGGCGTGCGGGTGTGCTGCCACACACAGGCCACCCGAGCGGCGCACCTCGTCCAGGTGCCGACCGAGCACGCCGTCCCGCACGCGGTACCGCCAGTCGATCTCCTGACCCGGGCGGATACCAAGCGCCAACCAGTGACCGTTGTCCGTGGTCACTTCCTCGCCGAGGATTACCAGCAGGTCATCGCCGGCGACGCCACTCCAGGCGGCGTGACCGGCGGACGTGTTGTGCTCGGTGGCGGCGATGAAGTCCAACCCTGCGGTGCGCGCCTCCGCGGCGAGTTGCTCTGGCGTCAGGTGTCCATCCGAGTAAACCGAGTGCACGTGGCAATCGCCGCGATACCATCCCGCGCCTCGCCCAACGGCGCCGCCGCCTACCCGATCAGAACCCACGACGGCAGGTTAACCATCATCAGCAATCGGCCTGGATGCGACGTACAGCGCTCGAGATGACCACGCGGGTCAGCGCGGAGGCGGCGTGTCGACTTGGCACGCCGAGCGATGCCGAGGTGTCTCAGATACCTCGCTTCATCTGCCGTAGGTACTCGGTCCGATTGAGTGGATTCACGCCGGTATGCGGGCGGCTCGGCGCCTTGCCGCCGACCGGTTCGAAGTGGTGCAGGGCCGACTCCAGCACGCCTTCACCGCGGGTCAGTCCCGAGAGTTGTTCTTGGAGCAGATGCACTCGTCCTGCCGGGATCACACCCTCGATGGTGCACTCCGAGCCGCGAATCACCGGTGTTTCCGGCACGGCGCGCAACCGCGCCAGGGCCGCCAGCATCTGCCCCACGGTGTCCGCGGGGACATCGAGATGGAAGCGGTGGATGGGCTCGCACACGATGGTGCCGGCGCGGCTGAGAGCGTCCATCAGCACCAATGGCGTCAGGAGGCGGAAGTCCTTCGCGCTCGTTGCCGAAACGAAACCGGACTTCGTCATGGTCACGATGCAGTCAGTGACTTGCCATCCGTGGATTCCTTGCCGGAGGGCGTTTCGCACTGCGGTTTCGACCGTCCTGCGGAACGCCTCCACGTCCTTGAACGCATGGATCGGAATTCCGTCGATCGTGACATCCGGCCGGAACTCGATGCCGGCACCGGCGGGCGCGGGCTCAACGCGCAGCCCGACCGTGGCGACGTACGGATTCCCTCCCTTCCCGAGCACGTCGAGCGAGGTCCCGACACCTGCGGGTCGTTCGACGCAGATCGGCGTGGTCTCGCGGAACGTGACGTCGATGGCGTACTCGCTTGCCAGGGTGGCCTGGATGACTTCCTTCTGCACTTCACCGTAAAGCGAGACGTAGATCTCCTGGCGGACATCGTCTTGTCGAAGGTTGATCAGCGGGTCCTGCTCGGCGAGTTGCGTGAGGGCGGAGTGGAGCGCGCCCTTGTCGGCCGGATTGCTGGGCACGACGACCGTTTCGAGGGAAGGCGGAGCGAAATAGTGTCCGGCTGTGGTGCGTGGCGTGCCGATGGCGTCGCCGATCTGGATGTCGACAAGGCCTGTCAGCTTCGCGATGTGCCCGGCTGTGACCGTACCGTGATGGACGGCTTTGCCGTGGTCGAAGAGGTGGATGGCCGTGACCTTGCCCTCGGCATTGTCGCCGAAGTGCAGCCGGTCTCGGATGCGTACGGTCCCGGAGAACAGGCGGACGTAGGCGATCTTCTCTCCTGACGGGCCGCGCTCGACTTTGAAGACCGAGCCGGCGACTGGACCTTCGGCGTCTCCTTCGACCGTGGGCAGGAACTCGGTGACTCCCTCGATCAAGGCCTCGACCCCGGCGCCGGTGACCGCCGATCCGAAGTACACCGGATGCACCTGCGCCGCACGGATCTGGGTGACCAAGGAATGTCGGAGCTGGTCGTACGGAACCTTCTCGTCGCCTACGTACGCGGCAAGCAGTGCGTCGTCATGGTCGGCGAGCTGGCTGGTCAGCCGGGAGGTGAAGCCAGGTTCGGCGGGGTCGTACGGCGTGAATCCTGGATCGTGGGTGCCGAGACCGTAGGGCGATCCCATCGCAATAATGCCCGGCGTGAGTCTGTCGGAGATGCTCTGCAGGATGGGCCCCTCTTGTGCACCGCTGCGGTCGATCTTGTTGATGAAGATCAGCGAGGGAACGCACAACCGTTGCAGGGTACGCATCAGTACGCGGGTCTGCGCTTGGACGCCTTCCACCGCCGAGACCACCAGCACCGCGCCGTCGAGGACGGTCAGCACGCGCTCGACTTCAGCGATGAAGTCGGGGTGCCCAGGCGTGTCGATCAGATTGATCACGACCCCGTTGACCTCGAACGAGACGACGGCGGACTTGATCGTGATGCCACGTTGGCGTTCGAGCGGCAGCGAGTCGGTCTGAGTGTTGCCATCGTCGACGCTGCCCAGCTGGTCGATGACGCCGGATACGAAGAGCAGCCGCTCGGTCAGTGTGGTCTTACCTGCGTCGACATGTGCCAAGATCCCCAGGTTCAGCGTTCGCACTGCATGACACGTCCTCCACATAGCTGGCAGTTCGCGTGGACATGAACGCACGACGCATCGTGGGGCCCCTTTCATCGATCGATACTTTGTCCAGGAGCGAAGCAGGTCGCCGTCCGACAGGCAACCTCATTTGCGCGCAGCGGGCGCTGCCTTCAGCGGCGCAGCGCCTCGAACGCCGATCGGGCCGCGGCGCCGATGGCCACGTCGACGTCGTGGGCGATCATCGCTCTGCGGGTCGACCGGGTAAGGGCGGCGATCGCCACCCGGTCGCCGGACTCTGCTTCGACCACGCCGATCTCGTGCCTCAGATGGAGGAACGACCCGGTCTTGCCGCTCACCCGCAGTGTGTCCGCCCGTAGGTCGGCGGATAGCCGGTAGGTGAAGACCTGCAGCGACATCAGTCGGCGCAGCTCGGCCGTCGCCGCCGGGACCGCGATCTGGTCGAGCCACACCCGCTGCAGGAGATCGACGAGCGCTTCTGCGCTGGCGACGTTGCCCCGCCCGGGGTCGAGCAGCTCGATCACATGGTGCCCGGTGCTCTCGGACTTGATCGCGAGCTCCATTGCCAGGCCGAAGTCGTTGCCCGCCACACCGGCGGCGCAGTCGTACATCCGTTGCATCCGGTGCCTGATCTTGATGTCGGTACAGCCCCACTCACGCAGGCTCTGCTGCATTCCGTCGATGCCGACAAGGTCGACGAGTGTGTCCGCGGCCGCGTTGTCGCTCACCGAGAGCATCTGGTACACGAGGTCGCCGACCGCGATGGTCACCGGATGGCGGTACGCCGCGATTCCGGTCGGCCCGAAGCTGGCTGCGCCCGGGTCGATGGTGATCTGCTGCGCGGCGTCGAGTGCACCGGTCGCGGTGCGTTGGAGTACGGCGAGCGCGAGCGGAACCTTCACGACCGACGCCATTGGCAGCGGCGTGTCGACGTCGAACCCGAACTGATCCCCAGTGCTGATGTTCCGCGCGAGCAGGTGCCCCTGGACGCCGAGCCGTTGCCAGTCGGCCGCGACGGACTGGGCGAGCGGCAGCAGCTTCGGCGAGCTGGCGACGTACGCAGGCTGGCGTACGGTCACGCCTGCACCGCCAGTCGCGTGCGCGCGTCGTCGGCGTCCTGCCGGTGCTCGGGGACACTCCCGACGGCAGCGCCGAGCAACGGGAGCAACCAGTCCGGGGCCTTGGGTGCCAGCTGGTACCCCCTGCGCACCGGGATGTCGGGCAGTCGCACCCAGGTGACCTGGTTGCGTCGCGCAAACTGCTCTGTGCAGAGCAGCAGTCCGGTGCCGGCGAGGGTCTCTGCGAGCGCGGCCGCCGTCGACGACGCGACCTTGACCCGTTCCTCCGGCAGCCCGGCGCGAGCGATCGCCCTGCGCAGCTGCTCGACGAACTGTGGCAGGTCGTCCTCCGGGGTGACGAGCAGCGCCGGGTCGGCATTCGAAGCAGCGCCCCGGCGGGGGCGGAGGCTCTCCAGGTGGGCGACGCCCCCGCCGAGCCCGCCGCGTGGCATCGCCCCGGCAAGGCCGAGCGGCACGTCGAGGTCCGCGGGGTCCGCGGTGTCTACGGGGACGCGAACCAGCGCGAGGGTCAGGGACCCGTCCGCCAAGGCGTCGGAGCGAGCCTGTGCGGGCAGCTCCCGCACGCTCACAGCGACCCCCCGGTCAGCCGCGGCGCGGATGACGCGGGCCAGCGCCGGCGGGTCGCAGTCCGGCGGCACACCGAGCACCTGGACCGCGGACGCCTGGGCGGACCTGGCCACGTTGCGCAGCTGCTCCGCCCTTCGCAGCACATCCTGCGCGTGCGGGAGCAGCAGACTGCCGAACCGGGTGATCTCGATCTGCCGCCTGGACCGGTCAAAGAGGTCACCGCCGAGCTCCCGCTCGAGGGTCTTGATGCGGCGGCTGAGCAACGGTTGTGCGATGCCGAGGAGATCCGCGGCGCGGGAGAAGCTCTGCTCCTCGGTGACGGCGACGAACGTCTCGAGGTGCACGAACAGGTCCATGGCCGACTCATATCAGATCTGCATGGTTCGTTCAAAGTTGTGTCTTGGACATGACCGCAGGTGAGCTGGTTGGCTCGCCCGTGCCGTTACCCTCTCTCGAACCTGGAGCACAGATGCCCTCGACCTCACCGGTGTCCCGTCGTTCGCTGCTCAAGACCGGCCTCACCGCCTCGACCGCCGGCGTGCTCGTGTCGGGTGCCGCCGCGGTCACCGCCACTCCGATGGCCATCGCGACATCGGACCCCGGCGTCACCCAACAGCTCCAAGACCTGGAGAAGCGGTACGCCGCGAGGCTCGGCGTCTATGCGCGCAACGTACGTACCGGCGAGACCGTCAGGTACCGCAGCGGCGAGCGCTTCCCGATGTGCTCGACGTTCAAGAGTCTGCTCGCGGCGCACGTGATGCGCGACTACGACAACCGCGGCGAGTATCTGGAGCGCGTCCTCCACTACGCCGAGGACGACCTGGTCGACTGGTCCCCGATCACCGAGAACTTCGTCAACACCGGGATGGCCGTCCGCGACCTCTGTATGGCCACGATCGCGCTCAGCGACAACACCGCGGCCAACGTGCTGCTGCGCGCGACGGATGGCCCGCGCGGATTCACCAGGTTCTGCCGCTCCCTCGGCGACTCGTACACCCGACTGGACCGGTACGAGCCGGACATGAGCGCGAGCGTCCCCGGCGATGTGCGGGACACCACCACGCCGGAGGCGATCGGCCGCGACTACGCGCACCTCGTCCTGGGCCGTGCGTTGAAGCCGTTCCATCGCGCCCAGCTGGTGTCCTGGCTGAAGGTCAACACCACGAGCGGCAGGCGCTTCCGGGCAGGCCTGCCGGACGACTGGGTGCTCGGCGACAAGACCGGCACCGGCGGTTTCGGAACCGCGAACGACATCGGCATCGTGTGGACACCGAAGGGTACGACGCTCGTCCTCTCCGTCATGTCCAGCAAGGAACTCGAGGGTGTTCCCGCGGACGACCACCTGCTCGCGGAAACCGCCAGCCTGCTCGCCCGCACGCTCGCCCCGCACGAGTGACGAGCGAACGCTCGGAACGATCTGCCGCTGGCCCCACGAACGAATGCCCGACCGGACTCGGGTACTCCGGTGTACAGCATCGCTGCGTACAGGACTAAGGATGTCCGGTATGCCTGCCACACTGGCTCTGCCGGCTCTGCCCCCGGTCGGCCAGCGGACGGTCCGCACGCGAAAGGAATGATGCGGCGATGACTCAGCGCATCTCCCCGGGTGTGGAGGTCATCGACCTCGCGCCGGGTCTTTGGATCTGGCGGCTCGAGCACCCCGCCTGGAGTGAGGGTCACGACTGGCAGAAGGTGGTGACGAGTGTCTGTGTGGACGCAGGCGACGAAAGGTGGGTGGTCGACCCTCTGCTTCCGCCGGAGGTCGCGAGCGAGGTGTGGGATCGATTCGCCGCCGGACCGCCTACGGCGGTCGCAGTCCTGCTCGCCGATCACATGCGTGAGACCTGGAGCGATCGCCAGACGTGGAGCGTCGATGCGCTGGTCCGCCGATACCGATGCCGCGCCTTCGGCCCGAACGCCTTTGATCCCGACATGATCGACAAGGTGGGCCCGGCAGAAACCGACGTGCAGAAGATCGTGCCCGGTCGTGAGCTGCCGGGAGGCCTGCTACCTTTCCGGGATCCACGTGGCTGGCACGAGACGCCGCTCTACCTTCCACAGCACAAGACTCTGGTGTTCGGCGACGGCCTGACCGAGCGAGCTGGATCGTTGAGGGTGTGGATGTCACCCACTCACGAGGAACGCGCTCTGCCTGACCTTCATGCGATGCTGGACCTTCCGTTCGAGCGTGTGATCATCTCCCACGGCGAGCCTGTCCACACCCGCGAGGCCTTTCAGCAAGCGCTGGAGCGTCCTCCGTGGCCGGCTTCGTCGCTTCACATTGCCGCCTGGCGCGGAGACCTCGAGCAGGTCCGCAAGCTTGTGGAGTGGGGTGCTGACCTGACGGCGCGATCTGAGCCCGACGAGCCGTACGGGAACTCCGACCTGACCCCGCTGGAGTGGGCGGTCAATGCATCTCGCCTACGGTCGGAGCCCACGCACGACGACGTCATCGCCTACCTCAAGTCGGTAATGAAGGCGAAAGGCATGGCGTAGAGGGTCACCTGATCATGGGCGCTGCCTGACCACATGGAACTCCACCCGGTACAGCATCGTGTCGTCTTGGATCGGACCGGCGTGTGCAGCGCGACGACGAAGGGTCTCACGGTCGGGCTCTCCTGTCCGGTCGAGATCCACCTCCTTGATGGACGAGAACGGAAGCAGCTCGATCTCGTCGATCTCGATCATCACGGACCCGCTCCGGTAGACGCCGCCGACCTTGACCTTTGGTCGCGACCAGAGCCGGTAGGAGACGGTGATGGTTCCGTCCGCTACTCGATCGCGAAGATCGGCGCTGAACTGCATGCCGGCAATTGTTGCCGGAAGAACGTGGCTGTTCAATCGCAAACCTGCCAGGGTCAAAGGCGTGAATCGCCGCACGGACAGCCGGGAGTCCTCGGCCAACCGGATCGAGTACACCGAGGACCGCGCCCGGTTCCGGCACTCGGCTACAACGCCGCGCGCCAGGTCAGAGGGGTAGGGCGGGCGGGACTCGAACCCGCGACCCAGGGATTATGAGAACCCTCGCCGACCTGCCCCAGGCGTTCTACCTGCGACTTTGCAGTCGTGCCGCCCCTCCGGATTCGACTCCACGTGCATCGCGTGACCGCAGTTCGCACCACAACCCGCACCACGCGACGGCCGCCTGCGGCCCTCTACTAAAGAGGCTACGTCCAGCGTGCCGGCCATCCTGGCGCACCGAGGCATGATCGGCAGCGTACGGTTAGCCCTCAGGTTCTATCGGTCGACGCAACGCCTTCTTCGAAGGTGGTTCGTCGATGTACTTGCGGTCGGACTCTGCTGCTGGTGTGCGTTTCCTGGCGTCGGTGCGTGAGGGGCGTGATCTCACACGGTCGGCACGGGCGGCCGGGGTCGGAAAGCAGACGGGGTATCGGTGGCTGCGAGAGTCGTTCGTGGCTCTTCGCGAGCAGGGCCTGGGTGTGGCCGAGGCTCAGGCGTCGCTGGGGTACTTCTCCCCGCTGGTTGTTCGCTGGGAGCAGCAGAGGGCCACTAGCCGACGCGACCGCCGACACCATCTCGCCGTCGGCGAAGAGGTTGAGGACGCGTTCTGGGCAAGCTTCCTCGGCGGCGCTTCTCTCGACGCCGCTTGCGGGGCTGCTGGTATTAGTCGCGCGAGTGCGTATCGGTGGTGGCGGCGCCGGTTCACGGCTCTGCGGGAGCAGGGCGTGTCCGCGCGTGCTGTGGCGCGCCAGCTGCGGATTCCGCGGGAGCGGTCGGCGGTGTGGGAGGCCGAACGCCGTAGGGCTTATGAGCGGGCGCGGCGTGAGCGTACGGCCGCCGAGCAGCGCGCGGTGCGGGAGTCAGCGCGCCATGTCGAACTGCTGCACGCGCGGCCGCTGTCGAAGACCGAGTTGCGCGACACGCGGTACTGGGAGTTGATGCGTTCCGGGCTGACGAACACCGCAGCGTGCAGGCTGCTCGGGGTGACTCGACGCACCGGCGTACTGATTCGCACCCGAGCCCGTCACCAGAGCGTGGCGCCTGCCCAGCAGCGCTAATCCTCGGGACGGTACCTGTCGCTGCGAGAGCGGTTGCAGATCGCTGATCTGTTGCGGCTGGGCTGTTCGAAGCGGCAGATCGCCACCGAGCTGGGCCGCAGCCCATCGACGATCAAACGCGAACTCGATCGGCACCGTGACGAACAAGGCCGCTACCTGCCCCAGACCGCCGACCACGCCGCACGAGTGCAGCGTCGCCGACCCCGCGAGCCCAAGCTGGCCGCCAACCGGGAACTGCGGAAGCTGGTGCAACGCAAACTCAACCGATGCTGGTCACCGGACGAGATCAGCGGATGGCTCCGCCGCACCTACCCAGATGACAGGTCCATGTCGCTGTGTCCGGAAACGATTTACCGGGCCCTGCTCGTCCCTGGTGGAAAGGGCCTGCACAAGCGCTACTGCCGCAAGCTTCGCACTGGCCGACGGATCCGCAAGTCACGCTGGCTGACCCGGTCCGGACACGGTGCGGCGGTGCGTGACATGACCATGATCGACCAGCGACCGGCCGAGGTCGAGACCAAACTGCAGGCCGGGCATTGGGAAGGCGACCGTGCGACACGATGCTGCACGAGTTTGAGTGGGCTGACTGGTTGGAGAGGCGGCTGATGCCGTTGGTGTGGTCCCGGGTCTGTGTCCGTATGGCCCGTCCCCGCCCTTGACGTGCGATGTCGGTAACGGCGTGGTGCGAAGCTCGA
>NZ_JBEEAB010000089.1:0-690 GCF_040120725.1 Actinopolymorpha sp. B9G3 | reverse complement strand
AGACGGAGTTGAGGAATCCCCGCACGATCGATCGGTACTCGACGACGGCCTGGTAGCCGGTGAAGTTGAAGTCGACCGGCCATAACCAGACCCGCCCTGACGACACCGCGAGCGGATCACTCATCGAAGCGGACAGGATGAATACCAGGGGATAGAGCACGGCGAGAAGGAACAACGTCAGCACGACGTAGTTCGAAATCGTGAAGATCCGATCGGACCGGGTCTCCCTGATCCGGACTGTCCGGACTGTCGTGACGGCCACGTCGTCCCTCCTCGCCGGCTCTTTCGTTTGTTGTTTCGGTCGTCGGTCCTACTCGCGTCAGGCGTACTTCGCCTCGTAGGCCGCCTGGTAGGCATTCAGGTAGTTCGCCAGACCCATCCGGTCGAAGGTGTCGACGTACTTCTGCCACTCGGCGTCGTCGTTGATGTCGAGCTGACCCATCGTGAACTTCGCCTCGTGCTGGACCACGTGGTTCTCGATCGCGGTGACGAGCTCACCCGCTTGCGCCGCCTGCTCCTCGTTCATGTACACGGGCGGGAGCTGAACGCTCCGGTCCTGGCGGAGGTTGTAGTACTTCTGGGACTCCTCGTACAACGGCTTCTCGAACGTCGGCTTCTCCGGGTCGACAACCTCGCCGAGCCGGAAGTCGCTCGACCGGTAGTTCACACCGAGCTGGCCCCACCACAGGC
>NZ_JBEEAB010000088.1:0-711 GCF_040120725.1 Actinopolymorpha sp. B9G3 | reverse complement strand
CCCGCGGTGCTCCGGCCAGAGACTGGTGCCAGCGGTACAAGATGCGGCCTAAGGAGGGTTGGGCCACGGTTGGTGCCGACGGACTCGCCTCCCGGCTCCGAGAACAGACCGCCTGCGGACAGCCGGATTCGGCTCAGACGACCGGCCTGGTCGCCTACCTCGACGGTGAGCCGGTCGGCTGGTGCGCGGTCGACCCGCGACCGTCCAACCCGCGCCTGTTAAGCCACTGCCCCGTCCCCTGGGCCGGTCGAACCGAAGACAAGACCGATGACAGCGTGTGGGCGGTGACGTGCTTCGTCACTAGGGCCGGCTTCCGACGCCGCGGCATCAGCCGGGCACTCGCCCGCGCCGCCGTCGACTTCGCCCGACAACGCGGCGCCCGCGCCCTGGAGGGCTATCCCCACAGCACCGAGGTCTTTCACGTCGGTACCCCCGCCGTCTTCACCGCCGCCGGCTTCGTCGAGGTCAGCAGACCCACCACCAGGCGCATCCTCATGCGCATCGACTTCTAGCAGCGCTCGCCTCAACAACTGCCGCCCGCCCATACCGATCGGCACGACCTCAGCAGACGAGAGCGGACAGGTGGCACTAGCCTCGATCTTTCACGTGCCTGGTGGTGGTGCGGGGTGGCGGTGTTGATCTCTGTGTTGGTGGCTGGTTTTTGATGTGGGTGTGCGTGGTTAACGGCGCTGTGTTCGCCGGTTCTCCGGG
>NZ_JBEEAB010000087.1:0-815 GCF_040120725.1 Actinopolymorpha sp. B9G3 | reverse complement strand
CCAACAATGGTTGCTCAAGACCAACACGAAGACCCAGGTAACGGTTGAGCGCAATCCGTACTACTGGAAGGTGGATCCAGAGGGCAGCCAACTTCCCTACATGGACGGCATGGTGTGGTCGGTGGTCACCGACCCAGAGGTATCGCTACTGAAGGCGACCAATGGCGAGGTCGACTTTGCCTTCGACGAGCCGGTCAACAAGCCGGTCCTGGCCGATGGTCGGCAGGAGGGAGGCTACCGCTTCTTCGACGCGATTCCAGCGCTGACCAGCCAGGTCGCGGTCTACCTGAACCTGACCCACAAGAACCCGGTGATGCGGGAGATCATCAACAACAAGGACTTTCGCATCGGACTGTCGTACGCGATCAACCGGAAGGACATCATCAACGCGGTGATGCAGCGGCAGGCCGAGCCGTGGCAGATCGCGCCGCGAAAGGAATCCACTTATTACGACGAACAGATGGCGACCCAGTACCTCGACTACGACGTGGACCAGGCGAACGAATACCTGGACAAGGCCTACCCGAAGAAAAGTGCAGACGGGATCCGGCTCGGCCCTGACGGCAAGCCGATTACTTTTCAGGTCGACGTACGCAGCGACATCACCGTCTGGGTCGATACGATGCAGCTTGTCGTCGGCAACTGGAAGGACGTTGGCATCGACGCCAAGGTCAACAGCGTCAGCGCCGAACTGGCCGTGACCCGCGGCGAAGCCAACAGCCATGACGCCGCGGTCTGGCAGGGCGAGGGTGGGCTGGACGCGGTCATCCTGGCCAACCCCTACAACTATCTGCCGACCAACCCGCCGTACTCGT
>NZ_JBEEAB010000086.1:0-804 GCF_040120725.1 Actinopolymorpha sp. B9G3 | reverse complement strand
AGCGATACCTCTGGGTCGGTGACCACCGACCACACCATGCCGTCCATGTAGGGAAGTTGGCTGCCCTCTGGATCCACCTTCCAGTAGTACGGATTGCGCTCAACCGTTACCTGGGTCTTCGTGTTGGTCTTGAGCAACCATGGATAGATCGATGGCTTCTCGGGGTTGGATCCGAAGCTGAAGTCACCGCCCCTTTGCTGGTACAGGGCAATCCACTCGTCGAATTTCTGGCTCTTTGCCAGCGCCTCGACGTCGGGTGTGTACTTCTTGTGGAACTGCGTCATGTAGTGCTTCGGATTGGAGGTGAAGACCAAACCTGATCGGGTCGCCATATACGTGAGCACGAGACCTTTGGGATTGTCCCAGGACAACTTGACGGTGAAGTCGTCGATCTTCTCCGCCGTCGCCCCGCCAAAGTACGCGTCGGGAACCGGAGTGAGTTCGGTGTTGTTGAGCACGTCCTCGACGGCGAAGACCACGTCATCGGCGGTGAAGGGATGCCCGTCCGACCACTTGAGGCCCGGATGCAGCTTGAACGTGTACTCCTTGCCGTCCGCCCCGATCTCCCAGCTGTCGGCAACATTCCCAATGATCTTCTTGAACGTCGGATCCCAACGCACGAGGTTTTCGTAGCCGCAGAGCTGGTACTGGGTGGCGCCGGTGCCGTAGCCGCTCGCCTGGGTCGTCAACCGCCACTGGCCGCCGTACGTGCCCAAACGGTCCAGCGGCTGGACGACCACCGGATCCGGCGGCAGCCGCTTCGACAGCTCCGGAAGCTTGCCTTGCTTGACCAGCTCGGCAAGC
>NZ_JBEEAB010000085.1:0-855 GCF_040120725.1 Actinopolymorpha sp. B9G3 | reverse complement strand
TCCGAGCCATCCACTCGCCCTCGCCGGGCTGCCCGAGTCCACCGAGACTCCGACCTACTCGGAGGTGCTGGAGGCTCGGTCCAGCCGCGTCGCGATGGTGACCGATTTCCTCGCGACCGTGACCGCAGAAGATCTGGGCGGCAAGAGGTCGGACCCCAACGCTCCCGACTGGGAGGAGACCGTGTTGTCCTGTCTGCACACGATCCTGGAGGAGGAGTGGGAACACCAGCGCTACGCCGTGCGGGATCTGGACCGAATCACCGGCGGCCAGGGGCGCGCTGCCGAAGGAGTCTGAGCATGGCCAGCCGCAGCGACAACGAGGTCGTCGACCTGCGGAGCGTGGGCCCGTTGGGAGAGAGTCCGAGATGCCGAAGAAGCAAACATCCAGGGCCCGGAACGCCCGCGCTGCGGCACGCGAGGGCGAGAAGTTCACCACTGCGTTGCGCCGCCAGTCATCAGCGCCGGAGATGCGTACAGGCGATGGCCGCCTGGAGGTTGAGTTCAGCGGCGAGATATTTCAGTGGCGGGGTCCGGCGCCGTACTACTTCGTTGCGGTGCCTGAGGAGCAGAGCCTCCAGCTGAAAGTGGCGACGTCCGGCACCAGCTATCACCGGGGAATGCTCCGGGTACAGGCGCGGATCGGCGATGTCGAGTGGGCGACATCGATGTGGCACAAGGACGGACGTTACGTCCTCCCGATAAGGGACTCGGTGCGCAAGCCTAGGGGCCTCGCCGACGGGGACACCGTCACGATCCACCTCACCGTGGCCGTCCCAGCGCTGGAGGCGAGGCAGGATCCCGCTCGGGCGCGTCCTGCTCGAGCCAATCGCAAGGCACCTCAGGCAGCCGGGCGAC
>NZ_JBEEAB010000084.1:0-826 GCF_040120725.1 Actinopolymorpha sp. B9G3 | reverse complement strand
TCGACCAATCCCGCAGCTTCTCCAGCCCGCGAGCCCAACGGGGCCCGCTTGAGCCGTGTGCGGTGAACAGCTGCACGCACGGTTCTGAGGGGGCGGGGACGCAGCAATGCGTCCCCGCTACCCGACTGATCATTGGTAAGAACAACGCGACTGCGATCGGGACCCTGGTCGAGCGGACCACCGGCTATGTGATGTTGCTGCACCTGCCCGAGGGATACAAGCCCGAGCAGGTCGCCCCGGCGTTGGCCGCGAAAATCCAAACCCTTCCCCAACTGCTGCGCCGCTCGCTGACCTGGGACCAGGGACCAGAGATGCGCGACTGGAAACAGGTCAGCATCGTGCAGACATCGAGATCTTCTTCTGCGACCCGCACAAGCCCTGGCAGCGCGGGTCGAACGAGAACACGAACGGCCTGCTGCGCCAGTACCTTCCCAAGGGGACTGACCTGTCCGTGCACAGCCAGGCCGACCTGGACTGGATCGCCGCAGAGCTGAACGACCGGCCCCGTAAGAGGCACGGCTACGCCAAGCCCGACGAACTGATCGGCCCGCTGCTGCAGACATAACGGCGGGGGTGGTGCGCCACACCGGGAGTGGCCGCCCCGATAGCCAGCTGGCCAAAAGGGGTAGGGCTCGCAGTCAAGGGTGGGGGCGCAGCCCCATCGCGCCAGCGACGCCGCAAGGCGCCCTTGACGGCGAGACCTTCCCCTCAACATCGCCGATCGGGCGGCCACGACCCCTCCACTTGCCAACCGCCTAAGCCTTTTCTGCCAAATCTGCCGACCGCTACGCTCACCCGCAACAAGCAGCCGTGTTGCGACCACCGC
>NZ_JBEEAB010000083.1:0-911 GCF_040120725.1 Actinopolymorpha sp. B9G3 | reverse complement strand
TTGATACCGGTCAGCGTGACGCCTTCGATGAAGTAGCGTTGGAGGAAGAAGAACAGGGCGATGATGGGTGCGATCACCGCCGCGGATGCGGCCATCAGGTAGCCCCACTGCGCGGTGTAGACGCTCTGGAACGACGCCAGGCCGAGCGCGAGTGTGTAGTTCTCCTCGCTGCTCAGGTAGAGCAACGGGTTGAGGAAGTCGTTCCACGTCCCGATGAACGTGAAGATCGTCACCACGACCAGGGCTGGCCTCGAGAGCGGCAGGATGATCGTCCAGAAGACCTTCCACGGCGACGCGCCGTCGATGTAGGCCGCCTCGTCGAGTTCGAACGGAATCGTCAGGAAGAACTGCCGCAGCAGGAAGATACTGAACACGCCACCACCCGCGCCGCCGAAGAACGCCGGGACCGTGAGCGGCACGAACGTGTCCAACGCGCCGAGAGTCCGCCACATGACGAAGGTCGGGATCAGCGTCACGGCATACGGCAGCATCACACTGCTGAGCAGAACCGCGAAGACGACGTTGCGTCCCCGCCACCGCAGCCGTGCGAAACTGAACCCCGCGACCGCGCAGGTCAAAACGGTGCCGATCACCGTGAAGACCTCGATGATCATCGTGTTGAGGAAGTACCGGGCGAACGGCTGCGCGGTGAGTGCGCCGGAGAAGTTGGCCCACTCGAAGGGGTTCGGAATCCACTCCGGGGGTGCGATGAAGATCTGGTTGTCACCCATCAGCGCGCTGCGGATCAACCAGACGAACGGCAGCATCGTCGGCACCGCACCAAGGACGAGCACCACGTAGAGCACGGTCCGCCCGACACCACGACGACCCGGACGCGCCCCCCTGCGCGGAGCGAGCCCACCACTCGGCGCGACCCGACCCCTCGACGCCTCCTGCGCAACCCCAGCCGT